>JAITIB010000059.1 GCA_031279675.1 Puniceicoccales bacterium | reverse complement strand
TGCAGTTCGCCTTCTACGGAGGTTACTGCCTCATGGCCATTCCCGCCGCGCTTTTTCTCCGACGTTTTAACTATAAGCGCAGCATACTTGTTGGACTCGCCCTTTACGTCCTTGGCTGTCTCCTCTTCCTTCCCGCCGGTGGCGCGGTCCGTTTCGAGCTCTTTCTCGTCGCGTATTTTGTGATGACATGCGGCCTTTCCTTTCTCGAAACAACCGCCAATCCTTACATCCTCTCCCTCGGCCCTCCGGAAACTGCCACGCGCCGTTTGAATTTCGCGCAGGCATTCAACCCCATTGGCTCGCTTACCGGGATGCTTGTTGCAACGCATTTCATTCTGAAAAAATTGGAGTCCAACACCGGTGCCGGGCTTGAGGTGCTTGACAAAATTTCCCCGGAAAAAATCGCCATGCTTGCGGGCCATGAAAGATTCAAAGAAAATCCCGCCATCAAGGCGGTTGTTGAGTCTGCCACTTCGGGAAGTTTTTCAGAAAAACTGGATGCTTATTACAATGCCAATCCGTTTGCCCCGGTTCCCAAGAGTGAAACGGTGCGCGCCGCCTTGGATGTTGCCGACGCCAACGCCTTCCTCGTTTCGCAAAATGCCGACATCAACGTCATCATGCTTCCCTACATCATCCTTGGCATAGTGGTCGCCTGTGTTTTCGCATATTTCTTCTTTGCGCGCTTGCCCGGCTCGGAAACGGAGTGCGAAAAGGTGAACGATCCCAAGCTGCAAGTCGGGCCGACCTTGAAACGTCTTTTCAAAAATGGCGCCTACCTGCAAGGCGTGGTGGCACAGGCATTTTATGTCGGCGTCCAAATCATGTGCTGGACCTTCATCATTCACTATGCGGTGAAGGAATTCAACCTCCCCAAATCCGACGCGCAAAGCTGGAACACGGTCGCGATGGTCACCTTTGTATCGAGCCGTTTTATCTGCACTTATCTTCTTAAATACGTCAGCCCGGGCGGATTGCTCGCCGCACTCGCCATGGGTGGCGGAGCGCTCATTCTCGGGGTCATGTTCATCCCCGCCAGCGCTGGTTTTGCGGTGCCGTTTACGACTGGTTTGAGCGGTAATTTCCTCCCGCTCGGGCTTGCCAGCCTCGTTGCTGTTTCCGCCTGCATGTCGCTCATGTTCCCCACCATTTACGGCATCGCGTTGCGCGATCTCGGGGACGATGCCAAGCTCGGCTCGGCGGGGTTGATTTTGGCCATCGGTGGCGGCGCGATCTTCACGCCCATCCAAGGCTGGATCATCGACCAAAAAATCGATTTCCTTGGACTGAACAGCATGCGTTTCTCGTTTGTTGTCGCCTTGGTTTGCTTCATCGTCATCGCCGCCTACGGGTTGCGCACGAAGCTGGTGCATCACGCCAAGTGATGCCCGGATGCCAACACGACAAATCCTTGGAGAAAATGACCGAGCTGATTCTCGCGCTTGATGTCGAAACGCAGGACGAGGCACATGCCCTCGCAAGTCCCCTGCGCGGGCAGTTGCGCTGGGTCAAGCTCGGTCTCCAGCTCTTTACCCGCCACGGTCCTGGCATTGTGGACAGTTTTGCGGAGAAGGGCTTCAAGGTGTTTCTCGACCTCAAGTTGCATGACATTCCGAACACCGTGGTTTCCGCCATCAAAAGTTTGCGCGGGCGGCCCTGTTCCCTGCTGACTGTGCACACGCTTGGCGGTCCCGCGATGCTGTCCCGTGCGATGGAGGCGGCCCGAGACGCGCTTCCAAACACGGAATTGCTTGGCGTGACAGTGCTGACCTCCATGGATGCGGCGCAGCTTGCCGCCGTTGGCATTTCGTTCGCCCCCGATGCGGAGGTGCGCTTGCTTGCAAAAATGGCGGTGGAGTCGGGCCTGTCCGGGCTGGTGTGCTCGCCACGGGAACTCCCGTTGTTGAGGCGGGAACTCGGTCCCGGCCCCCTGCTCGTCACTCCTGGGATTCGTCCCGGCGGCGCTGTGGCGGACGATCAGCAGCGCACGCTCACGCCTGCGGAAGCCGCCGCCTTTGGGGCGACTCACATTGTGGTGGGCCGTCCGATTTTGAAGGCGCCGGACCCGGTCGCCGCCACGCTCGCAATCCAGCGCGAAATTGCCGGGGCACTGCGTCCCGACACCTTTTGAGCCGCGCCCGCATTGTTTCGAATTAACCTTGCCACGTTGCCGTGAGACGGCAGTGTCGCGCTTCCTCTTTCCAAGGACGAATAGCTCAGTTGGTTAGAGCGTCTCGTTTACACCGAGAAGGCCGGGGGTTCGAGCCCCTCTTCGTCCACCAACTCACTCATGCATGTCCGCCATTAAAATAATGACCAAACACACCCTCTCAGCGCTTGTTGAGAACCGGTTCGGTGTCCTCGCACGCGTCGCCGGAATGCTCAGCGGACGCGGTTTTAACATCGAAACCCTCAATGTCGGGCCCACACACGACCCGGACCTCTCGCGCATCACGGCGACAGTCATTGCCGACGAGGCGGCGCTTGACCGCTGTGTGCGCGCCCTCGGGAAACTCGTGAATGTCATCACCGTGCAAGATTTCACGGACGAGGAGCACGTCGCGCGCGAGCTCGTCATTGTCAAAGTTAAATCGACCAAGGGGACGCGCTCCGAGCTCATTGAAATTGCCGGGCTCTTCCGCGCGAAAATCATAGACGTCGCGCCCGGTTCCGTGATCATTGAGTTTACGGGCAACGAGCCCAAGGCCGCCGCATTTCTCAAGCTCATCGAGCCCTACGGCATTCTCGAAGTCGCCCGCACCGGGCAGGTTGCCCTCCCCAGGGGACAGTGAGGCATTTTTTCACCCAAAAAAACAAATCAACACCAATACCATGCCAGCAAAAGTCTATACAGACAAGGACACCACGCCCGGTTATCTCAAAGGGAAAACACTCGCCGTCATCGGCTTTGGCTCCCAAGGGCACGCCCACGCGATGAACCTGAAGGACAGCGGGAACAAAGTCATCGTCGGCCTCTACAAGGGCAGCAAATCCATCGAGGCGGCCAAGAAAAAAGGCTTCCAAGTCTATGATACTGCGGAAGCGGTGAAGCGTGCCGACGTGCTTCTCATCGCACTGCCGGACATGAAACAGGCCGACGTGTTTGCCAAGGACATCGAGCCCAACCTCGCCAAGGGGAAAACCATCCTCTTCATCCACGGGCTCGCCATCCACTACGGACTTATCAAGCCCCCGCTCGGCGTCAACGTCGCCATGGTCGCCCCCAAGGGGCCGGGGCACATCGTGCGGGCCCAATACGTGGAAGGGAAGGGCGTGCCCGCCCTCATCGCGATCGCGCAAGACGCGGGCGGCAACGCCAAGAAAATCGCCCTCGCGTGGGCGCACGGCATTGGCGCCACCCGTGCGGGAGTCATCCAGACCACGTTCAAGGAAGAAACCGAAACCGACCTTTTTGGCGAGCAAGCCGTGCTCTGCGGCGGTGCCAGCGCCCTTGTGCAAGCCGGCTTTGAAACGCTTGTCGAGGCCGGATACCAGCCCGAGATGGCCTATTTTGAGTGCCTGCACGAGCTCAAGCTCATCGTGGATCTCATGGTCGAGTCCGGCATCGCCGGAATGCGTTTCTCCGTGTCCGAGACGGCGAAATATGGCGACATCACCCGCGGCCCGCGCGTCGTCAATGCCAGGACAAAGGCCGAGATGAAAAAAATCCTGAAGGAAATCCAAACCGGCAAATTCACAAAGGAATGGGTCGCCGAACACAAGGGCGGGCTCAAGAATTACAAGAAACTCCTCGCCGCCGGGGAAAAACATCTCGTCGAAAAAACAGGGCAGCGTCTCCGCGCCCTCATGCCCTGGGTTCAGAAGAAAAACATCAAGGGCTCCCAGGCCGACTACACATCCAAGTAACCGCCACGCCACCGCGCCCATGCTCTCCGTGCGCATCATTCCCTGCCTGGATGTCAAGGCCGGGCGTGTCGTCAAGGGCGTCCAGTTTGAACAGCTCAGGGACGCCGGCGACCCCGTCGAGTCCGCGCGCGCCTATCAGGAGCAGGGCGCGGACGAGCTTGTCTTCCTTGACATCACGGCATCCAGCGACGGGCGCGCCATCATGCGCGATGTCGTTGAGCGCACAGCGGACGAGGTTTTCATGCCGCTCACGGTCGGCGGCGGACTGCGCAGCGTGGACGACATCCGCGCCATGCTCAACGCCGGCGCCGACAAGGTGTCGCTCAACACCGCGGCGATCAACGACCCCGATCTGGTGCTTAACGCCGCCCGCAAATTCGGCAACCAGTGCATCGTTGTCGCCATTGACGCGCGGCGCGAGCCCGACGCCACCTCATGGCGCGTTTACACGCATGGCGGGCGCAACCGCACCGAGCTTGACGTGCTCGACTGGGCGCGCCGGGTGGTGGCCCTGGGCGCGGGCGAGATCCTGCTGACGAGCATGGATTGCGATGGCACCAAGGCGGGCTACGACCTTGAGCTTACCCGGCGCGTCAGCGAGGCCGTTTCGGTGCCCGTCATTGCGAGCGGCGGCGCGGGCACGCTTGACCACCTTGTGGACGTGGTGCGCGAAGGCCGCGCCAGCGCGGTATTGGCCGCGTCCATTTTTCACTTCGGGACACACACGATTCGTTCCGCAAAGGAAAAACTGCGCGACGGCGGGTTTCCCGTCCGGCTCTGAGGCGCGGACTGCGCCTACTTGAACGAGAAGACGATCCGGGTGAAATACGTCGTGTCCAGGGATTTCACGCCCGGAAGAGGGCGGCTGTTGTATTCGTTGGAAACGCCCATGCGGATTTTCCAATTGGACGTTCTTGCGATGGGGAACTCGACGTAGGCCTCATGCTTGAGGATGAAGTTTCCGAATTCGTCCAGCACCGGCATGCAGTTGAGGCGGTCCTCGAACTGGCCCCATTCCCAGGCGATCTGATACTTGGATTCGGCATACAGGCTGGGCTTGTCCAGATAGGTGTTGTTCGCGCGCGTCTCGTGGCGGTAACCCACGCCGACGCGCAGCTCAAGTTTGTGGTCCTTTTCGTTGAGAAGCATGACACCGCCGCCCGCCGCCGTCTCGGAGTAAAAGTCCATGAGGTTGATCCGGTTGTATCCATTGTTCGTGCGCGCGAACCAGAGAAACTGCTCCGTGAAGCGCGAGTCGTAGTCGGCGCCGGCGACAAGATCGTCGGCAGACTTGTTGCCGTCCGTGCGATAGTAGTTGTAACGCCCGTAAAACCTGAGCGTGTCCTCGGGGCCGGTGTTCGTCGCGGTGAATCCCACCGACGCGCCAATCTGGTCGGAGTTGCCGGACTTGCCGCGCAAATCGGTGAAAACTTCCGCATCCCATTTGTGCTCAAGTTTCTGCAACTGGCGCGCCTGCGGGCTGTCCTTTGCGGTGCGCCAGGCAGCCTTGACCTGGGACACCGGCGCGAGCGTCGTTCCCGTGGAGGTGAGGATGCGTATGCCGTTGGCCGTGGCCTCGACCTTGCCGTGGGTGACGTTGTCGAAGGTCTTTTTTTCCTCGGCGGCAGTCCCGACAAAAAGCGCTTCCTCCGTGGTAAAGGTCTGGATGTCCTCGGTCTTGAACTTGAACGACTTTGAGGGATCTTCCGCGTTGTATCCCGGGGTGATGGACAGGGTGCCGTTTTCAACGCTGTTGATGATGCCCTTGATGACGGTGCCGTCCTTGAGCCGCACTTCATCCGCGCAGACGGAAGGGCAGGGCGCAAGCGCACCGAGTGCAAGGGCGGTGGCGGCGGCGGTCAGGATTCTTCTCTGCATGGGTTTGGATAAACATGCGATGCCAGCACGTTCAAGCACGGATGCTCATGAAGTGCGCGGCGCCTCGACATTTTCCGGCATCCGTGCATCATGCGTCCCGCAATGAAAAGACACGCCTCCCGCGCATCCATGGGAATTTCACGACATGCCACGCTTGCGCCGCTCCTGCTGGCCGGCCTCGCATTATTTGCCATTGCGGACGCCACCGCCGCGCCGCGAGTGACGCGCCTGACGCCGCCCAGCCTCAAATTCAGCGAAGGGCGCGAGGGCGCGCCCTACATCGCCCAATTTTTCACCGGACAGCGCTTTGATCTCTCGGCCACCGTCCAACCCGATTCCGGAAAAACCATCACGGACGCGCGGTTTTTTGTGGACGGCAAAAAAGTCCCCGGCGTCCTCACCCTCATTCCCTGCACTGCCAAGGGCGTGGCCCCCGGCAGCGTCGCGCCCACGCTCCGCGCCTATTCCAGCGACGCAACCGGCGTGCGTGCGCTCCGCATCGAAGCCACGCAAAGCGACGGGCAGAGAGTTTCCGCAACCGGAAACTTTGAGATCCGTGGCTTCTCCCCGAAAGGGCGCGCCGCCAAGAATGTCATTTTCATGATCGGCGACGGCATGGGCATTGCCCACCGCACAGCCGCCCGCATCGTGTATCGCGGCATCAGCTCAGGGAAAACCTATGCGCCGCTGGAAATGGACCTGCCCAACATCGCGCTCGTCAAGACAGCCTCACTCAACTCCATCGTCACCGATTCCGCCCCCGGCGCCTCCTGCTACACCACCGGCAACAAGGGCGACAACAACCAGCTGGGCGTTTTTCCCGACGACACCACGGACACCTTCGACAACCCGCGCATTGAGCTCATCGGCGAATACCTCGCGCGCACCCAGGGGAAAACCCTTGGCATAGTGACAACCGCCGACGTCGCCGACGCCACCCCGGGCGCCTTTGGCAGCCACACGCAAAACCGCGACAGGGGCACCGGCATTTGCGACGGCTATCTGGATGAGCAAGTCAGGCTTTCCAACCTGCGCGTCCTCCTCGGCGGCGGGCTCAGATGGTTTCTTCCCCGCGGCGTTCCCGGTTCCGAGCGCATCTCCGACGCCACCGCAGGCATCAGCGACGAGCTTGCAAACGCGTGGAATTGCGTCCCGCGAAAACAGACCCGCCGCAACCGCTTTCTCCTCTCGGAATTTCAAAACGCCGGCTTCTCATTCGCGTCGGACAGCGCCACGCTGGCCGCCCTCGCCGCCGACCCCGCAACCACCAAGCTCATCGGTCTCTTCGCCAATTCCCACATGAACGTCGCCAAGGATAAAATAGACGGACGCCGCGGCATCGCCCCAAAAGGCGCCGCAAAAACGGTCGTCGCGGATCATGGATTTCCCAACCAGCCGCTCCTTGAGGAAATGACCGACGCCGCCCTGCGCGTCCTCAACAAGGGCAACCCCAACGGGTTCATCCTCCTCGTCGAAGGGGCGTCCATTGACAAACAATCCCACAACATGGACACGGAGCGCTGGATCCTCGACACCATCGAGTTCGACAAGGCCGTTGGCGTTGCCAGACGTTTTGCGGAAAAAAATCCCGGCACGCTCATCGTCGTCACCGCCGACCACGAGTGCTCCGGCGCGGGCATCATTGGTGCCGCCGACGCCACCCGCGAAAAACTCGAATCCTTGAAAGGCGAATCCGCGCACAAGGCCGCCGTCGGGACTTACGAAAAGGCCCGCTTCCCGCGTTACACTCTGGACCCCAAGGACGGCTACCCGGTCACGCTCGACATCGACGGACGCCTCCTCATCGGCTATGCCGCCAACCCCGACCGGCACGAGGACTGGAAGACCAACCCGCGCCCGGTCCACGACAAAAAAACATCCCATGGCGGCACCTCGCGATTCAACGCCTATCCCGGAACCCCGCAGGAGCGCGACACTGCCGGCGGATACAAAGTCACCGGACACGTCAGCGGCATCCATGCCGTCCACACCGGCGCAGACGTCCCGTTGAGCGCCACCGGGCACGCCTCCGGACTCTTTCACGGCGTCGTCGAGAACACCGACGTGTTTTTCCTCCTCATGCAAGCCGTCACGGGCGGCGCCCCCGCCGAATAACGAACCGGCGCCTATGCGCGAAGCTTGAAGAACGTGCGCTTGCCGGCTTGGAAGGTGGCGTCGGCGGCGGGCCTGCGGATGCGTGCGGAAGCGTCGTCGATTTTTTCCCCGTCCACGCGCACGGCGCCCTGCTCAATGAGGCGGCGGATTTCCTTCTTGCTCGGGAAAAGGCGGGTTGCGGCAAGAATGTCCACAAGAGGGGCATCCGCGGTGGCGTCCCCGGGGAAAAATTCCCCCCATGCGTATTGCGGCATGTCATCGCGGACTTCGTGGTGAGTGAAAACCTTTTCAAACTGCGCGCGCTCGTGCGCCGCAACGTCCCCGCCGTGGAAACGTGCGACGAGGCGGGCGGCAAGCTGCTTTTTTGCCTCCATCGGGTGGAGTGCCGCCTGCAAACGGGCGATTTCCCCGTCGGGGGTTTCGAGCAGATGGCGGTAATAGATCCACATCGTCGGGTCGGGAATCGACATGACGCGCCCGAACATGTCCTTGGGGGCGTGGTTGAACGCGATGTAGTTGTCGTAGCTCTTGGACATCTTGCGCTCGCCGTCCAGCCCGACGAGCAGGGGCATGGCGAGCACCGCCTGCCCGGGCTTCCCGGCTTCCTTCTGGAGCTGGCGTCCGACGAGCATGTTAAAGAGCTGGTCGCTGCCACCGAGCTCAATGTCCGCGTCGAGCACCACCGAGTCGTGCCCCTGCAGCAGGGGGTAGAGAAACTCAATGAGCGAGATGGGCGTGCCATTGCCATGGCGCTTGGAAAAATCGTCGCGCTCAAGCATCCGCGCCACCGTCATCTGGCGGCTCAACGCGAGCGCGTCCTGAAAGGACATTTCCCCAAACCACTCGCTGTTGCGGCGCACCTCCGTCTTGTGCGGATCAAGAATTTTTTCGGCCTGGGCAAGGTAAGTGGCCGCGTTGGCGTTGATCTCCTCCTCGGTCAGCACGGGACGCGTCGTGGAACGCCCGCTGGGGTCCCCGATGCGCGTTGTGAAATCTCCGATGACGAGCACCGCCTGATGCCCGCAATCTTGAAACTGGCGCAGTTTGTTCAACACAACCATGTGCCCGAATGTCAGGTCCGGCCGCGTCGGATCCACTCCGAGTTTCACCCGCAGGCGTTTGCCCGCCTGAAGGCGGGTAAGTATCTCCTCCTCGCCGTGGAAAACCTCGGCGCGGGCCCTGAATTTTTGTATTTGTTCCCCGGGTATCATGCGTTGTGGCCTCCTGTCTTGGCGATTTGCGGCGGCGGTAAAAGCAAAAATTGACGCCACCTCGCAGGGATTCGCCATCCTGCGGATAAAAAAAATCCCGCACCGGCCTTTCGCCCGCGGGATTTTCAATGAGCTTTTTTTACGCCCGGCGTCTTCTCCGGCGCATCACCGCCAACGCCACCGCGCCAAGACCGCCAAGCAATGCATACGTCGTGGGTTCAGGTATGGGATAGACATCGAACTGGTTGAGGAGCAAATTGCTGTTTGCATATTGGAACCGGAACTTACCGCCGTTTATTTTCAGTTCCTCATAGGTGAGCCCAAACACGCCGGGCCCAATCACCGAGCCATTTTGGATTAGGCCGTTGTAGCCAAAACCCTCGATCAGGGTTATCGAGACGTATTGCGGATTAGTAAGAATGGAGAGATCCTCCGTCCATTGGCTCGTGTCCAATTTCACCTCGGGCGCATTGGCTTCTGTAAAGGTGGGAGCGGAGCCCGAAAATCCAAGTTTGCCCGCGTTTCGGCTGGTATCGTCGGTGCCCTTGATTTCAAACAGCAACCGGGCATCGTTATGAATGCTTGGTGTTGTCTGGGAACTTATCGTCAGCCTGCCAGTGGGCCCCCCCTCAGCGGCCAACTGCAACTCGGCACCAGAGGACGCAACAAACTTGTTGGCACTGATGGCTGTCTCACGCTCGCCAACCAAAACGCCAGAAGTCCCAACGGTAAACACCGCTTGTGCCACTGATGTTGTATCACCATAACTGGCCCCATTTTTCAGGACAAACCGCCCGGTTCTTACGGTTGTTTCGGCATGAACCTTGCTGTCGTTTCCATAAAAAATGACATCGCCATCCCCGGTCTTACTGACAGTTACCAAGTTACTTGCAGAATTTTGCCCGCCAGTGATCGGGTCGTAAAAATGGACTGCGCTGGTGCCGGTGGCATTGATGTTCAGAACGCCATTTCCGGCAAAATGAATGGCATTACGTGTCCCGGACGTTCCGTCTCGGGTATAATTGGTGTCGCTAACCTTGGTGAAAACAACCCCTTCATAGTTATCCTTAAAGGTGATGTGCCCGTTGCTATCGGCGTTGAGCGTAACTCTGCCGCCGCTGTCTGCCGTGCCACTAATCGCGCTCACATAAATCGCACCGCCTTTCGTTTGGGCGAGGTTGCCTTCAAACAACGAACCGGCGCCGAATCTCACACTCTTTGTGTTGGTTGAAGTGCCCACGCCGACATAGACCGCGCCACCATTGCCAACTTTGTAATCGCCTGAAGCTGCCGATGTCACGTAATTGTTTTTAAATTCCGCAGCCTTTTCAAAAATAACGCTGTATGTCCCATTTGTGGTGCCGAGACCTGTCCCTTGTGCGGTGACTGAAAGCGCGCCGCCCCAAGCTTGGGATTTTTTATCGGTGGCCACAATTCCGATGGCACGGTTCCCTGTGAATGTCACTTTTTCCCTGAAATTTATGTCTGATTGTCCATTCATAAACCCGACGTTGATGGCACCACCGCGTTTTGACCGGTCATCAATACCGGAGCCGTTACCTTGCGTCCAGTTGTTTTGAAACAGGGCTTCCCCGCCAAAAGTGCCGCTCGTATTATATCCCCAAAAATTGATGGCGCCTCCGAATCCTTGACTTGAATTTCCATCGAAAACGACTTTTCCATCATTGCCGATATTGACGGCAAGTGTCGTATTTCCAGTTTCTGCATCGATTGTGAGCGCACCACCATAGTTCATGGTTGAATTTCCAGTAAATGTTGTGTTCCCCTTAAGGGTGAGGCTTGAACCGTCTTGATGGGTCCCGAAAACTCCGGCACCGTCATTACTGCCACTTGCCCCTTTGTTATTCGAGAAAATAACCCCTTTTTGCCCGCCATCGACAACAAGAGCGGCCTTATAATAGGAGAAACTGATTGAACCTGAGTGATCCGATCCGTAGCCTTTGAAACCGTCGAACGTGCTGCCCTCCAGCACAAGTGCTACCGTCATGGAAGTATTGCTGGCGTGGAACAATCCCCACTGCCCCGATCCATAGTTCGAATCGCCTTGAACTAGAGTGTTTTTGAGGGTGAGGACATGCTGGGTTCCGCCTGTATAGTTCAACCACGAACCGCCATTGTCTTGTGTGATTGTGTTGCCGTTGGAGTTAATCACCATGTCCGAGTTCGCACTTATTGCGTTCCCCGTGTTCCCTACGCCTGTGCTCCACTTCACATTTCCCGAGAGGTCAAACGTCGCATTACGGTTCGTATTATTGACGTGGTCCCTAAGGTTTTCGCCTCGAGTGACAGACACAGCGCTGGCGTGAGGTGGCGTCCAAGTGAGGGGGAGGAGGAGGCTTGCGGCGGAGAGGAAGTGTGCGCGACGCAGGGCGTGCGCGGCGGTTGTTGTGGGGATGCGGCGCTTGGTGTTCATGGTATTGGATTTGTTCCGATGCAGACGATTGCTCAAAAACACCATTGCGCAAGCTTTTTCGTCGAAGAAAACCTTGTTTTTCAGGGCAGAATAATGGAATCGCAATTCATTTGTATTCAAAGGAGATCGGAAATTCGAATAATCGGATGATGCGATGCCATTGAATTTTTTTGGGGAAATCCGGTCTGTCCCGGCCTCCGGTCTCCCCCCTTTTTTGGAGGCGGCGGGAACATGCGGATTGTCTGGCACAAAACCCCGCGTCAGTGGCATTGGCGCGGGGTTTGTCAAGCGTTCTCGCGGAACTTAGGCCCGGCGTTTTTTCCGGCGCATCACGGCCAACGCCACCGCGCCAATGCCGCCCAGCAAGGCGTAGGTCGAGGGCTCAGGGATGGGGTAGGCGTCGAATTGGTTGAGATACAAATTGTTGTTTGCATACTCAAACTGGAACTTGCCGCCGTTCATTTCCATGTCCGCATCGGTGAGCCCAAACACGCTGGGCGCAATCACCGAGCCATTTTGGAATGCGCCGTTGTAGCCAAACTTTTCGATCAGGGTAATGGATACGTAGTCCTGATTGCTCAAATTTGAGAGATTCTCCGTCCATTGGCTCGTGTCGAATTTCAGCTTGGGCGCAGGCGTGCTACCAAACGTGGGAGTTGTGTTTGCAAACCCGAGTTTGCCCGCGTTTCGGCTGGGAGCATCCGCGCCCTTGATTTCAAAGATGAATGTGGCGTCCGGGCTAAACTCCCCGCCGCGAAAGGGGGAGTTGACGTTTATCGTGAATTTGCCATCGGTCCGGCCATCTGCGAGCAGTTGCAGGGTGGCTGTGTTTTTGAGCCAAAAACTATTGGCATTAATGAGTGTCCCGCGCTCAGCGGCCAGAATGGCATTGCCGCTTACATCAAAGCTGGTTCCATTTCCCAGAATGACTGGCGCGCCATACTCGGCTCCATTTTTCAAGACAAACTTCCCGCCACTTACGGTTGTCCTGGCATAAATATCGCTCTTGTTTCCATAAAAAATGACATCGCCGTCTCCTGTCTTCTTCACGGTGACCAAGCTTTTTGTGTCTTGTAGTGAGGTCTGCCCTCCGGTGATCGGGTCGTGAAAATGGACTTTTCCGGTGCCGGTGGCATTGATGTTCAACGTGCCGTTTCCGGCAAAATGGATGGCGTTGCGCGTCCCGGAGGTTCCCTGATAATTGGTGGCGTTAACGGCGGTGAAAGCAACCCCGTCATAGTTGTCCATAAAGGTGATGTCGCCGGTGTTGTCGGCGTTGAGTGTGATGATGCCGCCGCTGTTGTCCGTTTTATCAATCGCGCTCACATAAATGGCACCGCCTTTGGTTTGGGCGAGGTTGCGCTCAAACAAGGAGCCGGCGCCGAATGTCACGCTTTTTGTGTTGGTTGCAGTGCCCGTGCCGACATAGACCGCGCCACCATAGCCAAATTTGTTGGTTGTGGCGGTGGCCGACGACACGGCGTAATTATCGCGAAATACCGCCGCCTTGTCGAAAGTGACGGTGTATTTCCCATCCGTGGTGCCGAGATTTGTGCCTTGCGCGGTGAGAGAAAGCGCGCCGCCCCAAGCTTGGGCACTAAGGTCGGTGGCCAAAATTCCGATGGCGCGGTTCCCCGTGAATGTCACTTTTTCTTTGAAGACTATGTTCGATTGTCCATTCTCAACACCGACGTTGATGGCACCCCCGCGTTTCGCCCGATTGCTGATGCCGGAGCCGCTGCCGTGGGTCCAGTTGTTTGTGAACTCGGCCTCTCCGCCAAAGGTGCTTTCTGTGGTGTATCCCCAGAAATTGATGGCGCCGCCGAATCCTCCGGCGGAATTTCCGGTGAAAACGGCTTTTCCGTCATTTCCGGAGTTGACGAGCAGCGTCGTGCTTGAGCTCGTGTTTTCTGCGTATATCGTGAGCGCGCCACCGTGGTTCGTGGTCGAGTTTCCAGTGAAGCTCGTGTTCCCTTTCAGTGTGAGGCTTGAGTTATTCCCGAAGGTCCCGAAAACTCCGGCGCCATCGTAATGGTCCTCAGCCCCTTTGTTATTTGAGAAAGTAACTCCACTTGTTCCGCCGTCAACAACGAGCGCGGATTTGTAGTAGGAAAGGCCGATTGTTCCGGAGCGCAGGTCGCCTCGCCCATGGAAGCTGTCGAATGTGCTGCCTTCAAGCTTGAGTGTTATTGTGGTCGAAAAATTATCGCCGTGGAAGAGTCCGTAGAGGCCCGTGTAATAGGCTTGGTCGCCTTGAACCCAGGTGTTTTTCAGGGTGAAAAAATGCGATGAGCCAGAGCCAGACTTGTAGTCCAGCCATGCGCCATTGTCGTTTTGTTTGATTATGTGTCCGTTGGAGTTGATCACTATGTTTGATGCTCCGCTCGATATCGCGTTTCCTCCCCCGCC
This sequence comes from Puniceicoccales bacterium, assembly GCA_031279675.1. GTDB lineage: Bacteria > Verrucomicrobiota > Verrucomicrobiia > Opitutales > UBA953 > CALNBE01. The sequence goes on along the minus strand of JAITIB010000059.1, from coordinate 3,608 downwards.
CAAGGCATTGCCCCATTTCACCTCTCCCTTGAGGTCGAATGTCGCGTTACGGTTGGTATTGTTGACGATGGTCTGGAGGTTCGTGCCAGAAGTGACATCGATTGCGCTGGCCTGAGGTGGCGTCCACGTGAAGGGCACGAGGAGGCTTGCCGCGGCAAGGAAGCTTGCGCGAGGCAGGGCGTGGGTGGTGCTTGTCGTCTTGGCTATGTCGTTGTTGTTCATGGTGTTTAGGTTTTGGTTTTGGATAAATTGAACAGTTGCTCTTTGATTTCGAAGACTGAACGGTTGTTCAATAAACGGCTCATGGCAAGCATTTTTCCGAAGAAAACGGAATTTTTTTCGCGCCCGTGAAACGATTCGCAATTCATTCGACATCAACGGAAATCGCGAATCAAATCCGTGGATGTTCGGAGTGGCGTTGTGATTTTCCCACAAAAAATCGCCCCTGATGCGGCCTCCCGGTCCCCCCCTTTGTTTGCCGGGCCAACAAACAATTTGACAGTGCGGGCGTGCGGGAACGATTTTGCCGGGAATGACGAGACAGACAAAGAGGGTGGCGGTGGCGGGGCCGGTGGGCACGGGAGGGGAAATGGCAGCGGTGCTCCTCGGGCGCGCGGTGGCGTTCCGGCGGGCATTGGGGACGTGGTTTGCGGCGAGCCAGAGGCGGCTTCCGTGGAGGGCTCCGCGGTCGGTTTACCGGACGGTGGTGTCGGAGTTCATGCTCCAGCAGACGCAGGTGGAGACTGCGACGCCGTATTTCTTGAGCTGGGTGCGGCGGTGGCCGGATTTCGGGGCGCTGGCGGGTGCGTCGCCCGAGGAGGTGCTGCGCGAGTGGGCGGGGCTGGGCTATTACAACCGCGCGCGCAATCTGCACCGTCTTGCGGGGATCGTGAGCGCGCTGCCCGCGCTGCCGCGCACGGTCGGGGAGTGGGAGCGGCTGCCCGGGGTGGGGCCTTACACGGCGGCGGCGATCGCGAGCATCGCGTGCGGGGAGCGGGTGGCGGTGGTGGATGGGAATGTGGTGCGGGTGCTGGCGCGGTTGGTGGCGGACGGGCGCGAGTTCCGCTCCAACGGGGATGCGGTGACGGCGTTCGCGGCGCTTGCGCAGGCGTTGGTGGGCGGGGACGATCCGGGGGCGCACAACGAGGCGATGATGGAGCTGGGCGCGGTGTGCTGCCGGCGGCAGGGGGCGCGGTGCGGGGCGTGCCCGGTGGCGTCGTTTTGCGCGGCGCGCGCGGGAGGGCTTGCCGGGCGGCTTCCTCGGTTTGCGCCGCGCGTGGTGGAGCAGGTAGTGGTGCGACGGCTTTGGCTGGTGCGCGCGGGGCGGCTGTTGCTGTGCCGGTATGCGGAGGGGGCGCGGAGGCTTTCGGGGTTGCATGAATTGCCGTTGGCGCAGGGGTTGGTGGCGGACGCGGACGGGGAGCTTGCGGTGCTGGTGGCGCGCAAGCGGCGGAGCATTTCGCAACAGCGGATTGTGGAGGAAATCGTGAGCATGCGCTGGTCGGCGGCGCTGGGGAGCCGGATTGCGGGACGGACGGATTTGCAGTGGGTGCCGCTGGGGGAGCTGGACGCGGTGGCGTTGTCGGGGCCGCATCGCAGGTGGGTGAGGGAGCTGGCGGGGTCTTTTTTGGCTTTGACAACGGAGGCACAGGGGGCATTTTCCGGGGGTGTTCAATGATTACGCTGGTTCCATTTTGTTTGCGACTTCGCCGGCTCCCCGTGGGGGAGTGATTTTTTGCCCGTGTTCCCGCTGTGCGGGATGATTTTTCCAGCAACACTCAACGTCTTTCACCGACTTTTTTCATGCAACGTGATCCAATAACAAAGTACCGACCGTTCCCGACCGTTTCGCTGCCCGACCGGCGGTGGCCGGATGCGCGCATCGTTGCCGCCCCAAGGTGGTGTAGCGTGGACTTGCGCGATGGCAACCAGGCGCTTGCGTGCCCCATGGGGGTGCGCGAGAAGCTGGAGATGTTCCGCCTGCTCGTCGCATTGGGGTTCAAGGAAATCGAAATCGGGTTCCCGGCGGCGAGCGACACGGAGTTCGCGTTTTGCCGTGAACTCCTTGAGAAGGGGCTGGTGCCGGGGGACGTCTCGGTGCAGGTGCTGGTGCAGTGCCGCGAGCATTTGATCCGGCGGACGTTTGAGGCGTTGCGGGGTGCGCGCAGGCCGATTGTGCACATCTACAACAGCACTTCGCCGTTGCAACGCCGGGTGACATTCGGCGATGCGTCGCGGGACTCCATCAAGAAAATTGCCACCGACGCAACGCGCTTGGTGAAGTCGCTCGCGGGGCGGCTGCCCGGGATGCGCCTGCAGTATTCTCCGGAGAGCTTTTCCGACACGGAGTTGGATTTCACACTGGAAATTTGCGAGGCGGTCATGCGCGAATGGGAACCGTCCACGGCGGAACCCATGATCCTCAACCTTCCGGAAACTGTCCAGTGGACGACCCCGAATGTTTACGCGGACCAGATTGAATGGTTCTGCCGCCACCTGCGGGAGCGCGACAAGGCTGTCATTTCCCTGCACACGCACAATGACAGGGGAACGGGCGTGGCCGCCACGGAATTGGGCCTGATGGCGGGGGCGCAACGCGTGGAGGGGACGCTCTTTGGCAATGGCGAGCGCACGGGCAATCTGGACATCGTGACGGTGGCCTTGAATCTATACGCGCACGGGATTGACCCCGGCCTGGCCTTGGACGACTTGGGGGGAATCCGCCGCGTTTATGAGCGGTGCACGCGCATGAACGTCCACGAGCGCCACCCGTATGCGGGCGATCTGGTCTTCACGGCGTTCTCGGGCTCGCATCAGGACGCGATCAAGAAGGGGATGGATTTGCGCGAGGGCGCCGCGCCGGACACCCTGTGGCAGGTGCCCTACCTGACCATGGATCCGCGCGACATCGGGAGCTCCTACGAGGCAATCATCCGCATCAACTCGCAGAGCGGCAAAGGTGGCGTCGCCTACGTGCTCGACCGCGAGTTCGGACTCGACCTGCCGAAGGCCATGCACGCGCAGGTGGGGGAGGTGATCAACGCGATTGCCGATGCGGCGCAACGCGATCTTTCCCCGGCGGAAATCCACGGGCATTTCCGCGAACATTTCGCGAACCTTGCCCGCCCGCTCGATATCGTGAATTTTGAACAGCGAAACGTTCCCGAACGCGACGCCTTGGCCATTGCCGCCCAAGTGCGCTTCAACGGCGTTGCGCATGTGTTGCGGGGCGATGGCAACGGGCCGTTAAACGCCTTCGTCAACGCACTGGAAGCGCGTGGCTGGAAAAATTTTGTGTTGTGCGACTACCGGTCGCACGCAATCGGCACGGGCTCGGCGACCGATTCCGCGGCCTATGTCGCCTTGGAGCGTTCCGCGGACAGGAAAGTCGTCTGGGGCTGTGGCATTCACAGCAACATCGAAATGGCCGGGTTGCTCGCGCTCGTGAGCGCATTCAACCGTGCGCAATAGCATAGGCATTCGATCAGGCGCCCCAGATGGAGATGGGGCGGGTGGTGGAGGTGGCGTCGCGGTGCCAGATTTTTTCCTCCCAGCTTTTTCCGCTTTCGCGGTCAAAGATGAACAGGTGCGCTTCGTCCGCTTTTGAC
>JAITIB010000041.1 GCA_031279675.1 Puniceicoccales bacterium | reverse complement strand
ACGCCATCTTCATCATGACCTCCAACATCGGCTCGCGCCACCTCGCCAACGCCGCCCTCGACGCCACCTCCAACGAAATCAAAGAAAGCACCCGCGAAGCCGTCCACGCCGACCTGCGCACCCACTTCCGCCCCGAATTCCTCAACCGCATCGACGACACCATCCTCTTCCACCCCCTCGGCCTCGACCAAATCCACGCCATCGTCAACCTCATGCTCGCCGCCATCAACCAACGCCTCGCCGACCGCCGCATCCACCTCACCCTCGCCCCCCCCGCCCGCGACTGGATCGCCGAACGCGGCTACGACCCCGTTTACGGCGCCCGCCCCCTCCGACGCTTCCTCCAACGCCACCTCGAAACACCCCTCGCCAAAACCCTCATCCGCGGCGACACCCACGACGGACAAACCCTCCACATCACCCTCCGCAACGGCGCACTCACCCTCACCCCCGCCCCCTTTTATGACAACACAAACGTTTAGGGGAAAAACCTCATCCCCTCCTCCTCCGCCACCTCCCCAGCACCGCCAACGTGAGCGTTTGGTTCCTCGCTATTTTGAGAGGGGAACGGTATTGTGACGGATTGCAATTCGCCCCTGCGTACCCTCGCGAATGCTCGACGGAACCGCCTTGCTTTGGCAACCCGAGCCGCGCCCCATCGGGGCGCAAGATTCGCCAGCTGAATGCCGCAGAGCTTGCAGGTGTTACGGATATCCCAAGCCGTCGTCAGCCGATTCGACAGCCGTTCCCCTCTTAAAATAGCGAGGAACCGAGGGTTTTGAGGGTTACGGATGTTGTTTTCATTTTTTTGTCTGCTTGGTTATTGGTTGTTGTGAGAAAAAAAGAGCTTCATGCCCGCGCAAAGGCGGCGCGTTTGCCCACGGCGATGAACCCGCCAACGAGGGCGAAATGTGTCCCGTTGAACAGGGAGCTCCGGCTGAAGAGGTCGGTTTGGCGTGTGTTACTCATGTTTTTTTATACAGTTGAAAGGGATGGTTTGGGAAAAATGAATGCGATGGGGCCAAAATGTCCCGAAATGGCTTTCGCACGTGTGCGAAAGGCCAAAAATACTTTTTTGCGACCTTCGAACGCATGCGATGAAGCAAAAAAAAATCTCCGCGCTCCTTCGAACGCATGTGATGGGGCCAAAAAAATATTTTGCGACCTTCGAATGCGTGCGATGGGCCAAAAAAAATTCCCGCGCTCCTTCGCACGCGTGCGAATGGGGCGGACAAGGTTTTTTGGAACTTTCTTCCTCTTTAACAGAGGGAAACGCAGAGTCGTATTCGAAGCGGCAGGGGGGGGGGGGGGGTCGAGTGGCCTCGACGGGACTTTGATTTCGCTACGCGAAATGTTCCGCCTACGGCGGCAGGTTCCGCATTCCAAACAAGGTGCGTGACCGCACAGGACATTGCCGGGCTGCGCCAGTTTCCGCCCGCGGCGGGGTGCGTGGCCGCACGGGACTTTGTCGCGCTGCGCGCGATTCCGCCTTCGGCGGGAAGGAGCCGCACTCCGTAACAGGACGCCGTTCCGCCAACAACAAAAGCGACGGCAGGGGCGGCGGTGCTGGCAGGGGCGGTGTTGGCGGAGGTGGACATGGCGGTGTTGTTGACGGGGGTGAATAGGGGTGGAGAGGGGGAGCGCAAGCATTTTTCCCAAAAAAGTTTTCGAGGGGGGGCATTTCCTCTTGTTCCGTCCTTTGGGCTTGAGGCGGGGGGCGGGAGGGGACTTCTTTCGCGGGGTGTCTTCAATGTCGAAATCGTTTCGCAGCCGTCCGGTCGTGCGCCGGGATGATCTGGCGCCGGGGTTCACGCGCTTCGTTTGCACTGTGGCTTACGATGGGACGGAGTTCCATGGCTGGCAGAGCCAGATGAACGGGAACACGATCCAGGACTTTCTGGAGCGTCGTCTCTCGCAGATCTTTCACACGCCCATCCTCATCCACGGGAGCGGGCGCACGGACGCGGGTGTGCACGCGCGGGCGCAGGTGTTTCACTTCGACGCGCAGTGGGCGCACGGGCTGGAGACGCTGCGGGTGGCGGTGCGCACGGGGTTGCCGCCGAGCATCCAGATCCGGGGCGTGAGGACGGGGCGGGGCAATTTCCACGCGCGCTTTTCCGCGTGCGGGAAACGCTACCGGTATCATCTCTACGAGGGGTTCGCCCTGCCGATGGAGACGCGCTACTGCCTCTCGCTGGGGACGCGGCGCGTGGACACGGGGCGTATGCAGGCGGCGGCGGGGGCGTTGCTGGGCGTGCACGATTTCTCGGCGTTCTGCGGGCACGGGGGGCTGCGCAATGAGCGCGATAATCCGGTGAAGGATTTGCGCCGGCTCGATGTCGCGCGGCGGGGGCGGCGCATCGTGATCACGACCGAGGCGAGCGGCTACCTCTACAAGATGGTGCGCCGGATCGTGGGCGGGCTCCTGTCCGTGGGCCTGGGCCAGTTCACGCCGGAGGAGTTGGTGGCGTATCGCGATGCGAAAACGCGGCTGGCCTCCGTTCCCTCGGCGCCGGCGCGGGGGCTGTTCATGGAAAAGGTTTTCTATCGCGTCCCGGCAAACGCGCATCCGGCGCCCGGACAGGACGCGGACGCGGTGGATCAGGCAAAGTGATCAAAGCCGCGAAGGTTCGCGCACAGGGGCTCCCCCGTGGCGGCGTCGAGCAGTCGTCCGCCAGCGCCCCCGGGCGGCGTCTCCACGAGGCGTCCGATGGGCGTCAGGGCGAGCGCGGGAAAGGACGCCGCCCAGTCCGCGCACAAGGTGTCGAGGGCGTCCGCCGCCGCGAGGATCAGCAATTCGTAGTCCTCGCCGTCACCCAGTGCGTGCGCAAGCGCCGCCTCGCGCCGTCCGCCAGCCAGTTCAAAAGCCGCCGCCGACACGGGGACTTTTTCCAAATCCAGGCACGCATCCACGCCGGCGGGAAGCAGGGCGCGGGCGTCCTTCGCCAAGCCGTCCGTCAAGTCCATCCCCGCGCGCACCTGCGGGCGCGCCGCCAGCCAGCGGCCTTCCTCAAGCCGTGGCGCAAAGTCCACGTGCCGGCCCAGCAAACTGCCGCCCAGCGCCCCCGTCACCAGCAGCACATCCCCGGCGCGCCCGCCGCCGCGCAAGAGGGGCCGCCGCGCAAACCCTGTCAACGCCAGCGATGCGCTGAAAAAACCCGGCGGCGCGCCCGCGACATCCCCGCCGCACAAGGCCACGCCAAAGGCGCGGCAGGCGGCGCCGACGCCCTCAAAAAACGCCCCCAGCCACTCCAGCGCGACATCCCCGCCGCACACCAGCGCGAGCACGGCGTCCGCGGGCGCGCCGCCCATCGCGGCAATGTCGCTCAGGTTGCGCCTCACCAACTTCGCCCCCGCGGCGCGCGCCGGCACCGAGGCATCAAAATGACGCCCCCACACGACACTGTCCACCGTCACCAAGCGCGCCCCTTCCCGCGCGCCGGGCAACACCGCGCAGTCGTCCCCGATGCCTCGCGGCGGCGGCGGCGAGACGCCCTCGCCCAACCACCCGCGAATGCGCGCGATCACGCCCGCCTCGCCCACCGACGCCACCGCGCGCGCCGCATCTGCCGTGAAAGGAATCATGCCGGGACCATTAACCGGAATTGAAAAAACGGAAGAAATAAAAAAGGCTCCCCCCCTCAAAACAACCCACGCATGAGCGACCTCCACGGCAAACACTACGACACTCTCATCATCGGCGCCGGCATGTCCGGGCTCGCCGCCGGAATCCGCCTCGCGCACTACGGGAAAAACGTCCTCATCCTCGAACGCCACACCCTGCCCGGCGGCCTCAACAGCTACTACATGCGCGGCGGGCGTTGCCACGACACGGGGCTGCACGCGCTCACCAACGCCACGCCCGCGGGCGCGAAGGGGACGCCGCTCGCCAAGATCCTCCGCCAGCTCCGCCTGCGCCACGAGGCGCTCGAACTCGCGCCGCAGCGCCACTCCGCAATCCACTTCGCCGGGAAACGCATCGCGTTCACCAACAACAACTTCGCCGGGTTCGAGGCACGGCTCGCCGACGCCTACCCGCGCCAGGCCGACGCCCTGCGCCGCCTCGACACCGCCCTGCGCGCCTATCCCGACACCGCGCTGGACGCCCCGCCGGGCTCCGCGCGCGCCTTCCTCGCCGAACACCTGGGCGACCCCGAGCTCATCGATTTACTCCTCCTGCCACTCTTCTATTACGGCTCCGCGCGCCCCAACGACATGGATCTGCCACAGCTCGCCATCATGTGGAAAAGCCTTTTCCACGAAGGCTTCGCGCGCCCCCGCGAGGGCGTCCGCCAAATCCTCCGCCTTCTCCTGGAAAAATACCACGCTGCGGGCGGCACCCGCAAAATGGGCACCGGCGTGCGCCGCCTCCACACCGACGCGCAACGCGTCACCGCCGCCGAGCTCGACAACGGCGAGATTCTCACCGCCACCACCGTGCTCTCCAGCGCGGGCCTTGCCGAAACACACCGCCTCTGCGGCGCACCCGCCGACGCCACCGCCACGCCGGGCGCCCTAAGCTTTTGCGAAACAATAACCCTCCTCGACCAACGCCCCCGCGAAGACTTCCACTGGCAGGAAACCATCCTCTTCTACTGCGACAGCGACCGCCTCCGCTACGAGTCGCCGGACGCACTCGTTGACCCGCGCAGCGGCGTCATCTGCATCCCCAACAACTACGCCTACGCCCCGCCGCATTCGCTCGACAAGGGCTGGCTGCGCGTGACCGCCCTCGCCAGCCACGCACACTGGAAGGCGCTCTCCCCGGACGCCTACGCCGCCGCCAAGCACGAATGGCACGCCAAACTCAACGCCACCGCGCGCGCCCACCTCCCGCCCGTTCCCGACGCGCGCTTTGACGCCGCCATCGCGGCCCGCGACATGTTCACCCCGCTCACCATCGAACGCTACACGGGGCACATCAACGGCGCCATCTACGGCGCCCCGCTCAAACGCCGGGACGGGCGCACGCACTGGGAAAACCTCTTCCTGTGCGGCACCGACCAAGGCTTCCTCGGCATCACCGGCGCCCTGCTCTCCGGCATCTCCATGGCCAACCTGCACATCCTCAAAACGGATTAGTTTGGAAGAGGTTGGGCCGTCTTCGTCATGCCCAACGAAAGTTTCGTGGAGGCCCACGGATGTTTCGTTGGACCCCACGCAAGTTGGTTTTTCCAAAAACATTGCGTGCACGCAATCACGCGGCGGGGAATTACTCCGTTGGGAAGGTGAAGACGATGTCGCGGACAACTTTCCGGGTGATGACGGCTTTGCCGCCTTTTTTTCCGGGACGGAATTTGCTGCGCAGGACGGTGCGCAGGGCTTCGTCCTCAAAGCCGGGATTGCTGGAGCGGATGATGTGGGGGGCGAGGGGGGTGCCGCTGGCGTCGATCATGAAGCCGACGGTCACGCGTCCACTGATACGGGAGCGGCGCATTTCGTAGGGGTAATTGGGCTTGGGGTCGAAGGTCGGGGCGGGTTTTTGATCGAGCTGGTTGAGGTCGAATATGTCCTTGGGGGCGGTGACGGGGGGTGCAAAGTTGCCGCGCGGGAGTGTGACGAGCGTTGCGGTGGTGCCGAGTTGCGGGGGAGGCGGGGGCTGGATGGTTTGCTGGAAATTGGTGTCGAGCACGGGAGCGGGCAGGTCGGGCTGCATGGCGGGAAGAAAGTCGGGAGGCGGGGGTGTCTCGGCAATGGGATCGGGGGGCTCTGTGTTGGCATCCTCGGGATTGGGGGGCTCGGGCTCGATTTGCGGGAGCGGAGCGAGGGCGATGGTGGGCGCGGGGCCGGGGGCGGTGGCGTCGTGCGGGGCGTCGCCGGGGAGGAGTTTGTGGGCAAACGCGCCGAGGACGTGGATGGCGGCGGCGAGGAGGATTGCGAATATGAGGTCGAGGCGCATGGCGTGGATGGAAAAAGAGGTGGCCTTTGCTCAGCGTCCGGAGGGGCGGGGGGCGGTTTCGATGGAGACTTGGGCGATGCCAGCTTTGCGCACTTCGTCGAGGGCATTGACGAGGGCGCCGTAGGAGGCGTGGTCGTCGCCGCTGAGGAGGACGCGGGGGGTGGGCGTCGTGGCTTTGTGGTTGAGGAGGCGGGGGCGGATTTCGGCAATGGCGATGGGTTCCTT
>JAITIB010000017.1 GCA_031279675.1 Puniceicoccales bacterium | reverse complement strand
CGCGGCGCAACCGCGACAGTGTCCCGTCGAGGCCACTCGACCCGGCGTCTTGGGCGAAACCAAGGGCGGCGGTGTTGGTGGCGGTGTTGGCGTGGGTGGACATGGCGTTGTTGTTGGCGGGGGTGAAAAGGGATGGAGCGGGGTTCGCGCAAGCCTTTTTTTCAAAAAAGTTTTCGCGGTCGCAATCAGGCGAGGAGGCGGCGGATGATTTCGTCCACGATGCGCGGGTTGGCTTTGCCGCGGGAGGCTTTCATGATGGGGCCTTTGAGTGAGTTGAGCGCTTTTTCGTTACCGGCTTTGTATTCGGTGATGGGTTTGGCGGAGGTGGGTTGCGCAAGGATTTCGAGGATGATTTTTTCAATCTCGCCGGTGTCGTTGCTTTGGCTGAGGCCTTTTTCTTCGATTATTGTGTCGGGGGATTTTCCGGTGGTGAACATTTCCTGAAAAACTTCACGGGCTTGCTGCTTGGAGAGGGTGCCGGCGTCGGCGTGCCGGACGAGGGTGCCGAGGTGGGCGGGGGGGATGCGGGCGGGGTCGAAGGTGGCGTTGGCGGCGGCGAGGGCGCCGAGGAAGTCGTTGGCGATGAGGTTTGCGACGCCTTGGGGGTTGCGGGGATGGGTGGCGATGGCGGTCTCAAGGTATGCGCAAAGCGGGAGGTTGGCGACGAGCACGCTTGTGAGGGTGTAGGGGAGTGCGTAGCCGCCGTCCTGGGGGGCGGACATGTAGCGGCGTTGGCGGTCGTAGGGGCGTTCGGGGAGGGTGGCGCGGAGGCGCGCTGTGGTGGCGTTGTCAATCTTGACGGGCATGAGGTCGGGGTCGGGGAAGTAGCGGTAGTCGTGCGCGTCTTCCTTGCCGCGGAGGCTGTAGGTGCGGGCGGTCTCGGCGTTCCAGCCTCGGGTTTCTTGCGGGATGGGGCGTCCGGCTTGGATTTCGCGGATCTGGCGGCGGGCTTCGTATTCGATGGCGTTTTTCACGCCGCTGATGGAGTTGAGGTTTTTCATCTCGGTGCGTGTGTTGAGGTGGCGTTGGCCTGTGGGGCGGACGCTGACGTTGGCGTCGCAGCGCATCTGGCCTTTTTCCATGTCGCAGTCGGAGATGCCGGCGGTGTTGAGCAGGTGGCGTAGTGAGTGCAGGAGGGCGACGGCTTCGTCGGGCGTGCGCAGGTCGGGCTCGGTGACGATTTCGAGCAGGGGCGCGCCGGCGCGGTTGTAGTCCACTTGCGAGGTGGCGCCGGTGTGCGTGAGTTTGCCAACGTCCTCTTCGAGGTGGGCGTGGTTGAGGCGGATTGTCTTGTGTTCGCCCATGATGTTGCGCGCGGGGCCGGGGAGCTCGATCTCGACTTCGCCGCCTTGGGTGACGGGGTGATCTTTTTGGGTGAGTTGATAGTTTTTGGGGCTGTCGGGGTAGTAGTAGTTTTTGCGGTCCCAGTTGGAGTGCCCGGGGATGGTGGCGTTGACGAGCAGGCCGAAGCGGATGGCTTGTTCGAGCGCGGCGGTGTTGAGCACGGGGAGCGCGCCGGGGAGCGCGAGGACGACGGGGTCGATCAGTGTGTTGGGCGCTATGTCCTGTGGCGCGGCGTCGTCGGGGAGGGCGCCGCCGTAAAGGTAGGGCGCGGGGGCGAACACTTTGCCGCGGGTCCTGAGCTGGACGTGGATTTCGAGTCCGATGACGGTTTCGTATCCGGTGGCGTCGGGGCGGGCGTCAGGCATGGCGGGGGTGCTGGGCGTTGTTCAGGCGAGGGCGGGCAATGGCTCGCCGGAGGGCATGGTGAAGGGCGAGAGGAGTTCCTGAAGCACGTCGCGCGCGCTGTAGCTGTCGGCTCCGTTTTTGAGGAAACGCACGATGTCGGAGAGGGAGTCGCCGGCGGTCGCGATCATGCTCTCGATGCCTCGTTCGACGTTTCCGACGAGGTTGCTTTTGCGTATCTGGGCCAGCCCCGCGGCGGCGAGAAGGCCGTTGCACAGGCAGACGCGCTTTTCCGCATCCTCGCGATTGCCGCCCTTGCGGATGTAGTCCTCCGTGGGCTCGCTCGCGCAGCGGAAGCCGAGGGTGCCGTCGGGCCGTTTGAACGCCGTGCGCAGGTATCCGAGGTCGCAGATGCGTTTGCGTTGCGCGTAAACTTTTTTCTCCGAGAGTGTGCCCTCAACCTGGGTGACCTTGAAGGGGAAACCGGTCGGGGATGCGAATGGGTCGGTGAAGACGCGCACGGCTCCGGACTTGGCAAGGGCGATGAGCTTGCGCCTCAGCGTCGCGGCCATTCCCGACTCTTCGCAGCAGGCAAACGCGGTGCCGACCTGAATGCCCGCCGCACCGGCGGCACGCGCGGCGGCAAGCTTTGCGGCGGAGGCGCACCCGCCGCCAATCCAGAAGGGCAGTCCGATCGCGGCGATTTTGTCCAGCTCCGGAACGTCGCGCGCGCCGTAAACGGGCTGCCCGGTGGCGTCGAGCTGAAGGGGGCCGCGCGGTGGCGCGTTGTGCCCGCCCGCGATGGCGGTCTCGACCACAAAGCCGTCCACTTTCCCCGACGCCTTGCGGGCGAGCGAAAGGGCGAGCGTGGCCGATGTGATGATTGCCAGAAACTTGGGCCGTTTCAGCTTGGGCGCCGGGCAACCGAGAAATTCCGACGGGTCAAACGTGCACTCGGCCTCCTCTCCGCCCTCGACATCAAACTTGACGGTGGCGGGCTGCCCGTCGGCAAACTTGTCAAGCACCCCGGGAACGTGCCTCGGGATGCCCGCGCCCATGAGCACATAGTCCACGCCGGCAAGCATCGCGCCATAGAGCGAAGGCAGCTGGGGGATGCGAATTTTATCCAGAAGGTTGATGCCCACGGCAGCCTTGGGGTTGTCCCCCTTGGCAAGGGCGACCTCGCCAAAACAGGAAAGTGTGGTCAGCTCGCGCAACGACTTGTCCGGTCTGTCGGTAAACGCGGGAACGGGGCGGTAAGGCGCGTCGGCAGGCTTCCCGCCGGGTGTGAACCAGCGCTCAATCACGCGCTGGGCAATTTCCTGAAAGGGAAACTTCTTGTAAACACCACGCAACAGGCCGCCGGCATCCCCATCCTGAAGAATGCGCGAATGCACGGAGTCAATCGCGGTGCCGGACACAACACCGAGCTGGCCCTCGTCCGAAACAGCGCGCGCGAGCCGCCAGTTGGAAATGGCGATACCCATGCCACCTTGGATGATTTGAGGAAAAAAACTCATAAGGCTATTGGCAAAATCATGAATGAGAAAGGCGAGGCGGGCACCTTGCCCGCAAAAGGGGCTTTTTCAAGGGAATTTATCCGAGAAAATAACACGCCCCGAGAATAGCTCTTGCCACGCCACCACGGGACACTTTCCCTGCGCGGCTCCGTTCAACGTTTCTTACATGAGTAACATCACCGAAATCACCAAGCTGCTCGGCAACGAAGCCGACAGCCTCCTGAACTTCAAGAGCCCGAAGATCTCCAAGGACCTTCTGCACTTGCCGCACGCCGACTGGGTCTCTCACGCCTTTGGCAACTCCGACCGCAACCCGCGCGTGCTCGCCAACCTCCAACGCCTCTACGGCACGGGCCGCCTCGCCAACACCGGCTACCTCTCCATCCTCCC
>JAITIB010000046.1 GCA_031279675.1 Puniceicoccales bacterium | reverse complement strand
AAGGGAGAGCGCAAGCAGTTTTTTCAAAAAAAGGATGCGGGGGTGCGATTGCGGGCTTGGCAAATTGCCGGAATTGACCGGCCTTGCTTGGAGGGCGCCAACCGCGCGCCTGCGATTCGCCCGCTGGTTCCGGAGCGTGCGATCAAGTATTTGCATACTCAAACGCCTGCCCGCCCTCTCGATTTCCTGACCATGCCTATTTTCCAACATGTTTAATTTCTGCTACTGTCTCCCGGCTTTTTTGCGTTCGTTGGCGGTGAGGTGGCGTTTGCGCAGACGCAGGGCAGTGGGGGTGACTTCGAGGAGCTCGTCCGTTTCGATGTATTCGAGGCAGGCTTCGAGTGACATGGGGCGGGGGGGCTTGACACGGGCTTGGTCGTCCGAACCCGCGGCGCGGACGTTGGTAAGCTTTTTATTGATGTCGAGGTTTACAGGAAGGTCGTTGTCCTTGCAGTGTTCGCCGACAATCTGGCCCTCGTAAATGGCTTCGCCGGGGCGCACAAAAAAGTCGCCGCGATCAAAGAGTCTGTCGAGCGAATAGGCGAAGACGGTGCCGGTGGTGTTGGAGACCATGACGCCTTGGGCGCGGCGGGGGGCTTCGCCACGGAGGGATTCGTAGGCGTGCAGGGTGTGGTGCATGATGCTCTCGCCGCGTGTGGCGGTGAGGAGCTGGGTGCGCAGTCCGAAGAGGGACCGTGAGGGAATTTTGAACTCAAGATGCAGCCAGCCTGTGGCGCCTGTCTTGGTGTCCATGTGCCGAAGCTCGCCTTTGCGTCCGAGGACGAGTGCCATGACGTCGCTCTGGCTGGCCTCCGGACAGTCGATGACGAGGGTCTCGACAGGCTCGCACGTCGCGCCGTGAATGTCGCGCAGGATGACTTGTGGCTTGCCCACTTGGAGCTCAAAGCCTTCGCGGCGCATTGTCTCGATGAGCACGCCAAGATGCATCAGGCCGCGGCCCGAGACTTGGAATGCGTCACTGCCGGGGGCGCGTTCGACGCGCAGGGCGACGTTTTTTTCGAGCTCTCGCTCAAGCCGTTCGCCGATCTGGCGTCCGGTGACGAAGCGGCCTTCCCGTCCGGCGAACGGGGAGTCGTTAACACGGAAGGCCATTGTCACCGTCGGCTCGTCCACCTTCACCGGGGGCAGAGGCAGGGGCGTCTCGGGATCGGTGATGGTGGCGCCAATCTCGACGTTTTGCAGTCCGGCAATGGCGCAGATATCCCCTGCGGTCACTTCGGCGGTCTCGACACGACGCAGTCCTTCAAAAGTCTCAAGACTCAGGATTTTTTGCCGTCTCAGGGTGCCGTCCCGCGCCACAAGGCTGATCATTGGTTGTGAGGCGCGCAGCACACCGGCTGTGACACGCCCCACGGCAATGCGCCCCACGTAATCGCTGTAGAGAATGCTCGTGACCATGATCTGCAGAGGATGCGCCATCGCCTCCTCGATGGTGCGGAAGCCGGATGTGGCGCCGCGCGTGGACCCCGGCGCGTAAGGAGCGGGAATCGTGTCCATGATGGTCTCGAAAAGCGGACGCAGGTTGCGTTTGGCAGGCACTCCGCCGACATCTTTCCCGGCGGCAAGCAATGCGGGGATTTCCCCTGCGTCGAGCGTCGCCCAGCCTTCGCGTGCGGAGGCATAAACCACCGGGAAATCGAGAGCTGTCTCCGCCGCGTTGAGCGTCACGAACAAGTCGAAGACCTCGTTCACCACCGCCTCGGGGCGCGCAGCGGGTTTGTCCACCTTGTTGATCACAACCACGGGCTTGAGCCCCAAGGCGAGCGCCTTGCCGAGCACAAAGCGTGTTTGCGGCATCGGCCCCTCAAAAGCATCCACGACAAGCAGGCACCCGTCCGCCATGTTGAGCACACGCTCGACCTCGCCGCCAAAGTCCGCGTGCCCCGGTGTGTCCACCAGGTTGATTTTGCATTCACAGTCCGAACGCGCATCGCGCCAGCGAATGGCGCAGTTCTTGGCGGTAATCGTGATGCCCCGTTCGCGCTCAAGGTCCCCCGAGTCCATGATCAGCCCGTGCTGCCCCCCGGCAAGCTTGTCGAGATCCTCCGCACGGAACATGCCAGACTGGTAAAGCAACCGGTCGGTGAGCGTGGTCTTACCGTGGTCAACATGGGCGATGACGGCAACGTTTCGAATCTGCATAAAAATAAAAGGGCGCGACTTGCTGTGAATTCCTTGCCCCGATGCAAGGTTTGAAATACGCAGGATCGCACAAAAGCAAATGTCACCCCCACGCAAACGCCCGCAGCAACTTCCCCCTCCCAACGGGGTTTTTCCTCCTCATCCCCGCCACCCATGATCAACACAGTGCCATCGCCACCGACGGAAAACACGGATGAAAACCACACCAACATTCAGCTTATGCGCCTCATTGCCCAGGACGACCAGCAGGCCTTGCGCATCCTCGTCACCAAATGGCAGGCCCCGCTCATCAACTACTTCTACCGCTCCCTGAAAAACTACCAGACAGCCGAGGACCTCACCCAATCCGTGTTCATCCGCCTCTACCGCAACGCCCGCACCTACCAGCCCACCGCCCGTTTCACCACCTACCTCTTTCACATCGCCCGGAACGTCCTCCTGAACGAACACCGCCGCCAGCACCGCAAACCCGCCCACCTCTACGACACCACCACCGACCCCCTCCAACTCCCCGACAAGAACGACTCCCAGCGCCGTTGCGCCGACATCGAGGAAGCCTTCGCCAACGCCCTCGTCAACCTCACCGAAAACCAACGCACCGCCCTCCTCCTCCACAAACAACAGGACCTCGGCTACGAAGAAATCGCCCGCATCATGAACGCCACCATCCCGCTCATAAAGGCATGGATATTTCGCGGACGCCAAAAACTCCGCAACATCCTCAGGGATCTCTGAAAAAAACAGCAACTTTCCCCCGCACCAAAGGTTTAACCGAACACAATCACAACCATGACAACCCAGAGCCAGCCAAACACCCCGCCCCACCCCGACGACGCCACCAACCAACGGATCGACGCCCTTCTCTCCACGCAATCCATTCCCTGCAACCCCCGCCTCACCGACCGCATCCTCAACGCCCTCGCCCACGACGCCACTCTCGAGCGTCTCCTCCGCCACCAGCCCATCGCGGCAACCCCTCAGCGCACTGAAAAAACCCTCCTCGCCATCCAGCGCATCCGGCAAAGGCAAAACATCCTCCGCTGGCTCGCCCCCACGACCATCGCCGCCACGCTCCTGCTCGCCCTCACCCACTCCATCCATCCCCCCGCGCCACCGCCGACCGAGGAACGCCTTGCCCAAATCCTTACCGACGACCCCACCCTCGCCGCCCTCCTCGACCCCATCCCCCCGCTCACCCTCAACCCTGAAACCGCAAGCATCATCGAAGGACTTAACGACAACAACCTCGCATGGCTCGACGCCCTCACCCACCATGAAATCTAACACCGCCACCCTCCTTGCCCTCCTCCTCCTCCTGCCCTCTCTGAGCGCAACCCAGCCCGCCGCCCCCTCCCAAGCCGCGACGCCACCTCCTTCCGTCCAGCCTGTCGAAAAACCAGGCGGCGACGTCCCCCCCCTCACTTCGCTCTCGCGGGAGGAAGTCCGCACCCTCATCCGCATCATCAACCTCCCCCCGCACAAACTCGCCACGTTGCGCCAGTCCATCGAAAAACTCGAAAAAATGCCCCCCGAGGAAAAACGCGCGCTCCGCAAAAAGCTCGAGGAACAACTCCGCAACAATCCAACAGGGAAAATCCCCCCGCCAACCCGTGTTCGCGACAACCCGCTTTCGCGTTACTGGCGCACGCTCCCCCCCGAAAAGGCACGCGAGGAACAAGAAAGGTTTTTCCAAAAAATGACTCGCGAAGAACGCCACGCCTACGTCACCGAAATCACCAAAAAACTTCCCCCGCGCCCCGCTGTGCCACCCGCGCCACCCGCGCCTCCCGGCGAACGAGGACAAGCTGAATCCCCCCCCATTCCGCCATCCGCCCAACACACCGGACGCACACCCACGCCATGACCTGGCAACGCATCCCGTCACTCTGCTGCATTCTCGTGGCACTCGCCCTCGGCGCCTGCAACCCCGCTGCCATCCCCACGCCACCCGTCGCAAACTTCGCCACACGTTTCCCTGTCAATCTCGGCGGGAAAACCTTCCGGCTCCAAATCGCGCTCACCGAGCTGGAAATCAAAAACGGACTCATGGGCCGTCGCGCCCTCGCTCCCGACGAAGGAATGCTTTTCGTCTTCCCCGACAACGCCCGCCGCGAATTCTGGATGCGCAACGTTCCCATCAACCTCGCCCTCGGTTACTTCACCGCGGACGGACATCTGGACGAAATCCGCCCGCTCATCGCGGAAAATCCCGAGACCATCCCCTCACGCTCAACGGCAATCCGCTATGTCCTTGAACTCTCCGAAAACGCCTTCGCCGCAAACGCCCTTGGCACAGGCGCCCAACTGGACCTCGCCGCCGTCCGTTCCGCCATCCACCAGCGCGGCTTCCGCCCCGATGCCTACCTCCCGCCCCCCTGACCCGGCTCAAACGCGGGGAAATTTCCAAGGGGCGCGATAAGCGGGCCGAAGGAAAGCATCCGCGGTGGCGTCGTTAAAAGTCCCCGCCCCGTCATCATAGACAAGCGTGCCGCCCCCCATTCGCGCACCAATGTTGCCAATGTGCGCGTATTTGGCGCAAAGACTGCCCACTTCCACAGGGCACGCGGTGTCAAGGGTGCGCGTCCTGATGCAATGGGCAAAATTCGCGGTATGATTGGCCACGGATTCACGATTCGCCCATCCATCCCCCTTGACCGTTTTGACAGGCCCCCTGCCCCTGTTCGGATACACATCCCAACCACTCCGGTTGGCCACCACATAGCCCTCGGAACCGCGAAAGAGCAGACCGTAACCCCTGTTAAAAGGCCCGTTTTCAACACCGGCATTGCTTTCCCACGTAAGGACAAAATCACTGAATTGATAGGTCACGCCAAGCGTGTCAGGCGTCTCATGCCCACCCTCGGGGAAGAGATACTTGCCACCGCAAACATGCGTCTTCAACGGCATCCCCCGGACACCCTTGGCCCAAAGCGCGATGTCGAGCAAATGCACACCCCAGTCCGTCATCAACCCGCCGCCATGCGCCCACGCCGTGCGCCACGAACCGTGGAAACGTTGCGGATTGAAAGCACGCAACGGCGCGGGCCCCAGCCACGCATCGTAATCCACCCCCTCCGGCGCAGAGGTGGCGTCCGGCCCAAGGGGCGCCCGCACGGCGTAACGAAAATTTGCCCAGGCCTGCACACGCCCGATGCGCCCGATGCCGCCCGACTGCAAAAATGCCACCAACTCCCGCCAATAGGCACCACTGCGCTGCTGCTGCCCAACCTGCACAACACGCTTGTGCGCGCGCGCCGCGGCAACCATCGCATCACACTCCGCAATGCTGTTCGCGAGCGGCTTCTGCACATACACATCCTTCCCCGCCCCGCACGCGTCCACAAACTGCAGGCAGTGCCAGTGGTCGGGCGTCGCAATCAACACCGCATCAATGTCCTTGCGGTCAAGCACACGCCGGTAGTCCGTGCAAACATCCGCCTTTGCCGACTGCAGCCCGGCAAGCTCCCGCTCGCGCCTCGCGAGCACATTCCGGTCAACATCGCACAACGCAAGGCACTGAACACCCCCCTGCCGCAGCAACGCCGACAAATCATCCCAGCCCATCGAATGGCATCCAATCAACCCGACATTGATCCGGTCGCTCGCGGCAACATGCCGGCGAACACCCTCGCCATGCGCAGGCAGGGCAAATCCCGCCGCAAGGGCGGAAGTGGTCTTGAGAAAAGCGCGACGGTCAAAATTCATCATGGCGAAACAAACAATATTTCCCGGACAATACACCAGAACCCCCCCCCGGTTCCCACCAAAACAATCGCTTGACGCCACTTCGAAACTCCCTACCTTCCGCGCGTTTTCACAAACAAACACACCTTTAACAACCAGCATCAACCGACAAATCACTTCTTTCCATGGGCCAGCCAAAACGCAAGCAATCCAAACGCCGCAGCCGCCTCCGCAGAGGCGCCAACCAATCACTCCGGGCCCCTCTGCTCGCCAAAGATCCCGTTGACGGCACCGCCTTCCGCCCCCACCACGTCAACCCGATCAACGGCACCTACCGCGGACGCACGGTCTTCGAAACCGAGCTGTGACCCGCGCCACCGCGCCCGACCCAACCCGCGGTGACAACAAACACATGAACCCGACTGTCGGCCCACCCCCTTGCCGCATCGCTGTGGATTGCATGGGGGGTGACCACGGCGCCAAGGAAGTCATCGCCGGAACAGCCCTCGCGCTCGACGACATCCGCGCGCACGACAAGATCATCCTTGTCGGCAACATCGCCGAAATCGAGCCCCTCGCCAAAAAAAGCCGCATCGCCGCCCATCCCCAAATCGAGCTCCAGCACGCCCCCGAGATCATCCGCATGGACGACAAACCCATGCAGGCGATCAAGTCCAAAAAGGACGCCTCGATGATGGTCGCCCTCGAAATGGTCAGGAACGGTGGCGCCGACGCCATGCTCTCCACAGGCAACACCAAAGTCCTCGTCGGCGCGGGCACCCTCAAACTCCGCCCCATGCCCGGAGCCGACCGCCCCGCCCTTGCCGCCATCATGCCCCACCTCACCGGCCACTTCATCCTGATGGACGTCGGCGCCAATCCCGAGTCCACCCCCCTGCACCTCATGCACAACGCCGTCATGGGCGCCCTCTACGCCAACGCCGCCCTCGGCATCGCAAAACCACGCGTTGGCCTGCTCACCGTCGGCACGGAGGAAAGCAAGGGCGGCGAACGCATCAACCAGACGCACGCACTGCTGAAAAAACTCGGCGGCGAAATCAACTACGCGGGCCCGGTTGAGGGCTTTGACATGTTTGACGGCGAGGTTGACGTGGTCATCGTGGACGGCTTCACGGGCAACGTCCTGCTCAAGTCCGTCGAAGGCATGTTTTACATGATGCAGGATCTCGCCCGCAAAAAAACCGGACGCAACCCCCTTTACCTCGCAGGCGCCCTCGCCTTCTCCCCCGTGCTCCGGGGAATCAAGCACCACCTCAAGCCCGAGCGCAACGGCGGCGCCCCCCTCCTCGGTCTGGGCGCGCTGGTCATGAAAGCGCACGCCTCCAGCAACCGCAACGCCATCCGCAACGCCATCCGCCTCGGGCGCGAAGCCCTTTCGCACAACCTGACCGCGCAGATGAAAGACGCCCTCGCCCGCGCCAACACTCTGGCGGCAGCCAACTGACCACGGGCGCGCCCCGCCGGGCCCCTACGCAAACTGGCGGAGGAAACGCAGGTCGTTCGCGTAGAAATGCCGGATGTCATCAATGCCATAAAGCAGCATCGCGATGCGCTCCAGCCCCATGCCAAACGCCAGCCCCGTCCACCGGGAGGCATCATAGCCCACATTTTCAAACACCCTCGGATCAACCAGCCCGCACCCCATGATCTCAAGCCAGCGCCCGCTCAGGCGCCCAAGCCCGGACGAGCGCACATCCATCTCAAAACTCGGCTCCGTAAACGGGAAAAAACTCGGGCGAAAACGAATCTCCGCGCCACTTCCGAACATCTCGCGCACAAAAAAATCAAGCACCCCCTTCAAGTCCCGCAAGGTCACATCCCTGTCCACCCAAAGCCCCTCGATCTGGTGAAAATTGGCGCTGTGCGTGGCATCCACCGTGTCGCGACGGAAACACCGCCCGGGCGCCACAATGCGCACCGGAGGCTCCTGCCGGAGCATCGTGCGAATCTGCACAGTGCTCGTGTGCGAACGCAACACATACGCCTCCACGCCACGCCGCGGCGCATCCACGCACCGCGTCCCCGGCGGCATGTAGAGCGTGTCCTGCATGTCGCGCGCAGGGTGGTTCCCCGGAGTGTTCAACGCGTCAAAACACACCCACTCGCTCTCAATCTCGGGCCCCTCGGCAATCGTAAATCCAAGCTTGCGGAAAACACCCGACACCTCCTCCCGCACCTGCGTCAACGGATGGAGCGAGCCCGCAAAATCATCCGGCGAGGGCAGCGTCGGATCAACAGGCGCGCCGAGGCGCGCCGCGATCTCCGCCGCCTCGATGCGCCCCAGCGTCGCCGCAAAAAGGCTCTCCAACGCACCCTTCGTCTCGTTGAGCAACCGCCCCGCGGCAGGCCGCTCCTCCTTGGGAACACCAGCCATGCCCTTCATGGCGGCAGTCAGCGAGCCGTTCGGCCCGACAATGCGAGCCTTGAACGATTCATACTCCGGGCGCGTGGCAATGGCGGGCGCGGCGGCGGTGGCGGTGGCCAGAATGGCGGCGAGTTGTTCTTGCATAAAAAAAATCAGCGCGCGCGTTATCCCTCTTTCACCCCGGGGACTCCAACAAAAAAACCGCCGACTTTGATGTCGGCGGTTTTGCCAAAATGGCGCCCCCTTGGGGATTCGAACCCCAGTCGCCAGGATGAAAACCTGATGTCCTAGGCCGGGCTAGACGAAGGGGACGCGTAAACTGGAAGTCGCGCACGCTACGAATCCGGCCAGCCGCGTCAAGTGATTTTCAATCGCTTCCCTCAAAAAAAAACGGGCACGCGAACAACGGCTCGCACCCGCAGGATTTCCGAAGCCAACGATCATTTGCCACCGGCGCGCCCAACCCGACGCCACCGAGGAACACACAGACTGCGGCGCGAAACCAGCGCCTGTCACGCTCTGTTCCGGGCATGGTGTTCGTCCGTGATGGGCCAGCGGCAAGATGCGTATCATTGTTGTTATACGGGGCCCCGCGAACACCACAGTGCGCGGGGCCTCACAGGAAACAAGTGTCAGAGTGCAGGTGCGCGCCTTTTCCTCCGCACCAAGCAGAGCAACCCTACCAACGCGCCTCCTATCATACCGTAAGTGCTGGGCTCAGGTATCGGCGCAACGCTGGCGACACGAAACCCGATGAAATTGTCCTCAGTGCTGGGCGCGTAGTGCGCCCGTGAGAACTCAGCGGACAAATCCAGCCCATCACTGTGGAATGCGGACCCGCGAACAACGCGGTCGTACCAGTTATACTGGCTGTCCGTCCACTCCCACACGTTTCCTGTCATGTCGGCCACTCCGTATGAACTCAATGAACCGCTATAGTTCTCATAAAAACCCACTTCATTCAAGAAATATACCCCGTTACCCCAATCAGGAGCCATCATGTCGTGATACACTTGATCGTAGTTCGCAAAGTCCATGTGCGCACAATCACCGTTAGCGTGCCCAAACGAATACGTGTAGTATCCGCCAGCTCCTTTGTTAGGATCGTAATACGCCGCTTTATACCATTCATTCTCGGTAGGCAATACTACCGCACCGGGTTGCAGCGATGCGACAGGGTCACGAAGAACTGTAGCCGAGCTTGTCATGTCGTAAACCCCGCTCTCCGTATTGCCCGTTGTGAGCCAGTTGCAAAACCTCTGCGCATCCGTCAAACTCACATGCACAACGGGACGATCCTCATAGTCTGACTGAAAGACGTACATCCATTTATTGGCAGGATCGAATAAATCATTGGTACGTCTTATATGACCGTAACCTTGGCTATTCATGTTACCGTTATACAAGGCCAGAATATCCGCACTGGCACTCTTATCCGTTGCCACCGCGTTCAGGAAAGCCGCCCACTGTCCTTGCGTTACCGCATACTTGCTGATGTAATACTCGTAGTCAACAGCACCACGATAGTCACCGCCGCTAAGGATAGTGTCATCCAAATTGCCAACGTCTCCGATAAGCGCGAACTCCAGCTCAATGCCTTGGTAGTTCTCAGTTACATAAGTGGCACCCTCTGCAGGTGGCGTCAACGCCATCGCAAACGCCGCTGCCCCAACAAGGGCAGTTTTCGTTAGTCTATTTGTCGTTCTCATTTTATCTTTCTTTGTATTTGTTTGTGTTGTTTCGCCCCAACGTGGGGCAAAAAGGGGTCGGGCAATGTCCAAAGCAAGGGAAGATTCCACAGCGCGCTCCACGTATGCGTCCTGTCAGAAAACGGCAGGGACGGCTATCCGAGCCGTCCGCAAGGTTTCCGTCACTAATGGCAGAAACTATTCCATCCCAACTATTTACAGAATAATGGGGGGGGGGGGGGGTGGGGGGTCGCGTTACCGCGACGGGACATTAATTTCGCTACGCGAAATGTTCCGCCTACGGCGGGGCGCGGTGCCCGCGCGGTCATTGACCGGCTGCGCCGGTTTCCGCCTACGGCGGGAGGTTCCGTTAACAGGGTTGCTGCACGCGAGGTGAGTCCAGTGGACGGAACGGCGACTTGAGTCGCCAACACCCTGCTGGCGGTTTTATTGTAATGAAGCAAGTCCGCCAAACTCCGGCGACTAAAGTCGCCGTTCCGTTTGGGCCCACGTTCGCGGCACAGCAGCTCTGTTAGCGGGACCTCCCGCCGAAGGCGGAATCGGGCGAAGCCCGACTTCCGAGCGAAGCGACAAGACCGGGCGCGAAGCGAACCGGAACAAGTCCCGTGCGGCCACGCACTCCCGTCAAGGCGGCTTGGATAGAAACCAAGGGCGTCGGTGTTGGCAGTGGCGTTATGGGCGAAGGTGGACATGTTGCGTTGTCGGGGTTGTCCAAAAAGAACGCGGGAGGGCAAGGCAAGCAGTTTTTTAGGAAATATTGTCCGGACAAAAAAGTGGGGGGAAATCATCCCGTTCCCATCGCAGGCAATTCACAGAGAGGGGAGCCTGAAGCCCGCCCCCTCCTTGAACCCGCCAAGCTTTGCGCCGGCGGTGGCAGAGTGTCCGGATGGACAAGGATGCGTTCCCAATCAGAGCGGCACGCCAAGGGCCTCGGAGGCAGTGTCGCGTTCCTCGCGCAGCTCGTTCACGGTAAGGGCGATTTTTTCCTTGGAAAATTCGTTCAACTCCAGCCCCTGCACCACTTCCCACGTGCCATCCTCCTTGGTACGGACAGGGAGCCCGGTGATGAGTCCGGGTGTGGTGCCGTATTCTCCCTTGGATATGACGCCCACGCTGTGCCATTGGCCGGCGAGGGTCGGTGTGACGAGTGCGCGCACGGTGTCCACAGCGGCATTGGCGGCGGACGCGGCGGAGGAAAGCCCTCGCGCCTCAATGATTGCCGCCCCGCGCTTTTGGACCGCGCTGATGAAGGCGCCCTTCAGCCATGCCTCGTCCGTGACGACCGTTGTGACGGGCTTGCCGCCAATCCGGGCATTATGGAAATCGGGATACTGCGTGGCGGAGTGGTTGCCAAAAATGGTGACGTTGGTGATGGCGGTGTTGTGCACTCCGGCCTTTACGGCGAGCTGGCTCTTGGCGCGGTTCTCGTCAAGGCGTGTCATCGCAAAAAAGTTTTCCGCCGGGACGCCGGTGGCGTGGCGCATGGCAATGAGCGCGTTCGTGTTGCAGGGGTTCCCGACAACGAGGACGCGCACGCCCTTGCGTGCATTCTCGGCGATCGCCCTGCCCTGCCCGACGAAGATTTTGCCGTTGATGCCGAGCAAATCCTTGCGCTCCATGCCTTGTTTGCGCGGGACGGAGCCCACGAGGAGAGCCCAGTCCACATCCTTGAATCCGGCCTTCAGATCGCTGGTGGCGACGATTTCGCGCAAAAGCGGAAACGCGCAATCCTCAAGCTCCATGACAACGCCAGCGAGGGCCTTCATCCCCGGCTCGATTTCGATGAGGTTTAGCGCAACCGGCTGGTCGGGGCCGAAGATCGCGCCCGAGGCGATGCGGAACAGGAGCGAATAGCCGATTTGTCCGGCGGCGCCGGTGACGGCCACGCGGATGGGTGTTTTTTGCAATGACATGCGTGTTGATTCCATTTGATGGTGAGTAAAAAAAGCAGGTCGCACCCTGCGCGGACGCCACCCCGGTGTAAATCCCTTTCTCGCTAAACAACGGAAAGACCCATGGACATGTTGCCCCATGTGGAGGCGGCGGAAGCGCCGCCACCACCCAGAATTTTGCGGAGTTATCCTGAGAAGCCCGGCGCATTGTCGCCGGGATTTTCGCGCCTTTGCGTCTTCGCATGAGACAGAGGTTTTCATGTCTCCCGCACTGCCTGCGGCGCGGCGCAACCACCAACATGGCAGGGGCGCAAATCGAGCTTGGAGAAAATCCGGTCGCGCAAACGCCGGCTCTGCGCATGTTGCGCATGGTGCACCCAGGCCAGCGCGCGACTGCGCACATTCCCGTCGCGCACAAGCACGCGCCCATCAGGGAACGACACAAAGCCCACGAAATCCACGCCGCGCTCCGTCCGCGCCAGCCGGTATTTCTCGGGGGTGCATGTTCAGGCGCAAGCCCCCAAGGGGCGTCACCGAGCCCACCGTGCGCAAGGTGCCATTGAAGCTTTCCGCGATACCGCCCATTACGCCCTTTCAGGGCTCGCAAATAAATGCTCCCAAAAACCCGGGGCGTTGCCCCGGGCTATCACATGACGCCCCGTTGGGGCTGGTCCAACCGCCGCGCGCGTTGACGGCAGATGAATTTCAGGAAAAACGCGGGCGCGGACACAACCGGAACGGCGACTTTAGTCGCCGAGCTTTCCCGGATCCGTTTCGCAAACACAAAACGCCCTCCGAGTGTCGGCGGCTGAAGCCGCCGTTCCGTCCTCCGCAAACGCCGCAGGCGCGGCAAGTCGCGCCTCGGGAAAGCGGCGAGAACTCGCCACACGCCAAAAGATTACTCCCAAGTTTTGGCGTGCGGTGGCCCGGCACGACTTTTCTCAAAAACGACTTGTCGCCGTTCCCAATGCCTCAAGGTGCGACTGCACGCCTTTTCCTCCGCACCAAGCAGAGCAGTCCTACCAACGCCCCTCCTATCACTCCGTATGTACTTGGTTCAGGAATCGGCGCAAGGCTGGCGACCCGAAACCCGAGGAAGTTGAGCTCATCGTCGTACATATTGTACGACCCCGACCGGTCAGCGGCGAGGGTCAAAACATTGGAGTTGAACGCGGCCCCGCGAACAACGCGGGAGGACGGGTTATACGGATTGTCTGTCCACTCCCACACATTCCCGGTCATGTCCACCGCTCCATACGCACCCGCGTAGTCTTCATAAAAACCCACAGGATTCAGATAATACGTCCAATTGCCGCCATTAGGATCACTCCGATACGAATTAGCATAGTTCGCTCGATCGTTGTCCATCACGTCGCCTCCGGGCTTTCCAGCTCCGGTCGTCGAATGCGTGTAATACCCGGCTCCTCCGCTCTTGTTAGGATCGTAATACGCTGCTTTATACCACTCGTCATTCGTAGGTAACGCCACCACGCCAGCTTTTTGCCATTCATCAGGGTCGCGCACACCATTGGCCACGCCCATGTTGTAGACCCCGGTCTCGGTATCATTACTAACGCCTCCGCTCAACGCTTGGTTCGTCAGCCAGTTGCAAAACCGTTTCGCGGACAACAAACTCACAAATACCACGGGGCGTTTCTCGTAACCGGACGTTATGCCATAGACGTAGCTACCAGGTGCCCCAGTTCGGGTTATCCCACTGTATCCATTGTAGTCCATGCTGTTGTTCCACAAGCCGTGAGTGTCGGTCTTCGCTGCGGCGTTCAGGAAGTCCTTCCACTGCTCTTGCGTTATCTCATACTTGCCAATGTAATAATCGTAGCCAACTGCACCGTAAGTAGTCGCCGGATCGGGGGCATTGGCAATGCTATTCGGGGCCTCGATAAGCACCGTCTCGATATTCATCGGGAACGCGCCCTCAGCAGGTGGCGTCAACGCCACCGCTGCCAGTGTCGCCGCGCCAATGAGGACGCTCCTCGTTATTCTATTATTTGTTTTCATGTTTTTCTCTTTGTTTGTTATTTTGTTGTTTATTTCGCCCCGACACGGGGCAAAAAGGGGACGTGGAAGGGCTTGTCCAATGCCATTCCATCAGCGTTGGAATATCTTTGCGGGGGGCTTTCCACGGCGCGTGTGTCTTATCCGAAACAGGCGGGAAGGTGGCACAGGCAATCCTGTCTGTGCGCACGCAAAACTTCCGCCGCGAACAGCAGAAGTCGTTTCCTCCCAAACAATTACGAGATAGTTGGGGGGGGGGGGGGGCGAGTGGCCTCGACGGGAGTGCGTGACCGCACGGGACAATGTCGCGCTACGCGCGATTCCGGTGCGTGGCCGCACAGGACATTGATTTCGCTACGCGAAATGTTCCGCCTCCGGCGGGA
>JAITIB010000054.1 GCA_031279675.1 Puniceicoccales bacterium | reverse complement strand
GTCATCGGCGCCTCGTTTGGCCCCGTTTGCGGTGCGTTGCTGGCGGACTACATCCTTGCCGGGCGCAAGTGGGCGGGCCCGCGCGCCGGGTTCAACCCCGCCGGCTGGCTCTCGTGGATTGTGGGCTTTGTCGTCGGCGGCATCACGCCCGCCGTCCTCTTGATCAACACCATCAACGCCGAGGCCATCGCGAAAGGGACGACCAAGGCAATCACCCTCGGCTTCACCGTCCCCGTGCCGCCTGTGAGCGCCTTCGTGGTGGGCTTCGTGCTCTACTTCGCGCTCGCCACGCTCGGGTTCACCTCGAAGAAGCTCGATATGCCGCAGCGCATCGACGAGAGGGAATAAATTCTGTCCGCGGCTTTGCCGCGTGTTGCCATGGCAACAACAACAACGACGCCACCGGGGCAGCCCGGTGGCGTCGGCGTTTTTCCAAAAAGTCATTGCGGCAGGAGCTCGCCCATCGCACGGGCGGCGTGCCAGACATCCTTGTCGCCCCGCCCGGAAAGATTCACGAGGAGGATTTTTTCCGGCGGCATATGCGGGGCGATTTTCACCGCGTGGGCGAGCGCGTGCGACGATTCCAAGGCGGGCAAAATCCCCTCCACGCGGCAAAGCAGCTGGAACGCGTCCAGCGCGGCGGCATCATCCGCATGGGCGAACACAATGCGCCCGCGCTCGTGATAGTAAGCGTGTTCCGGCCCGACGGCGGCGTAGTCGAGCCCGGCGGAAACGGAGTGCGTCCCCTCGATCTGCCCCTCCCCGTCCTGCAAAATGTAGGTCTTGCAACCCTGGAGGACGCCGACCTTTCCGCCCGCGAACCGCGCCGCGTGCCCGCCCGGAACAATGGCCCGCCCGCCCGCCTCGACGCCCGTGAGCGCGACCCCCGGCTCGTCCAGATATTCAAAAAACGCCCCGATGGCATTGCTGCCCCCGCCCACGCAAGCCACCACGTGGTCGGGCAGGCGCCCCTCGGCGGACAGCATCTGCGCGCGGGATTCGCGGGAGATCACGCCTTGGAAATCGCGCACCATCATCGGGAACGGGTGCGCCCCGTAGGCGGTGCCCAGCACGTAGTGCGTCGTGCGCACGCTGGACACCCAGTCGCGGAAGGCCTCGTTGACGGCCTCCTTGAGCGTGCGCTGCCCGGCGTTCACGGCGCGCACCTCGGCGCCCATGAGCCTCATGCGATAGACATTGAGCGCCTGCCGCTCCATGTCCGTCGCGCCCATGTAAATCACGCACTCCATGCCAAAGCGCGCGCACACGGCGGCGGTGGCCGTCCCGTGCTGCCCGGCGCCGGTCTCGGCGATGATGCGGCGCTTGCCCATGCGCCGGGCCAGAAGGACCTGGCCGATGGCGTTGTTGATCTTGTGCGCGCCCGTGTGCAGCATGTCCTCGCGCTTGAGGTAGATTTTCGCCCCCCCGAGGTGGCGCGTCAGCCTTTCGGCGAAATAGAGCAGGGTGGGCCGTCCGGCGAAATCGCGCAGGAGCGCCGCGAGCCCGTCCCGGAACGCCGGGTCGTCCCGGGCGGCAAGATAGGCGGCGCCCAGCTCGGCGAGGGGCGTCATCAATGTCTCGGGCGCGTAGGTGCCGCCAAATCGTCCAAAGTGCCCGGTGGCGTCGGGCAGCGCGTGGCGCGGTGCGGCGGAGTCGTGCGGAACGTTGTTCATCCGTGGAGAAATCACATACCCGCCGGGGGTTTGCACGAATGAATTTTTGCCCGGCGGCGCCCCCCGCGCCGGTGTTCAGCCTTGTTGCGCGCGCGCAAAACGATAGCTATGCGCCATGGAAACAAACCGCAAAAGAGAATCCTCATGACCCAACTGTTCTGTCTCGATGTCGGCAACACGCACGCGCACCACGGCGTGCTCGCCGGCGGCGTCACGCTCGCGGGCGGGCAAATCCCCACCGCGCGGCTTCTGGAGCCGGAGGCCGGCCTTGGCGCGCTGCTGGCGCGGGCGCGCACGGGGCGCGCGCTGGACGGGGCCGCGTTTTGCTCCGTCGTCCCCGCGCTCACGGCGCGAATCCGCGCGCTTCTCGACGCCGCCGGGCTGCCCGTCTGGCACCTGCGCCACGACACCTGCCCGGGCCTCGGCATCCATTACCCGAGGCCGGCGGAGATCGGGCACGACCGCCTCGCAAACTGTCTCGGCGCGCAAGTCACGCACGGCGCGCCCGCGGTCGTCATGGACATGGGGACGACGGTCAATTTCGACATCCTGACCGCGCGCGGCTTCGAGGGCGGCGTCATCGCCCCCGGCCTTGGCATCATGACGCGCTACCTGCACGAGCAAACGGCGCAGCTGCCCGTGCTCGACCCCGCCGACCTCATGGTGTCGGAGGGCGTGGGCAAGAGCACGCTTGAGGCCATGCGCCTGGGCTGCGCGGTGGGCTTTGCGGGCATGATCGACGCCCTGCTGGGGTGCGTGCTCGCGCAGATGGAAAAATGGGGCGCGCCCACGCCTGCCCTCATCGCCACCGGCGGCACCGCGGGCATGTTGCCCCGGGCGTGGCGGCACCGCATGTCCTGGGAGCCCGACATCACGTTGCGCGGGCTTGAGGTGGCGTTCCTGCGCGGGCTCGGGCGGTAGCGCGGCGTCGCGGCGGTTTTGCGCAACAGCGTTCTTGCCCTTTGCGGCGTCGCGGGCAAAGTGCCGCGTCTCAACACGATATCCGCCCATGCCACGCCCGTCTCCCGCTTCCGCTCCACGGCCATTAAAACAACGCCCCGCCGCCCCGGTTGTCCCCGTGCTCGTGGCGGTGGACTGCGTCAACGGCGCGCGCGAGCAGACCGGTTCGTTTCCCCACGTCCTGCGCGACACGGGCGCGGGCGCGCAGAGGGCCGCCGTCCAGGTGCGGAGCGAGCAGGGGGCGCTGGTGCTCTCGCCCATCGCGGCGGGGAGCTCCGGCGCCACCATGGTTTGCATCAACAGCGACCCGTTGCGCGAAGCCGTCCTGCTGCCGGAGAGGCAGGTGTTTTCCCTCCAGCTCGGGCGTCGCCTCCTGCTCCTTTGCGCCACCACGGACGCCGCCGCCCTTGCCGCGTGGCCCCCGGAGTTTGAACCCGGCCTCTGGCAGGTCTTCAACACCGCCACGGGGGAAATCCTTGGCGAGGTGGCCCTGGCGGACATTCCCGCGCTTGTTGTGGGACGGTCGTGGCCGCTTGAGCTGTGCGCGGCGTGCCCGAAAGGGCTGGGAACGGGGTTTCATCTCGCCCAGCTGCTGTCCGCGCTGGTTGCCCCGCCCTCGGCGGAGGGCGCGGTCGCCATGGCGGGCAAGGGACGTTATTTTTGTCCCGCCTGCTGGCTGCGCTTTGATGCCGGGGACGTGCTCAGCATCGCCGCCCACGACTCGCTCTCCAGCGATCCCGTGCTGGGGGACGGGCACATGTTCCGCTTTTCCCCGACGCATTTCAACGACCTTGGGCAGGCCATCGACCCGATGGGGCTGCCCGCGCCCGAGATGGCCTGCCCGCACTGCCGCCGCCGCCTGCCTCACTCCTATCTCGACCTGCCGCACAGGATCCTCTCGCTCATCGGCGCGCCCGGCTCGGGCAAGTCCTATTTTCTCGCCGCGCTGACGCAGATCTTGCACGACGAGGTTTTTCGCGATTTCGGCCTCGTCTTCAAGGACGGCGACCCCTCGGGCAACATCCTGCTCAACCAGATGCGCACGCGGTTTTTTTCCGGCGCCACGCCGGAGGAGTGCATGCTGGACAAGACGCAGCTGCGCGGCGCCACCTACGAGACCCTCCGGCTTTTCGGGCGCGACGTGGTGCTGCCCCGCCCCTTTGTTTACACGCTCAGTGACGAGAGCGTGACGCCGCCGCGCAATTCCGCGGTCATCTTTTATGACAACGCGGGCGAGCACTTCGAGCCCGGGCGCGACGCTGGCGAGACACAGGGCGCGATGCACATCGTCAGCTCCTCCGGCATCCTTTTTCTCTACGACCCGACGAGCAACCCGCGTTTCCGCCGCGAGCTCGCGAACGAGCCCGACCCGCAATTGCGCCAGAGCCACCGTGTTGACCGGCAGGACAGCATCCTCGCGGAGATGGAGGTGCGCATGAAAAAAATGCTCGGCCTCCCGCCAGCGGAAAGGATTCCCGTCCCCGTCGCCATTCTCGTGGGCAAGTGCGACGTGTGGCGCACGCTTCTGGACGCGCGCGAGTTCCCGCCCCCTGTGCGCGACGGGCGGATTGACAGCGCGGGCATCGATGCCAGCTCGGCGCGGGTGCGCGCCCTGCTCGCGGAGTTTTGCCCCGGGCTTGTGGCGCACGCCGAATCGCTTTCGCACGACGTGCGGTATTTTGCCGTGAGCTCGCTGGGCCATTCCCCGATTGCGCTTCAGGGCGCCGACGCCGGCCTGCTTGCGCCCGATCCCCGGCGCATTGCCCCGATTGGCGTGAAGGCGCCCGTTTACTGGCTGCTGGGAAAGATCCTGCCCGAGCTCGTTGCCTGAGAATGCGTGGGGAGGGGAGGGGGGGCAATTTTTTTGAAAAAAGTGCTTACGTTCCCTCGGGGGATTCGTTTTTCCCCCTCCTCAAGTCGATGGCCTCTCGTATGAAATCCCTTTTGTGCCGGATGCTTGGAAGCTATCCTCTCAAAAAACAGACCTACAAGGCTCTCTCCTCAGCCGACGGATTTTGGGGAGGCCGACCCAAACTCAATCTCCCGCCCTAATGGAAACACACACCCAAGACCTGCTCTCTCCATGCTTCAACGGGTTTCTTGCCCGCCTCACCCATCGCCAGCCTCTTGGCGCAACTCTCGCCAAACATTTCCGCGAACACTTCCTTCATCGCAACGGTGAACTCAGCGAGCGCGGTTTCCCCAATCAGAACTCCCTGTTTCGTATCCGCCGCGCCATCAGCGTCCCCAACAACATTGTCACCATTCGCCCATGAACCCGTTCCTTGCCCTTCAGCAACGTATCCGTTAACTCCTCCAACCCTTACCTGAGCTCGCTGGCGCGACCATCCTCATTGAGGATCGAGGGGGGCTCGCCTACGAGGTTGAATTTGCCAACGTCCCCCTCAGCGTCCCGCTCGTGCGCATCGGCAGTGCATCAGGTCAACGGTCCATTCGCTGTCAGGGTGCTCTTGTGCTTGAGGAAACCTTCATCATCTCTCTCCTTCTGCGCCCACTTCTCCTGCCCGCCGATACGCCCCGTCCCGGCGAACTGCTCACCGCCATCATGTGCGCCCTTCACGAAACTCCCATCGATCCCGAGGACACCACCCTTGGCGCTCCCTATTTCACCGTCGTTTCCCACGACCTGCCCGTGCCGGCACGGCAAACAGGTCTGCGTGTCGAAGAAGGAGTCATCATTTACTCAGTAAATGTTACTTGCCCGCTCGTCTTTGCCCGCCTTCCCGAGCCACCACCACCTCCTCCTCCCGAGGATGTGCCGGACGAGGCCCTGCGCTTTTTTGCGCGCTCATTCCTCAATGGAGAGGGAGCCGATACACCTGCGGATGCTGCGCCGAAGGACGAGACGCTGCGCGATTTTCTCAATGGATTTTTCACTGGAGAGATTCTTGCCGCGGAAGATCGACTCCCCCGCGACGAAGCCGTGCGCACTTGGCTGCAGCAATTCCTCGGCACACCACCGCAGCAGCAGGGAGCATCCACCTGATCCAACTCAGACCAATCAAACCACCAACAACAATGAGCGACACCACCACCATAACCCACCTTGAGCAAAGCGCCAATAGCGTGCTCTCCCAGCTCGGGGATATCGCAACGGCCATCCGTGAGCAAACCGCGCTCACCAGTATCCCTTGGGGAAACCTTACCGGCGAGATTACCCAGCAGACCGATCTGCAAAGCATTCTCGCGAGCAAGATCTCCACAGCACAACTTGAGGTCGCACTCGGCGCCTGCGTTAAAAAGTCCGACATCGTGGACAATCTGGACGGGAGTATTGACTCGGACAAGCCGCTGTCCGCGCGCATGGGCCATGAGCTCGGTCTTCGGGTGGAGGCGGCCAACGGTTCCGGTGGCTATCTTCCGCCGCATGACTTCGGCGCCGCCGATCCGACGCAGCAGGCCCTCACCGATTACGCGATCGCCTCCATCGGCAGCGCCGACCCGGCCCAGATTTTCAACGGCACCAAGGTTCAGAACTTGGCGGACCG
>JAITIB010000105.1 GCA_031279675.1 Puniceicoccales bacterium | reverse complement strand
ATGGGGGAGAGGCAGGCGCCCATGTCGCGGAGGAGTTGGAGGCGTGCTTTCATGGCGAAGGCGATGTTGGCCTTGGCTTCGCCGAAGGCGCGGAAGGCTTCGCCGTGGATGATGCCGTGGTAGCTGGGGTCGGGGGTGGAGAAACCGGGGAATTTGGTGGCATGGGCGAGCCAGTCGAAGTTGCCGCCGTCAACGATGGCGCCGGCGATGGAGTTGCCGTGTCCGCCGATGTATTTGGTGGCGGAGTGGATGACGATGTCGGCGCCGTGTTCGAGGGGGCGGTGGAGGGCGGGGAGGCAGGTGTTGTCGATGATGAGGGGGAGGGCGGCGGCGCGGGCGATGGGGGCGACGGTGTCGTAGGGGAATATGTTGAGGGCCGGGTTGCCGAGGCTTTCGCCGTAGATGGCTTTGGTGTTGGGGCGGATGGCGCGGCGGAAGCCGTCGGTGTCCTGGGCGTCAACGAAGGAGACTTCGATGCCGAGGCGTTGGAGGGTGTGGTGGAAGAGGTTGTAGGTGCCGCCGTAGAGTTGGGCGACGGAGACGATGTGGTCGCCTGCGCCGGCGAGGTTGAGGATGGTGTTGGTGATGGCGGCCTGGCCGGAGGCGCACATGAGGGCGGCGGTGCCGCCTTCGAGGGCGGCGAGGCGTTGTTCGAGGACGTCCCAGGTGGGGTTCATGATGCGTGTGTAGATGTTGCCGGGTTCCTTGAGGCCGAAGAGGTTGGCGGCGTGCCCGGTGTCGCGGAAGACGTAGCTTGTGGTCTGGTAGATGGGGACGGCGCAGGCGCCTGTGGTGGGGTCGGCCTTTTGGCCGGCGTGGAGCATTTTGGTTCCGATTCCTTGGTATGTCATGGTGGTGGGAGGGGTTTAAGGGTGGCCGGGGTGATGAGAAGGATAAAGATGGGCGGGTGTTTTTCCGCTCGCTCGCGGGTGTTTTTTTTTGCGAGTGTGCGGGTGCCATGTCTTATGCGATTGGAATTGATTACGGGACGAGTTCCGCCCGGGCGCTTGTGGTGGATTGCGCGGATGGGCGTGAGCTTGGGGTTGCGGTTGTGCCGTATCCTTCGGGGGAGGAGGGGGTGTTGCTTGATGGCGGGGATCCGCTTGTCGCGCGGCAGAGTCCGGGGGATTATCTTTATGCGTTGGAGCGGGGTGTGCGGGAGGCGCTTGAGGCGGCGCGGGCGGCGGTGCGGGGGTTTTCGCCCGGGGATGTGGTGGGGATCGGTGTCGATGGGACGGGGTCGAGTCCGTTGCCTGTGGATGCGCGGAATGTGCCGTTGGCGTTTGATGCGCGGTTTGCGGGCAATTTGAATGCGCAGTGCTGGCTGTGGAAGGATCACACGGGGATTGAGGAGGCGGAGGCGATCACGCGGGTGGCGCGGGAGTGTCGTCCGCGGTATCTTGCGAGGATCGGGGGGAGGTATTCCTCGGAGTGGTTTTGGGCGAAGCTTTGGCATTGTCTCCGGTGTGATGCGGAGGTGTTTGCGGCTGCGGAGTCGTGGGTTGAGCTTTCCGATTTTGTGCCCGCGGTGCTTGCGGGTGTGGGTGCGCCCGGGGGGATTGTGCGCGGTGTCTGCATGGCGGGGCACAAGGCGATGTATGCGGAGGATTGGGGGGGGTTGCCGGACGGGGAGTTTCTTGCGATGCTTGATCCGGGGCTTGCGGCTTTGCGCGACCGGCTTTACGCGGTTGCGCGGGATGCCTCGGTGCCCGCGGGGCGGCTTTGCGCGGAGTGGGCGGGGCGGTTGGGGTTGCGCGAGGGGATCCCGATTGCGATCGGGGAGATGGATGTCCATTACGGGGCGATTGGTTGCGGGGTGGAGGAGGGGGTGCTTGTCAAGGTCATTGGCACGTCCACGTGTGATTGCGCGGTGGTGGCGGGGCACAGGGAGGTGGCGGACATCCCGGGGATTTGCGGCATCGTCAAGGGGGCGATTTTGCCGGGTTATTTTGGGATCGAGGCGGGGCAGTCCGCGGTGGGTGATATTTTCAAGTGGTTTGTCGAGCGTGTCCTGGGCGGTGCGGTGGGGCATGAACGGCTCATGGGGGAGGCGGCGGCGTTGCGACCCGCGCAGTCCGGCCTGCTTGCGCTGGATTGGAACAATGGGAACCGGACCATTCTTGTTGACCAGGGCTTGAGCGGGTTGCTGCTCGGGCAGACGCTTTACACGACGCCCGCCGAGATTTACCGGGCGCTTATCGAGGCGACGGCGTATGGCGCGCGGGCGATCATCGAGCGTATGCGCGAATATGGTGTTCCCATCGGGCGCGTGGTGTGTTCCGGGGGCATTGCGGAGAAAAATCCGTTGCTCATGCAGATTTACGCCGATGTCACCGGTTGCGAGATCCGCGTCGCCCGTTCCGGGCAGGCTTGCGCCCTTGGGGCGGCGATGGGCGCGGCGGTTGTGGCTGGAGCGCATCGCGATTTCAAGGCTGCCCAGGTGGCAATGACCGGGTTGAAGCCGGGCGCTTACATGCCCGTTGAGGAAAACCGCGTTATCTACGACCGTCTTTACGCGCTCTACAAGCAGTTGCACGACGCCTTTGGCGGCGTTGCCCGCGCCGCCAGTCTGGGGCATGTGATGAAGGAGCTCCTGGAGCTGAAGCGTCAGGCGTCCGTCCCCGGCCCCACGAACCAGCGCAGTTGCCAGTAACCCAGGGGAACCTGCGATGTGGGTGGCGAGAACTGCTCCAGCGCCATGCATGTCGCAAACCGGAACGCCACCTGGACGGTCACGCGCCCCTGCCCCAGCAGCAGGCCTGCCAGCAACTCAAAGTGCGGGTTGTGCCCCACGAGCAGCCGGTCGCGCCCGGCCTGCACGATTCTCCGCGCCGTCGCATTCGGGTCGTCCTCCGGCTTGAGGTATTCGCACGCCTGCAACGGTTGCGGCAGTCTGGACAGGCAGCGGAAGAGAGTCGCCGTTTCCCGCGCCCGCACCAGCGGGCTGTGCTCCACGGCGCTCACGCGGGCGAACTCCGCGGTGTCAACCCGTCGGGCGAGGAGCTCGATTTGCAAATGTCCCCGCTCTGTCAAGGGCCTTGCCGAATCGGGAGCTCCCGGTCCCGCCTCGGCATGGCGCAGAAGAAACAAATTCATGAAGGAAAAACGGTGAGGATGAGCGCCCACGCAAAACGCGAAAACACGTCCCGCCAATCAAAAAGCATCCGCGCCCGCCGCGGTCCGCCTCTTCCAACGCCACCGCGCCCAGATGATGACGGCCACGCCGGCCAGCGCGAGGAACACCGAGTAGAACTGCCCGCGCGACAATCCCAGCACCAGGCCCACCCCCTCGTCCGGCTCGCGGAACAGTTCCCCGAAAATGCGCGCAATCGCGTAGCCCGCCATTGCCTCGCCCACCAGCTGCCCCTCCGGGAGGCGCCCGCGCCAGAAACGCCACTGCAGCCACACCAGTGGCAGCACGCCCTCCAGCACCGCCGCGTACAATTGCGACGGATGGCGCGGCTGCATGAACCATTCGCCGCCATGCGCGTCCACCCGGCGGAAAACCACCGCCCATGGCACCGACGTTTCCCGCCCCCAGAGCTCCCCGTTGATGAAATTGGCGATGCGTCCGAAAAAAAATCCCGGTGGCGTCGCGGACACCACCACGTCGAGCAGCGCCCAGAAGCGCACCTTGAAGCGGCACGCAAACACCGCCAGCGCCACCCACACGCCGACCATCCCGCCGTGGCTTGCCATGCCCCCCTTGTTCACATGGAAAATCATCAGCGGGTTCTCCAGCAACGCCCCCGGGTTGCGCGGCAGCTCGTAGCCGATGATGTAACCCAGCCGCCCCCCGATGAGCACGCCCGCAAACAGCGCGATCATCAGCCACGAGCGCTTGTCGGCATCGAGCGGGAATTTGCGCGTCCTGTCATACCAGCAGAGAAGGTAATGCGCCACGAGGAACCCGGCGACATACGCCAGCCCATACCAGCGCACGCCTTCAAGCGGCCAGCCTGCCGGGAAGCGCACCAGGAACGGGTCCAGATCGTGGACCCAAAATCCCGGGGCCGGCTCTGTCGTGAAGTGGAGACTGCTCATGCGCCAACCCAAGCAAAGTTCCCAAAAAATGACAAACGGGGATTTTTGCGGGCTGTTTTCGCTTCTATTCGAAGGCGGGGAAAGGCAAGCATGGCGGGGAGAAACGTCCGCATGGAGCGCGTCATTATCATCACGCACGAATATTTCCCCTTTCCGGGCGGCATCGCCCATTATGTCCGCGAGATGGCGCGCGCCCTTGCCGCCGAGGGGAGGCAGGTCGAGGTCTGGTGCCCGTCCTATTCCGGCGGGGACGCACCCGCGCCGGGCTGCGTGATCGTTCCCATCCCGCGCAACCGTGGCACCCAGGGCTGGCGTTGCCGCTGCGCGACGGCCCGTCTCTGGCGGCAGCGTGCCGGTGTTGTCCGGGACGCCACCGTCTGGCTTGCCGAGCCGGGCGCGGTGCTGACCGCGTGTTATGGATTTTTCCTCCGGCTCCCGCCGCCGCGGCGGCTCATCGTCACACTTCACGGCTCCGAGATTTTAAACTTCACCCGGATGCCCCACCGGCGCGTGTTGCTCAACCGCCTGCTGGCGCGCGCCAGTGTCGCCAGCGTCGTCTCTCGGTTTGCCCGCGAGCTCCTTTTGGAGCGGACAACCGTGGCGGCGGGGAAAGTCCGTGTCATTCCCGGTGCGTTGCGCGCGGAACTTGCGCCGCGGCCCGCCGCCGACGACAGCCTCGCGCCGCCACCGGAGGATGGGCTGACGGTGCTTTGTGTGGCCCGGATCCACCCGCGCAAGGGGCAGCGTGTTTTGCTGGAGGCCGCCGCGGCGCTGCCCCTTGGGCTCAAGGAGCGCACCACGATAAGATTTGTCGGGCGCGGTGTCCGTCCGCGTTACCGCGCCGGGCTTGAGCAATTTGCCCTGGCCAACCGTCTGCGCGTGGATTTCGCGGGGGAAAAACAGGGCGAGGAACTCCGCCGGGCCTACGCCACCGGGACGATTTTTGCGATGACGAGCCTGTTCATGCCGCGCAGCTTCGAGAGTTTTGGCATGGTTTATCTTGAGGCCTCGGCGCACGGCCTGCCCGTGCTGGCGCACGACACCGGCGGTGTGCGCGATGCCGTGATTGACGGCGGTACCGGGTTGCTTGTCGCGCCGGGCGACCGGCGCGCGCTGGAGGTGGCGTTGCGACGGCTGCTGGAGTCCCCGGGCCTGCGCCGGCGTCTTGGCGAGGCGGGCCGCCGCCATGCGCAACAGTTTTCATGGGCAAAAAACGCCGCCGCCCTCCTTGCGCCCTGATGCGTCGCGGGCGGGTCAGGATTTCCCAAAGCGGTGCTCCCGTCCGCTTGCGAGCCGCATGATGTTGTTGCGATGCGTGAACAGGATGAATGCCGCGATGCCGAGGCAGAGCCAGAAACGCGGGTCGTGCCATCCCCACGCGGCGTTGGCGGTGACGGGCAATGAGAGCCCTCCGAGGAGCGACGCCACCGACACGTAGCGCGTCAGAAAATATCCGCCCAGCCACACCGCCGCGCTCACGCCCAGACACAACGGCAGCGCGCCGCACAATCCGCCCACGCTGACGGCGACGCCCTTGCCGCCCTTGAATTTGAGGAACACCGAGAAGCAGTGGCCCGCAACCGCCATGGCGAAACCCGCCAGTTGGGCGTGGAGCACCGCCTCCGCGTTCGCGCCCGCGAGCAGGGGCCATGAGGCCGCCGCCGCGCCCTTGGCAAAATCCAGCGCGAACACCCAGTTCCCGGGCCCGCGCCCGCAGACGCGCTTGACGTTGGTTGCGCCCGGGTTGCCGCTGCCCGCCTTCATGATGTCCACGCCGTGCCGCCTCGCCACCAGCACCGCAAAGGGGATCGACCCAAGGAGGTAGCCGGCGAGCGCGGCGGCGAGTGGCAGTGAAAGGGCAACCGTTTCCATGTCCCTCATGAGTGTGTTTCCCGCAAATTCTTAGCGATGAAAATTTTCACCTGTCCCCGTCGCGCGCCTGCGCATGGAGCTTGCACTCGATGCTGTCCAGCAGCGCCTGCCACGAGGCCTCGATGATGTTCTCGGAGACGCCCACCGTGCTCCATGTCCCCGTCCCGTCGCCGGACTCCACCAGCACGCGCGTGAGGGCGCGCGTCGCCGCCTCGGGGTTGAGTATGCGCACGCGGTAGTCCGTCAGGGTCACGCCGGCGATCTGCGGGTGGAGGTCTGCCAGCGCCGCGGTGAGCGCCGCGTGCAGCGCGTCCACGGGCCCGCGGCCCTCGCCGGCTGTCAGTCTTGTTTTGCCGCGCGCCTTTATCTTGACGGTGGCCTCGCTCAGGCAGGGCTCGCCGGGGCCGCGTTTTTCCACGATGACGCGGAAGCTTTGGAACTCGAAGTGCGGGGCCTGCCCGGAGAGGATTTTTTGCAGGAGTAGTTTGAACGAGCCCTCGGCGGACTCGTAGGCGTAGCCCTGGTTTTCGCGTTCCTTGAGCGTGTCGCGCATTGCGCGCAGCTTGTCCTTTCCCGCGCCGGCGAGGTCCACGCCGAGTTCCTTTGCCTTGAGCTCGATGTTGGTTGTGCCGGCGAGCTCGGAGACGAGGATGCGGCGCTGGTTGCCGACGAGCCCGGGCTCGATGTGCTCGAAGCTCCTTGGCAGCTTGCCCACCGCGTTGACGTGCGCCCCGGCCTTGTGGCAGAAGGCGTTTTGCCCGACGTAGGGCTGGCGCTTGTCGGGGGTCTGGTTCGCGAGGTCGGCGGTTTGCGCGGAGAGCGCGCGAAGGCCGCGGAGGCGGGTGGCGCCGACGGTCTGGAAGCCCATCTTGAGCTCGAGCGCGGGGATGATGCTGACGAGGTCGGCGTTGCCGGTGCGTTCGCCGTAGCCGTTGATGGTGCCCTGGACGTGGCGCGCGCCGGCGCGGACGGCTTCGAGGGAGTTGGCCGTGGCGAGGCCTCCGTCGTTGTGCGTGTGGATGCCGAGGGTCAGGGCGGGGTCGGCGGCGAACGCGGCGCGGACGCTTTGCGTGATGGCGTGGATTTCGTGCGGGAGCGTGCCGCCGTTGGTGTCGCAGAGGATGAGGGTGTGCGCGCCGGCGCGGCGCGCGGTGGCGAGGACGCGCAGGGCGTAGGTGGCGTCCTCCTTGTAGCCGTCGAAGAAGTGCTCCGCATCGAAAAACACCGTCCGGTGGTGGTTTTGGTGGAGGTGCCCGATGCTGTCGGCGATGATTTGCAGGTTGTTTTCGGGTGTGGTGCGGAGGATCTCGGCGACGTGCAGGAGGG
Organism: Puniceicoccales bacterium; assembly: GCA_031279675.1. GTDB lineage: Bacteria > Verrucomicrobiota > Verrucomicrobiia > Opitutales > UBA953 > CALNBE01. The sequence goes on along the minus strand of JAITIB010000105.1, from coordinate 3,640 downwards.
AGGTTTTTCCGAAGAGGGTGATGTGTTGCGCGCCGGTCTCCATGAGTGCGGCGAGCTGCGGGTCCCGGGCGGCGTCGAGGTCGGCGCGGCGTGTGCTGCCAAACGCGGTGATTTGCGCGTGGCGGAGTTTTTCGTTCCTGATGGCGGAGAAAAAGCGCTGGTCGCGCGGGTTGGAGCTGGCGAAACCGCCTTCGATGAAGTCCACGCCCATGTCGTCGAGCAGGTGGGCGAGGTGGATTTTGCCGCTGTCGGCGAACGAGATGCCCTCTCCTTGGGCGCCGTCGCGCAGGGTGGTGTCGTAAAGGAAGACTTTTTCGTTTTGCATTGTCGCGGTGTTGTGAAACGCGAACGGCGGCGGGTTGGCAACTGTGGTTTGGCATTGCGCCGGGTTTGGGCTGTTCCATGTTCCCGCGCGGAAAAAGTTCCTTTGTCACATGAATCTCCATCCCTTTGCCTCCGCGGGCATTTATTTCATTGTGTTGTTATGCAGTCTTGCCCTGCACGAGTTTGCGCACGCGTGGGTGGCGCACTTGCGCGGGGATCCGTTGCCGGGGAGGCAGGGGCGCGTCACGTTGAATCCGTTTGCGCATCTTGATCCCGTGGGTTCGTTTTTGATCCCCGGGGTGATGATTTTTTTCCCGTTGGTGCTTGGGGCTGCGTTTCCGGTGGCGATTCTTGGCTGGGGCAGGCCGGTGCAGGTGTCGCTGCCCAATCCCAAAACGCGCAGGATGGACGATATTCTGATCACGCTTGCGGGGCCGGGCATGAACTTGCTCATCGCGTTGGTGGCGTCGGTGGTGATGGGGGTTTGGGAGGGGCTTGGGGTGAGTCCGGAGCTTTACGCGTTTCGTTTTCTTTTACCCGTGACCATTATCAATGTCGCCCTTGCCACCTTCAACCTGATCCCGATTCCGCCGCTGGACGGCTCGCGGGTTTTGCGTTATCTTGTGCGGATGAGCGAGGAGGCTTACGCGACGCTTGCGGCGAATGGCTGGATCATCCTGCTTGTGCTCATCAATCTGCCGTCTTTCAGCGAATTTATGCAGCGCTTGCTGATCTTCATGATCGGGCCTTTTTTATGGGTCGTCGAAGGGGTGGCGTCGCTGTTTCGCTGATGGTAACGATTTGCCTCGACTCCCAATCCCCGCAAAACGAAGCTCTGAAACCATGCAAACCATCGGCGAGAAACTTTCTGAGAAACGGCAGCGCTCGGGAATCCTCCTCAGGGAGGCTGCGGAAAATACAAAGATACGCGGTGAGTTCCTTGAATTTCTGGAAAACAACCAGTTTGACCGCATCCCGTTGGCCGATGTGTACAGGAGGGGGTTTTTGAAAATTTACGCGCGTTTTCTCCAGCTCGACTCCGAGCGCCTCCTCAATGATTACAATGCGCAGATGAGTGGCAATGCGCCGGCTCGCCCCGGTGGTGTCAACGCCTCCCGCCGTGGTTACGAGGCCGCTGCCGGCGGCCTTGGCGCGGGCAATGCCGAGCGCTCCGCCGCGGATTTTCCCTCCCCGGTGCCGGATCCGGGCTCGCGCTCAACGGGTGGGAAAAAAGCGCTGCTGCCTCAAATCCTCTGGGGCGCGGGCCTTTTCCTGATTGTCGTCGCAGTGACTTTTGGCGCGCGCAAACTGTTTACGGAAAAAACCGCGCAGCCCCGGACAGCGGCCCCTGCCGAGGGCGCCGACGGCACTTATCCCCTGCGCCTCTTTTTGGTCGAGGGGCACCGGCGCCCGGCTGTCGTCACCATCACCCAGGAGGAGGACGGGCGCGAGATTTTCAACGGCTACCTCAATCCGGGCGAGAGCCAGACGCGGCGCGCGCGCGGCACGCTGATTGTCAAGTCCCAGGAGGTTTCCAAGGTCATGGTCAACATCGGCAACCAGAATTTTCACCTGAACCCCGGCGACACGGTTTCAAACGCGTTCAGCATCGACAGGAGAAAGGTCGATGTGGCGCTGGGCCGCCCTGCGGAGACGGGCCGTTCACCCGAATCGCCGCGCTGAGCGCGCGCGCTCAGAACCGCCAGCCCGCGCTTGCGGAAACGCTTTGCGAATACTGGGCGGCAAAGGTGATCTGGATCTGGTAGGCCGCCTGCAGCGTGAAGCCGCTGCCAAAAACCAGCGCCACCGAGGGCGAGATCTCCACGGCATCCCCGAACAGCTGCCCCGCGTAAACGTGGTGCCTTGACTGCGTGCCGATGAACGCGCTCGTCAGCTTGATTTTGTTCCGGCCAAGCTCGCTCGCCCACGTCACCGTCGTTGCCGCGCGCAGGAGCGCCCCGCCAATGTCCGCCGTGTATTCCAGCCCGGCGCCGAGCCGCGTCTGGATGGATTCCGCATTGAACCGGTTGACGTCCTGCAGCCACGTCCCGGCGCCGCGCTCGGAAAAATGATTCACGGAGGTGTTGTTGTAATCGATGCGCGCAAACGGCGTCAGCATCAGCCCGTCCGCAAGGGTGAGGCGGGTTTTGAACACGCCAAAAATCCCAAGCTCGTAGCCGTCCGGCGCCGCCTTGATGACCTCGCCCGCGCCGTTCAGCGGGGAAAACCGGCGCACGTCGTAGGACACATAGCCGCCCGACGCGCCGAACGCCACCTGCCACGGCTGGCCGCCGGGGATGAGCGCGGCGTAAACGCGCACACGCGCCTGCTCCCCGCTGATGTGCCCGCCGCCGTCGTGGATTTTTGCCCGCGTCTCGTTGCACGAGACGGTGATTCCAGCGAGCCGCTCGTCGTCCGTCCAAAGATGCCCGCCGACGCCACCGCCCCAGACCTCGGGGTCAAAAACAGGACGGTCGTTCGCCCTGTCAAACTCACCCCGCCCCGCCTGGCCCAAGGCATAGATTTCCCAACTGCCCCGCATGGCGGGATGCCGCCCGTCCTCCGTGGCGGCATTCGCAGGGTAGGGCAGGTCCAGCCGGCGCAGGACGCCGTCCACCTCGCCGAGCGAGGTCAGCGCGGGCAGATTCCCCATTGAGCCGTAGGGTAGCACGGAGGCGTTGTTGAGCACGCGCGGCGCGGTGTCCGGCGTGAACCCAAAAAGCTGGAGGAATTCGCCAAGCCCGTTGTGGACTCGCGCAAGCGCGGCGGGCGTCGCGGCAAGCGCGCACAGGGCCCCAAGGAAAAACCGGCGGGAAAGAAATGACCTCATGCGCCCCAGCAAAAAAAAATACCGGGGAATCGCAACGCCCGTTTTCATCCCGCCCGCTGCCGCGACGACGAAACCCGCCTCCCGCACCCTGGTTTTTATTTTCTGAAAAGACTTGCATCCTCCCGGGAATGCTTATGCTCGCGCAACAGCCCAACGACGCCACCGCGGGGAGTGCCCGGGGCGGCGCAGCTGGGCGCTCAACCATGTAACCAACAAAAACAAACTCAATAGACTCATGAAAATCACATCCAAAACAACTCGCTGCCCGCAAGGCGGCTCCACAGGCGACGCCACCTCGGCGTTGACTTGCGCCGGGGGGGGGGGGGGGGGGGGGGGGGGGGGGGGGGGGGGGGGGGGGGGGGGGCGGGGGGGGGCGGGCGGGGGGGGGGGGCCCCCCCCCCCCCCCGGGGGGGGGGGGGGGGGGGGGGGGGGGGGGCAAATTCCGGGGCGGCCGCCGGGGCGGCGGAGATTTTACGTGGAGACTCG
>JAITIB010000019.1 GCA_031279675.1 Puniceicoccales bacterium | reverse complement strand
TGTTCATTGGCGAGGGGATTACTGCTGATATTTCCATTGAGGGTTCCGGGCAGATGGCTGTTACCCACGATTTGGTTGTGACAAAGTCGCGGGGGACTTTGTATGTAAGAGGCTCTGGTGTTGTTTTGGCGGAGACTGTCAAGATGGCTGGCACGGCGGACGTTCGCAATAACGGGACGATTTATGCGGAAGATTTTTATGTGGGGAAGGGTGCGCGCGTCAAGGTTAGCAGCACGGGGCAAATTGTTGCCACCACTACGCTGTGTGTCGGCGCTGGGTCGGAGTTTACCTTTGAATTGGATCCTGCGGGGCAGACACATTCTCCCATAGTCGGGGCGGGGCCGGGCATGTTGGGTGAAGTGTTGGATGATAATTGGACGACCACACTTGCGTCAAACCCCATTGATTTTGATTTGGTTTTGAACATCAGCGCGGTGGTCGAGCCGGGGACTGTTTACACGCTTTTCGAAAGCTTGCCCTTCATCCCGGACGCGGCGAGCCCCCTTGTCGTTACTGCGAGCAGTGGCCAGCAGTTTGAAAAGATTTATGATGGCATTGGGCTCGCGGTCCAGGCGATACCTGAGCCATCAACGTATGCGTTGATTGGTGGCGTTGGCGCAGTGGCGTTGGCGGTGCTGGGGAGGCGGCGTCGGCGGGGGTAGGTTTTTCCCGCAAGGGGTTGTATTGTCAAAAAACAAGGCACGGGTGCGTGGAAATGCGCCCGTGCCTTTGTGTTTGGCTGAGGGGGTGGCGGGGGGGCGGCGCTATTGTTTTGGGCGGGCTTTTGGCTTGGGTTTGGGGGCGAAGGTTTTGACGAGTTCGGGATCGACTTTGGGGGTGGGGCGGTCGAGGGCCCAGTAGAGGCCGCCGATGATGTGCTGGATGTAGTCGTATTCGGCGAAGGCTTTGCCGTAGTGGCCGCGTGAGGTGTAGAAGATTTTGCCTTTGCCGAAGGTGCGTGTCCAGGCGAAGGGGTGGGTGGGGCATTCGGTGCCGTCGGCGTAGTGGTTGGTGCGGTGGCCTTTGCCGGAGGTGGGGTCGAGGTTGAGGATGATGTGGTTGTCTTTTTGGAGGTTCTTGAAGTTATACCATTCGTCGTAGCAGGTCCAGGCGGCGTCCTTGGTGCCGGGTTGGGCGGTGAGGGCTTTGAGGTGGGCGACGGAGGGGTGGGTGGGGTCGGCGATGAGGAGGCGTCCGTTTTGGTGGTGGGGGTGGTGTTGGAAGCTGCCGCCGATGATTTGGTGGAAGAGGGGCCAGTTTTCGCCTTTGTTGTGGAAGCCGTCGGTGGCGGAGTGGAGGCCGATGAGGGCGCCGCCGTTTTCGATGTGGGTTTTGAAGGCGTGTTTGCGGGCTTCGAGGTCGGCGGTGGCTTTGGCGCGCTTTTCTTGGGTGGCGTTTTTCGCGGGGCGGTCGGCGAGGAAGTCGCCGGTGGTGTTGAGCAGGATGATGGCTTGGTAGTTTTTGAGGTTTTCGGTGGTGAAGGCGGCGGCGTCCTCGGTGGCGTCCACTTTGAAGTTGAGGGCTTGGCCGAGTTGCTTGAGGGCGGGGATGCCGGCTTCGATGGCTTCTTTGTGGCGGAAGCCGTTGGTTTTTGAGAAGACGAGGACGGTGAAGGTGTCGTTGTTCCCGGTGGCGTTGGTGGTGGTGGGTGCGCTGGCGAGGAGGGCGAGCGTGAGGATGGATGTGAGGATTCGCATGGTGGGGCGGTGAGACAGGGGGGGCGGGGCAAGGTTTCCGGATTTTTTTCCGGGGGGTGCGGGGTGCGCCGGGGTGTGGGTGGCTCAGGTTTCGCCGAGCCATGTGCCGGTGGCGTGGCGGGGGTGCGCGGTGTCGATGCGTACGAGGCCGAGGTGGTTGGCGAGGTTTTGTCCGGGTGTTTGCGCGGTGGGGATTGCGATGCGTATGTAGTTGCCGGTGTATCCGGGCCACATGCCGTTGGCGGCGTCTTCGAAGAGGACTTGGACGGTGTGGCCGAGGTGCGCGGTGTGGAATGCGTGCTGGCGTTCGGCGGAGAGTCGGCGCAGGTGCGCGCTTCGCCGTTGGCGTGTGGGGATGGGGACTTGGTCGGTGCGGCGGGCGGCGGTTGTGCCGTCGCGTTCCGAGTAGGTGAATACGTGTGCGTAGGCGAATGGCAGGGATTGGAAGAAGGCGCAGGTTTCCTCGAACTCGGCGTCTGTTTCCCCGGGGAAGCCGACCATGATGTCTGTGCCGAGGCAGAGTCCGGGGACTTTGGCTGCCGCGGCGCGGGCGAGGGTGGCGTATTCGTCGCGCGAGTATTTCCGGCGCATGTCGCGCAGGATTCGTTCGCAGCCGGATTGGAGGGGGAGGTGCAGGTGGGGTTGCAGTGGGTGCGCGGTGTCGGCCATGCGTTGCAGTAGCGGGGCGGGCATGGTGGCCGGCTCGATGCTGCTGATGCGGATGCGCTTGATGCCGTGGATTTGCGCGAGCGCGTCAATGGCGTGCGTGAGGGTGTGTTTGCCGCTGGCGTAGGCGCCGAGGTTGACGCCGGTGAGCACGAGCTCGCGCACGCCTCGTGTGGCGAGTGCGGTTGCCTCGTCCATGAGGTTGTCGAAGTTGCGCGAGCGCGCTGTTCCGCGGGCGCGCGGGATGATGCAGAAGGAGCAGGCGAGGTTGCAGCCGTCCTGGACTTTCAGGTTGGCGCGTTTGTCGAAGGGGCGCGGGTTGGAGGGTGCGATGGAGAAGTCGTCCTTTGTGATGCGTTCGAGCACGATCGCGGGGGTTGTGTTTTTTTCCCCGGTGCCGATGTGGTCGAGCAGGCGCATCTTGTCCTGATTGCCGAGGATGAGGTCAATGCCGTCGATGGTGGCGAGTTCGGCGGCGCCTGTTTGCGAGTAGCATCCGATGACGGCGATGTATGCGCGGGGGTTTTCCGCGATGATCTGGCGGATGACTTGCCGGCATTTTGCCGTCGCCAGCCGTGTCACCGAGCAGGTGTTGATGATCGCCAGCGCCGCCTTTTCGCCCGGTGCCGCCACTTCGTAGCCGTGCGAGGCGAGCAGGTCGCGCAGGGCCAGCGTCTCGGCTTGGTTCAGACGGCAGCCGAGTGTGTGCAGCATGGCGCGCTTGGGGGAGTGGGGGTGCGGCGGTGGCGTTGGTTGTTCCGGTGTCATTGGCGGGAGTGGGAGGGTGGAATTGCAGAAAAACATTTCCCGCGAAAGGATAATGGGCGGGTTGCGATTTTGCGCTGGAAACGCGGGGCTGGTCTGGCAAGGCTCCCCGGTGTGTTCCTTATGAGCATCGAAAAAACCAGACAGGCAGTTCATGACTACATCGCCCGGACGCGTTGGGCTTCGCTCGCCATTGTGCGCGAGGATGGCGCGCCTACGATCCGCCCCATCGGGAGCTTTGCGCCGGCGGGCGGTGGCGTTGATGTGTTCTTCGCCACTCCGCGCGACTCTGCCAAGGCGCGTGTGCTGGCGCGCAATCCGCGCGTCAATTTTTACTTCCAGCATGAGGGGCAGGCGATCGCCTCCTATCGCGGTGTCTCGATCATTGGCGAGGCGCGCGTGGTTGAGCCGGGCTCGGAGGATTTTTGCGCCGCGGTGGCGTTGATTGCGGCGCGCAGCCAGCATTTCAACGGGCTCGTCGAACGGGGCGAGCTTGACGGGATGTGCATCTATCGCGTCAAGGCCGTGGAGCTGCGATACTCGGATTATGCCGAGTCACGCGGAATTCAGGAACTGCGGCCATGACGCGGGCGGGAGCGCGCCGTGGGGGGCAGGGAATTTTTTTTCAATTTCCTCTTGACGCAGGGGCGTTTGTTCCCAGTCTCCGCCCTTCCTTTTTCTCCTCTCACGAGGAAGGGAATGGTGATTCGCCCTTGTAGCTCAGTTGGCAGAGCGCGTCCTTGGTAAGGACGAGGTCGGCAGTTCAAATCTGCTCGGGGGCTCCATCGCTCCCTCTCACTTTCTTTCAACAAAAAACTCAAACCAAACTACGATACTCATATGGCTAAAGAAAACTTCGTTCGTAACAAGCCCCACGTCAACGTGGGTACCATCGGTCACATCGACCACGGGAAAACAACGACGACGGCGGCGATCCTCGCCGTCCAGGCGTCAAAGGGTTTGGCGGTCGTCAAGTCCTACAAAGACATCGCCAAGGGTGGCACGGTGCGTGACGAGACCAAGACGGTCACCATCGCCGCGGCACACGTGGAGTATGAGTCTGAAAAGCGCCACTACGCCCACGTGGACTGTCCGGGGCACGCGGACTTTGTCAAAAACATGATCACGGGCGCCGCCCAGATGGACGGTGCGATTCTCGTGGTCTCCGCCGCCGACGGCCCCATGCCGCAAACGCGCGAGCACATCCTGCTGGCCAAACAGGTGGGCGTGCCCTCCATCGTGGTCTGGCTCAACAAGGTGGACTTGTTGGATGACCCCGACTTGCTTGAGCTGGTCGAAATGGAAATCCGCGACCTGCTCAACAAATACGAATACAAGGGTGACACCGTGAAGATCATCCGTGGCTCTGCCACTGCCGCCCTCGCACTCAAACCGGAAGGCGTCGCGTCCGTCACCGAACTCATGGAGGCGTTGGACAGCGATATCGCCGAGCCCGTGCGTGCCGTTGACCAACCTTTCCTGATGTCTGTCGAGGACGTGTTCACCATCACGGGACGCGGCACTGTTGCCACCGGACGCATCGAACGCGGCAAGGTGCGAGTCGGCGAGGAAGTCGAGATTGTCGGGCTTGGCGAAACGCGCAAGACCACCGTCACGGGTGTCGAGATGTTCCGCAAGAATCTTGAGGAAGGCATCGCCGGCGACAACGTCGGGCTGCTCTTGCGCGGCGTCGAGAAAGACCAGGTGCAGCGTGGGCACAGCCTCGCAAAACCCGGTTCCATCAAACCGCACATGCAGGCCAAGGCGCAAATCTACGTCTTGACCAAGGAGGAAGGCGGGCGCCACACACCGTTCTTCACCAACTACCGCCCCCAATTCTTTTTTGGCACTGCCGACGTCACCGGTGTTTGCTCCCTTCCCGAGGGGGTGGAAATGGTGATGCCGGGGGATAACCTGACCATCTCGCTGGAGCTGCAAAAGCCCGTCGCAATGGAAAAGGGCAAACGCTTCGCCATCCGCGAGGGGGGCCGCACGATTGGTTCCGGCCAAATCGTTGAAGTCATCAAGTAGGAAATTCTCACTTGGGGCAGACTCCGTGTCTGCCTTGGATAATGCCGTGAGTTTGGCAAAACTAAACTCCCGGCATTGCCAATCTTCTCATTCAACAGTTTTTTTACGAAAAGGGGTGTAGTTCAATTGGTAGAGCAACGGTCTCCAAAACCGTAAGTTGGGGGTTCGAGTCCCTCCGCCCCTGCCACCTTTCACAAATGCGACAAGTCTTTTCACGAGTCTTTTCTCCACTGGGCAAAATGCGCCGGTTTTGGAACGAAACCGTGGCGGAGGTCTGGACCAAGACGGTCCGCCCGACGCCGCGGGAGCTTGCCCAATCCACCCTCGTGGTCGTGGTCTCGATTGGCATTCTCTCGGCCTGCGTCTTCGTCTTCGATTTTTCCATGCACGAGTTGGTGCGCCTTGTGACGCATTGGGTCGCTCCATAACACAACTTCCAACCGACCCGTCATCACCGAGGACACAAGTATAATGTCAAACACAGATTCACCCGCCGAACATTCCGTTCCAGTGGACCCAGCCGAAACGCTCACGGGCTTTCGCTGGTATGCCATCCACACGCTGTCCAACATGGAGGCGAAGGTGAAGAGGTATCTGGATAAATTCATCGAGGTGGAGGAAATGACAGAGTTTTTTGCCTCGCCGCCCGGGCGACCCTTGTCCGACCGCGTGCTGATGCCGTGCGAAATGGTGGCGGAAGTGCGCAACGGAAAAAGAACAACCAAGTTGCGCAAACTTTATCCCAACTACATCTTCCTCCAGATGCGCCTTTACGGTGCGGACGGCAAGGTGTTGCAACAACCATGGTATTTTGTCCGCAACGTGCAGGGGGTGGTCAACTTCATCGGCAACGAGGAACCCATCGCGCTCAAACCCGAGGAAATCAGACAGATTTTGCAACGCGTTGAGGAAGCCGAAGGCAAGTCGGTGCCCAAGGTGCTCTACACCGTCGGCGAGGATGTCAAGGTGGTTGATGGCCCCTTCTCAAGCATGACAGGGCGCGTCGAAGGTGTTGATCTCGACCATGGCAAATTGCAAGTATCGGTCTCCATTTTTGGCCGATTCACTCCAGTTGAACTCGAATTCTGGCAGGTGGAACGCGCCGAAGGACAATGATTTTTAGAACACGCAACAACATAAACACAAAACACAAAACAACATACAATGGCTAAAAAAGTCGTCGGAGAAATCCGCCTGCAATTACCTGCGGGCGCCGCCAATCCCGCCCCGCCCGTAGGCCCCGCCTTGGGTGCGAAGGGAGTAAACATCATGGCATTTTGCAAGGAGTTCAATGCCAGGACAAAGGAACAGGCTGGACTCATCCTTCCGGTAATCATCACGGTTTACCAAGACAAATCCTTCACCTTCATCCTAAAATCTCCCCCTGCCGCAGTCTTGCTTAAGAAAGCCGCCAAAATTGAGAGCGGATCTGGCGTGCCCAATCGCGACAAGGTTGGCAAGGTTACGCGCAAGCAAGTCCTTGAGATTATCGAAATGAAGAAGAAGGATTTGAACGCGGCCAATCCCGAGGCTGCTGCCCGCATGATTGAGGGCACTGCGCGGTCCATGGGCATAGAAATCGTTGGCTGAGCCTGCCGTGCCATTTACCGTTTAACTTTCCAAACAACCACTGCGCAACGCAGGAGACCAAATAGTCGTCATGCAAAAAAAACAATCCAAACGCCATCGTGCCGCCGCTGCTGTCGGCGATCTTGAAGCCACATATACCGTGGCTCAGGCCGTCGAGTTGCTGGCCAAAATGCCTGCCCCCAAGTTTGACGAAACCATTGAGATTTCGGCAAATCTTGGCGTGGACCACAAACAGTCCGACCAGATGGTTCGCGGCACCGTTTCACTCCCCAATGGGAGTGGAAAGAAAATCCGCGTTCTCGTCTTCACCGACAATGCCAAGGCTGCACTTGATGCTGGCGCCGACCATGCCGGGCTTAATGACCTCATTGACAAGATCAACGAGGGCTGGCTCGACTTTGACGTCGCCATCTCCACCACGCCCGCGATGAAGGAAGTGCGCAAGGTGGCGCGCGTCCTCGGCCCTCGCGGACTGATGCCAAATCCGAAGAGCGGCACCGTCTCGGATGACATCCCGAGGACAATCAAGGAGGTAAAGGCCGGGCGCATTGAGTTCAAAATGGACAAGACGGGGAACGTCGCCATTGTTGTCGGCAAGCGTTCCTTTGCGGCGCAACAACTTGTCGAGAACATGGATGCCGCCTTGCTCGCCTTGGTCAAGGCGCAGCCCTCTTCGTTCAAGGGGAAATTCATCAACTCGCTGACTGTCAGCGGAACGATGAGCCCCGGTGTCAAGATTGACACCAAACCTTACGCGACTTCTGTTGCAGCCGTTTAACCCAAAGAAGCCACAGACACTACCATGCGTCCCGAAAAACAATTTCTCATTGACGAAGTGGCCTCGCACTTGGCGAAGTCCAAATATCTGCTGCTTGCGGATTTCACCCGTGTTACCGTGCAGGATGTCGCCGCCATACGCGCGCAGTTGCGCGAGCACGGCGCCGAGTATCACGTCGTCAAGAACAGCATTTTCAACATTGCCGCCAAGCAGGCCAACCTGCCTGATTTGTCGAAGCACCTTGCCGGACACACCGCGCTCATTACGGGTGGGGACAATCCGCCCGGTGTTGCCAAGGTTGTTGTCAAATTTTTCGAGGCCAATTCGCGCCTTGAAGTCAAAACCGCCGTCCTTGACGACAAGGTCCTTGACAAAGCCGAGGTTGAATCGCTCTCGAAACTGCCTTCGCTTGAGGGCATCCGTGCGCAGATTCTCTCGCTCTTGAACACGCCCGCCTCGCAGATTGTCCGCATTCTTGTGGCACGGAACGAAAAGGCGGGAGGGACCGCCGAGGCCGCGTGATGTCCATCACTTTCCCGACACTCTCTGATTTCTCGATCTGGGTGTGTCCCGAAAACAACCAACCAACAATCCAATGAATCCTGTTAGAGGCGGAAGCCTTTAAACGTTCAAGTAGAACACTAACCCTTCAAGGAGACCAAAATAACATGTCAGCTGTAACCAAAGAACAAGTCATAGAATTCCTGAGTAATCTCAGCATCATTGATGCTGCCGCGCTCGTCAAGGAACTGGAAGAAAAATGGGGAGTATCCGCCGCCGCGCCTGTCGCTGTCGTGGCTGGTGCCGCCGCCGGTGCCGCCGCGCCCGCTGAGGAAAAGACCGAATTCAACGTCATCCTCGTGGACAAGGGCGCCAGTGCCATCAATGTCATTAAGGAAGTCCGCGCCATAACCGGTCTTGGCCTCAAGGAGGCCAAGGATCTTGTGGAAGGTGCGCCCAAGCCCGTCAAGGAGGGTGCGACGAAGGAGGAGGCTGCCGAGATCAAGAAGAAGCTTGAGGCGGCTGGTGCCAAAGTCGAAATCAAGTAAACCCTTGATTTTTGCGCCAGGCAACACAACGCAACGCGACACGCGGGCAAGGCAATCCCTTGTCCGCCGGTGTTGCAATGGCGGGTCGTCCGGCCTTGACAGTCCAGAAGAACATTCACCCTGCTTTTAGAAATTCGTCTTAAAACTTTTAACATTCAAACGACACATGTCTGAGCGCATCAACTTCGGAAAACTTCGGGAAGTCATTCCCCCGCCAAATCTCATTGAGAATCAGATCAACTCCTATGTGGAGTTCTTGCAGCGGGACGTGCCGCACAACAAGCGAAAGAATGTCGGCTTGGAGGCGGTGTTTCGCGAAGTGTTTCCCATCGAAAGTTATGACGGGCGCTGCACGCTCGAATATGTCAGCTACAACCTGTCCGGCCCCAAAAGCACCGAGATGGAGTGCATCCGCGAGGGCGTCACCCATTCCATTTCCCTTTTTCTCAAGCTTCGCCTCCGGGAGGAAAGCACCGTCAAGGACGAGGAGATTTACATGGGCGAAATCCCCATGATAACCGCGAGCGGCTCCTTCATTGTCAATGGCGCCGAGCGTGTTGTTGTCAGTCAGCTTCACCGCAGTCCCGGCATTTGTTTTGAGGAGTCTCCGCACACCAGCGGAAAAATTCTCCATTCCTTCCGCATCATTCCCGACCGTGGAACGTGGATGGAGGTGCAGTTCGACCAGCAGGATCTTCTTTACGTCTATGTGGACCGCCGTCGGCGCCGCCGCCGTTTCCTCATCACTACCCTTCTTCGTGCCTTTGGCTACGGTTCGGACAGTGACATCTTGAATCTTTTTTACAAACCCCAGGATATCAAAATCCGAAAGGCCCTCGAAATTGAGGACATTTCCAAGTATGTCCTGATTGAGGACATTGTTGATGCCGAGAAAGGCATTGTCCTTGCCCGTGCCTTTGAGCCCCTGACAAAGACCATTGTTCGCTCCATAGAGAAAATCGGCATTGGCACCCTTCACGTCATCGACACTTCGGTGGATGACAGTGCCATCATCCGTTCGCTCAAGAAAGATCCCACGCGTAACGAGGAGGAGGCGCTCAAGGACATTTACAAAAAGCTTCGCCCTGGAGAACCCCCTACAATCCCCAACGCGAAAAGCCTTCTCAAACGCCTTTTCCAAGATCCCAAGCGTTATGATCTTGGCCGTGTCGGTCGTTATAAGATCAACCAGAAACTCGGACTTGATACCGATCTTGAAGTCCGCACCATCGTTCCCGGAGATATCGTTTCCGCCACCAAATATCTTTGCCGTCTCAAGGCTGGTGACGGTATCATAGACGATATTGACCATCTTGGCAGCCGCCGCATCCGAAATGTTGGCGAGCTTCTTGCCAATCAATGTCGCATGGGGCTTGCGCGAACGGAGCGGCTCGTCCGCGAACGCATGTCCATGTATGACCAGAGCGTGGATACCGTCACCCCCCAGAAGCTTATCAACCCGAAGGCGCTCAGCACTGTTGTCCGCGACTTTTTTGCCCGCAGCCAGCTTTCACAGTTCATGGACCAGATTAATCCTTTGGCCGAACTGACGCACAAGCGCCGCCTTTCCGCCCTTGGCCCTGGCGGGCTCAATCGTGACCGGGCCGGTTTTGAAGTGCGCGACGTTCATCCTTCGCACTACGGGCGCATCTGCCCCATTGAAACTCCTGAAGGCCCCAATATCGGCCTCATCAATTCGCTTTCAACCTACGCCCGCGTCAACGAGTTTGGTTTTATCGAAACTCCGTATCGCAAGGTGGAAAAGGGCCGCGTCACCGACAAGGTCGTTTATATGACCGCCGATCAGGAAGAGAGTTACAAAGTTGCCCAGGCCAATTCCGAGGTGGACGACAAGGGCAACCTCGTCGGACGCGCCACCGTCCGCTATCGCGACGAGGTTCTTGAAATCGAGCCCAAGGAAGTGGACTACATGGACGTTTCTCCCAAACAGCTCGTTTCCGTGGCAGCCGGACTCATCCCCTTCCTTGAGCACGACGACGCGAACCGCGCCCTCATGGGTTCCAACATGCAACGCCAGGGGGTTCCGCTCCTCAAGGCAGAGGCTCCCTATGTTGGCACTGGCATTGAAAACCGCATCGCTTCCGATTCGCGCATCGTGGTTATTGCCGAGGCCGACGGCATTGTGGCGCAGGTGGATGCCAAGCGCATTGTTGTCACTGAGGACGGCAAGGTTCCCGCCAACCTCGACAAGAAGGCCAAGAGCGACCCCAAAAAAGGTCTCTACATTTACGATTTGCGCAAATTCCTCCGCTCGAATTCCGCCACTTGTTTTAATCAACGGCCTGTCGTCACACGCGGGCAAAAAATCAAGACCGGTCAAGTCATTGCCGATGGTGCCGGCACCGATCATGGAGAGCTTGCGCTTGGGCGCAACGTCCTGGTCGCCTTCATGCCCTGGAATGGCTACAACTTTGAGGATGCCATTCTCTTGAGCGAACGTCTCCTTAAGGATGATGTCTTTACATCCATCCATATTGAGGAATTCGACGTCACCGCCCGGGATACCAAGCTTGGCCCCGAGGAAATCACGCGCGACATTCCCAATGTCGGCGAGGAAGCCCTTAAAAATCTCAACCGCGACGGCGTCATCCGCATTGGTGCCGAGGTCAAGCCTGGCGATATCCTCGTCGGCAAGATCACACCCAAAAGCGAAACCGAGCTCGCCCCCGAGGAAAAACTCCTCCGCGCCATATTCGGGGAAAAAGCCGCTGATGTCAAAGATACCTCCCTCATGGTGCCCTCCGGCATTTACGGCATTGTCATGGACGTCAAGGTTTCCAGCCGTATTGACAAGGAAGCTGGCAAACTTTCCCCATCCGATCAACGCCGGCAGCTCAAGAAAGTGAATGAGGAGTATCGCACCCAGACTGACAAGCTGCGCGAGGACCTCACCGAGTCGCTTTCAAACATCCTTCTTGGCGAAAAAATCCCGCTCGACGTGAAGAACGGTGAAAGCGGCGAAGTCATTATTCCTGCCAACCGCAAAATTACCAAAACCCTCCTGCGCCGTCTCGCGGCCGTTTCCAGGCACATCCAGATAGACTCCTCTCCCGTGAAAATAAAAATCATGGAAATTGTGGAGAACTATCAGCACCGCTTTGATGATCTCGACAGCGAGCGCACCCGGAAGGTTGAGGGTATCGAGGCTGGGGAGGACGAGGGTGGCGCCATCAAAAACGTCAAGGTTTACATTGCCGCCAAACGCAAGATTCAGGTCGGCGACAAGATGGCCGGACGCCACGGCAACAAAGGTGTCGTGGCTCGTATCGTTCCCGTTGAGGACATGCCCTACCTGCCTGATGGCACGCCCATAGACATCTGCCTGAATCCGCTTGGGGTGCCCTCTCGCATGAACGTCGGGCAAGTCTTGGAAACTCACCTCGGGTGGGCATGCAGCAAACTGGGGCTCAAGGTTGCCACGCCCATTTTTGATGGCATCCCCGAGGGCAAAATCCGCGAACTTCTCAAAAAGGCCGAACTCCCCGAAAGTGGCAAATCGCTTCTCTACAACGGACACACGGGCGAGCCCTTCGACCAGGACGTTGTTGTTGGCTACATCTACATGATGAAGCTCAACCACCTTGTTGCGGACAAGATCCACGCCCGTGCCGTCGGCCCCTACAGCCTCATCACGCAACAGCCCTTGGGCGGCAAGGCCCAGTATGGCGGACAGCGTCTTGGCGAAATGGAAGTCTGGGCGCTTGAAGCTTACGGCGCCGCTTATACGCTCCAAGAGCTTCTCACTGTGAAATCGGACGACGTCACCGGGCGGACCAAGATTTACGAGCAGCTTGTAAAGGGTGACAACAGCCTCTCCGCGGGCACTCCCCAGTCGTTCAATGTCTTGATGAAGGAAATGCAGTCATTGTGTCTCAATGTCCAGCTTGGCAGCGCGGAATCCCTTGGCTTCAAAACCAAGACACAGGCCCATTAATCCGCAGCCAACGACCGTTTGCAATGTCCCGCGCACCGCAAGGTTCGCGGGATTATTTTTCCCGCGTCCGCCGCTATTTCCCTTGCAGCAACACCTTGCACACCGCGTCGCCGATGCCCACGAGTGCGGCGCCCGTGATGAGCCCTGCGCAAATTGGCTCAAGGCATCCCACCCAGATCAAATGTCCGCGTGTGCCCGGCGCATTGTGCCGTTTCCCGGCGAGGTGAAAAATAAGCGCCCCGGCAAACATGCACAGGCATCCGTCGGGCGGGAGCACGGCGCCCAGTCCTATGGCCATGCCCGACAGGGGGAACCGTCCGCGGGTGGCCAGCCGCAGCAGTTCAAAGACAAGCGCGAGGATTCCCGCCACTGCCATTGCCACTATCACGGACGCAGGCAGGTTCCCCATTCCCTTTTGGATGAACTCCGCCACACCTCGCCATTGGACTGCGCCTGGCATGGGAAATTTTTCTGTCAACGAGGTCACCGTGCGCGCACCTGTGACCGGATCCGCCGGCAGGAACAGCAGATAGAACAGGGGAGTGGAGGCGATTGCCCCGGAAAGAATGCCAATGAAATGCCCCACGGCCTGCTGTCTGGGTTTTGCGCCCAGCATGTAGCCGGGCTTGATGTCGGAAAGCAAGTTTGCCGCGTTACCCACGACCTCGCCTGTCATGCCCGCCGTGCTCAGATTGGTGGCCGCATTCGTGTTATCAATCGCCCCCATGGTAAACTGGGTGATTTTGCTTAGCGCGCCCGTTGGCGTCCACGAGGTCAATGCCATTGCATTGGCTGCGATGATGCTCAGCAGAAAAATCAACGGCACCGATGCAAGCACCAGCCACCAGCTTGCGCCAAAGAACGCATTTGCCATCCATGCCCCGCAGAAACCCAGCACTGGGATGCCCGCAAATGACACCCATAGGGGCAGTTCGATGTGGGCCAGCACGTCGTGTTCACGCGCGCTGTCACCGGGCTGCTTTTTATCGCGCTTTTTGAGGAACGTCCGCACGAGCGCAAAAGTTTCCGTAAATAATCTTGGCTTTGCGAACAAGCCCACCATTGCCCCGACGACCATTGCCGTGATGGGCCACCAGAGGCCCCACTTGTTGATGAATTCGCCGCGGCGGACGGTTTCAAACGGCGCCCATTTCCCGTGGTATGCCAGGGGGGCGAGCAGGGCGAAATTCAGCAAGGAGCCCATGAGCACGCCCGCCGAGGTCCGCAAGCCCATGAGTCCGCCCACACCCACCATTGCCAGATCACATCCCAGTCGCAAATCCAGCGTCCGTGCCTCGGTGCCCAGGATGCGCGGCACCCACCAATCGTATTTTGCTGCGAGCGCGTAGTAGTATTCGTCCAGTTTTTCGTGCAAAACCAGCGGGCTTGCCCAGCCATGTGTTTTGTCGAGCGCGAACAACTTGAATTGGATCCAGCGCATCCACCCCTCGCTTATCAAGAGCTGCCATGTGCCGGCAATGGCGCCCGCGAGCACCAGCACGCGCGCCTTGAGCATGCCCTCTCCCGCGCTGCCGCCTGAATACAGCGTGTCGAGCACCACGCCGCACGCGCGCCCCTCGGGAAAAGGCAGCTGGTCGTCGTTGATGAAGCGCCGTTTCAGCGGGAATGCCACCAGCACGCCCAGTGAGCACACCACGACGTTCCACAGGATCAGCTGCCACCACGGGATGACTTTCCCCGTCATCAACATCAACGCGGCGAGGCTTGAAATGAGTGGCGAGGTCATGTAGCCCGCCGCGGTGGCGATGGACTGCATGGCGTTGTTCTCAAGTATGGAGAACTCCCTTCCCACCCCCATTCGCGAGAGCATTTTGAAGAGCGCAAACGCGAGAATCACGGAGGTGAGCCCGACCCCGATCGTGACGCCACTTTTGGCGCCGATGTAAAGGTTGGTCGCCGAGAGCACGCCGCCGAGGGCGAACCCGGTCGCGGCGGAGCGCCATGTCAGTTGGGGCAGGTCGCCACGGAAAACATTGTCCAGCCACCAGCGGTCTTTTTGTGCGCGCGACCACGTGCGTGTTTGTTCTTCTGAAAGCTCAAGGATTGGCATAAGGCGCCGACGCTTATTTCACGCCATCCTTGAACGCGTCCAGCTCAATCTCAAAAAGCAAATCGCCGCGGCAGATGTCACAATGCGCGAATATGGCCGGGAGGGGAGGGATGCCCAAGGCCTCACGGCAGGGCTCAAAGCGCGCCATCCAGGCTGTTTCCGGGAAATACAAAATGGCCCGTGCGACGTCCGCCCACGTCATGTTGCGCGCCTCAAGGATCGCGGCGACCACGCGCAGCGAGAGCTTGATCTGCGCATCGAGATCGTCGTGGTGCGCCGTCAACCCGTGCGGCTCGATGCTTGCCGTGCCCGAGATGAACAGGTGCCGCCCGGCCTTTTCCGCCACCTCGACCGCCCGGCTGAACGCGCTCTTGTAATCATTTGCCGGGCCTTGGAGAGGGGATGCCACCGCGCTCACTTCCAGCTGCGCACCCTCGCGCGGCACCACCGCGAGCGCATCCAGTGTCAACGCCGCCCCGGTGGCGTTGGCCGCGCCAACGCCCGTGCTTGCGGGGACGAGGGAGCCGAAGATGTCGTGCTCGTTGAAGAACGCCGTGCGCACGCGGTTGAAGCCGTCATACCAATCCAGTATGCGATCGTTGAAAAACCATGTGCGCACGAGATCCTTCAAACAAAATCCCGCCGGCTCCATCGTCGCCTTGAGCAGGCGCCACAGCTCCGCCGATTGCGCGTCGGGCGCCGCGCCATGGTTCCCCGGTGTGAGTGCGCCCATGAGCAGGTAACGCGCCCCGCCAGTTTCCCAGCGCACGCAGCGCAGGTTTCCGGTGGCGTCGGGGAGCCGTTCAAAGCTTCCGTCCGGCAGCGCCAGCACGCGCGCGCCGCGCAAATCTCCCGGCGGGGAATCGTGCCGGGCCAGGATGGAAAGTGGAAATTCCGCCGCCGTGTTCTGCCACCGCCGCGTGTCACCAAAGACATTGCCCTGCACCACGGACAGGCCCCGGTGGCGTCCCTCTTCCAGCAGCCGCGCCAGGAGGGCATCGGCGGACTCGCCGGGACGCGCTGGCGCGGACAACGAGACCAAGGCACCGCCCAAGGGTGCGACGCTAACCTGGCTGGCAGTCGTCGCGCGGCCTGCCGTTCGGGGCGCCTGGGCGGCATTTGTTTCGGGGGGGGGCTGGCTGTTGGATTCAGTCATTGTCGATGCGGGTGTTGTTTCGGGTTGAAAATCCAAGACACCCGGCACGGGGGTTTTGTTCCAGTTTGCGGGGATTGCCACAGACACCTGATTTTTCCCTCAACCCGAACTATGCGATACGGCTGGCAGTGAGGAGCTTGGAAGCACAAAGGGAGAGGGCTTGCGCTCCGTTTTCACTGATTGCGGGGTCGTGCAATTTTTTGGGAAAAACTGCTTGCGTTCCCCCTCCTGAATTCTTTTTGAGTGTCCCCCACAAAACCGCAATGACCGCCACCGTTCCCAACGCCACCGCCAACACCGTCGCTCTTGGTTTCGCCCAAGCCGCCGGTTTTGTTGTTGGTGAAAAGGCGGCCAATTATGGAGTGCGGGACTTTAGTCCCGCTTTGGGAGCGGGGAATTTATTCCCCGCGTCGTTGAGTGGAACCGGCGCGGAGGGATTTTCTGAAACGTCTTCGGACGGGGCGTTTTTCGAGGACAATGAGTCCATTCCGCACACGGCGATAAATCGCCTTCGCGAAAGCGGCGATG
>JAITIB010000070.1 GCA_031279675.1 Puniceicoccales bacterium | reverse complement strand
ACCCAGCCCGCCGCCGACCACAACGGCCCCAACATCGCCCTCGAAGTCGAGGACCTCGACGCCGCCCTCGCCCACTTCCAACACCACGCCATCCCCATCCCCGAAATCCTCCCCGGCACCACCATCATGGACTCCCCCGTCTGCCGCTTCTTCTTCATCACCGACCCCGACGGCAACCCCATCAACATCCACCAGTGCAAACCCCGTGCTCACGCGTGAGTGCACATCCTCATGACGCAGACGAATTTCCAATCCATCGACATGGACCATCTCGCAAAGCTCGCACGCATCGCCCTTGCCGAGGACGAGAAGACGCGCTTTGGGGCCCAACTCGGCGACATTGTACGGTATTTCGACCAACTCAAAAGCGTTGACACCGACGGGGTGGAACCCAGCGCGCACGCCTTTCCCGTTTACAACATGCTGCGCCCGGACGCCACCGGACCCACTCTCAACATCACGGCATTGCGACGCATCGCGCCAGCTTTCCGCGACAACCAAGTCGTCGTCCCCCGCATCGTGGACGACGAGGGCTGATTTTTATTTTGGAAAATCGCCCGCCATCGGCACTTCAATCAACAAAATCTGTCCGCCGGAAGACAGGGATTTGAATGACACCGTGTCCGCGTCCGTGATTCCCACGGCGTCCCGCCGCCCAAGCGTGTGTCCGGCAACGTCGAAACGCCCCTCGACCACCATCGCAAAAAGCCCGTCGCCCTGCCTTTTCAACGCATAGTCAAACCCGCGCTGCGCGTCGAAATGCCCCATGTGAAACCACGCCGCCTGGTGCATCCACACACCGGCCTTGCCGGCATCCGGCGAGACGATTTGGACAAGGTGGTTTTGCGGGCATTCGATTTTCTTCTGCTCGTAGCGCGGAGTGACGTCACGCTTGTTTGGGAAAATCCAGATCTGGAAGAAATTCACGTCCTCTTCACTGTTTGCATTGAATTCGCTGTGCGTGATCCCCGTTCCCGCGCTCATCACCTGGACTTCCCCAGAACGAATGACACTGCCGTTACCCATGCTATCCCGGTGCCGCAAGGCGCCGCGCAAGGGGATGGAAACGATCTCCATGTTATCATGCGGATGGGTTCCGAAACCCTTGTCCGGGGCAACAATGTCGTCGTTCACCACGCGCAAGGCGCCAAATTGCACGCGCGCCGGATTGCAATAATCGGCAAAACTAAAGGTGTGGTGCGTGTCGAGCCAGCCGTGGTCGGCATGTCCGCGTGTTTCTGCCAAAAACAATTCTGTTTTCATGGGAATAATTTCTTTCTGTTTTGAGGTGTTGGATTGGGATTAAACAAACTGACGCCACCGCGTGGCAGGCGCGAACGGTGGCGCGCCCGACTGCATTGTCAACGCCAACATCCTCGCAATAGCCCATGGAGAATTTGCGACCTGCAAGTTTTTCGATGTGCAAAATCTTCATGCGCCCGGCCAATTCGTCGAACTTCTCGGAGCCCAAACCGAAGACTGCCTTCATGGTTCTCTCGTTTCTGAACATGCGCTCAAGTATTTGCATGCCCAGATGCCAGCCTCCTTCTCGGCTTCTTGGCAGCGCTTATTTTCCAACAGAGCTGATGAACTCAAAACTTCCGATCAACCCTGTGACTTTAGTCCCGCACTCCATAACCGGACGCTTACTATCGAGGACGTTTTTTTCCACGGCGGTAGGGCGTGGATGGCGGAGGGCGACGCGCGGGGGACGAGGCGCCTTTGAGGAGGGCGATCTGATCGCGCAAAAGGGCGGCACGCTCGAATTCGAGGGCGTCCGCCGCCTGAAGCATCTCCGTTTCCAATTCGGCAAGCACCTCGGCGGTGTTTTTGTCCTTTGCGCCCTCAGTTAACATGAGCGCGGTTTCCGGTTCGGACTCGGGTTTGAGGCTGGCCTGAACGGGGCGGGCAACGCTGCGGGGGACGATGCCGTGCGCGCGGTTGTGGGCAATCTGGCGTTCGCGGCGGCGATTCGTGGTGGCGAGGGCGCGGACAATGGAATCGGTCATGTCGTCCGCGTAAAGGATGACACGCCCGCGTTCATGGCGGGCGGCCCGCCCGGCGGTTTGGATGAGGCTGGTTTCGCTGCGCAAAAAACCCTCCTTGTCGGCATCAAGAATGCCGACGAGGGCAACCTCCGGCAGATCGAGCCCCTCGCGCAGAAGGTTGACGCCAATGAGGACGTCGAAATGCCCCTCGCGCAGACGGCGCAGGATCTCAACGCGTTCAATGGCGTCGATGTCCGAGTGCAGATATTCGACGCGCAAACCGGACTCGCGCATGAAGCCGGCAAGCTCCTCGCTCATGCGCTTGGTGAGGGTGGTCACAAGGGTGCGCTCTCCCGCACCGGCTGCTGTGCGCGCCTCGTGAATAAGGTCCTCGACCTGCCCCTTGATGGGGCGCAGCTCCATGCGCGGGTCGAGAAGACCGGTGGGACGGATGATCTGCTCGGCAACAACAGGGCTGAGCGTGAGCTCCTGCACTGCGGGCGTGGCGGAAACAAAGAGGGTCTGTCCGGTGGCATCGGCAAACTCGGCGGGCCGCAAAGGACGGTTCTCAAGCGCGGAGGGGAGACGAAAGCCGAACTCGACGAGCCGTTCCTTGCGCGAATGGTCGCCATTATACATGGCGCGAATCTGGGGGGCGGTGACGTGGCTCTCGTCGATGAACACGAGATAATCCTCGGGAAAAAAATCGAGCAGGCACCACGGGCGTTGCCCGGGAAGACGCCCGCCGATGTGCATGGAATAGTTCTCAACGCCCTGGCAAAAGCCGGTTTCCTGAAGCATCTCAAGGTCGTATTCGGTGCGCATCCGGATGCGTTGCGCCTCGATAAGACGTCCGGCGCGCTCAAAGTGCGCGACGCGCTCCTCCAGCTCCGCACGGATGCCGGCGCGGGCGCGCTCAAGACGCTGGGGCGCGACGATGTATTGGGTCGCGGGATAAAGATCGAAGTGGTCAAGCCGTTCGCCAGCACGTCCGGTGAGCGGGTCGAGCTCGCGGAGACAGTCAATCTCATCCCCCCAGAACTCGATGCGCAAGGCACTCTCCTTGTAGGCGGGATAAACATCCACGGTGTCGCCGCGCACGCGAAAATTGCAACGCTCGAACTTGATTTCGTCGCGCTGGTAAAGATTGGCGACGAGCTTCTCAAGCAAGGCATCGCGCCGAAGGGACATGCCCGCGCGCAGGGGAACCATCATGGCCTTGAAATCGTCGGGGGAACCGAGGCCGTAGATGCAGGAAACGCTGGCGACAACGATGACGTCGCGGCGCGCAAGCAGGGCGCTACTGGCGGCAATGCGGAGGCGCTCAATGTCGTCATTGATCGCAGAATCTTTTTCTATGTAAGTATCCGTCTGCGGAATGTAGGCCTCGGGCTGGTAGAAATCGTAATAGCTGATAAAGTATTCGACGGCGTTGCGCGGGAAAAAGTTTTTGAACTCCGAGTAGAGCTGCGCGGCCAGCGTCTTGTTGTGGGAAATGACGAGCGCGGGACGCTGGAGCTGCTGGATGATGTTGGCCATGGTGAAGGTTTTGCCAGAGCCGGTGACCCCCAGAAGGGTCTGATATTTGTTCCCCGCGCGGAACGACTCGACGAGCTGCGCGATGGCCCGCGGCTGGTCGCCGGCAGGCGCGTAATCGGCGACAAGGGAGAATTGCCCATTCATGCGCGAAGGGATGCCCGTGTTCGTGAAAAGCGGCAAGGCTGCTTTCCCCAAGCGCCCCCTCCACTCACGCAAACTCCCAACGGTAAGGGTGCCGCGAAAGAAGTTCGCAACCCGTCGCCGTCACAACGACCACATCCTCGATGCGGCAACCGCCCAGCCCAAGGTAATACAAGCCTGGCTCCACGGTGACGACCATGCCCGCGCGCAAGGGCGCCACCCCGCGCGCGCCCAGACTGGGTTCCTCGTGGACGTCGAGCCCGAGCCCGTGCCCGAGCCCGTGGAAAAAGCCCTCTTGATAGCCGTTGGCGGCGTTGACCGCGGTGGCGTAGCCGGCGGCCTCAAAAAAATCCTTCACCACCTTGTAAACC
Source organism: Puniceicoccales bacterium (assembly GCA_031279675.1). Classification (GTDB taxonomy): domain Bacteria; phylum Verrucomicrobiota; class Verrucomicrobiia; order Opitutales; family UBA953; genus CALNBE01. Next base: position 3,075 of record JAITIB010000070.1, on the reverse strand, counting down.
GCCGCCCCGCTGCGCCCTGGCTTTATCGCCGCAAGCGCGGCCTGCTGCGCGGCGCGAACGGTGCCGACGAGACGGCGTTGCTCCGCCGTGGCACGGCCTTTCAAATAAGTGCGCGTCATGTCGCCAAAGTAACCGGTGGCGCTGGAGCGCGGGAAAACATCCACCACAATCAACGCGTTCGCAGGAATGACGCCACTGCCACTGCAATGGCAGTCAACGGCCTGGTCGGCGGCGGCGACAATAAGGCCGGCGACATTTAGCGCCCCCGCGGACAGGCAGGCTTGCTCAACGGCGGTCTTGAGACGCTCGGAGGTAAGCGCCCTGCCGCCATGCCAGACATTCCCGCGCCGGATTTCCGACCCGGCGAGAATCTTCTCCACCGCCTTGAATCCGGCGGAAGATGCGCGATTGGCCGCGCGTATGGCCGCGATCTCGCCGGCGCTTTTCACGACACGTCGGCGGAAAAAAGGCGCCTCCCCAATGTCGAGCCTCAGGCCAAGCGCGGTTATGCGCTGGTAAAGACTGGCGGGAAAATCGGACGGCACCGCAAAAGCATTGACACCGTGCCGGGCGGCAAGCGCCAGGACGACCTCCGCGATGCCGGCATTGGCGTTGGAGGCGCGCACCCCGGCAAGCAAGTCCTGAAGGTTCAAAACCTCGTCAAAGACGGATTCCTTGCGCGCCCGGGTGACCTCAAGCAGCGAGACCACGCCAATCTTCTTCCCCTTTGCCGACAATGCGAGCAAAGGGTCGCTGGCGTGAAACCGGCTGAACCAACGCATGTCGGCATTGGTGTTGGGCGCCGCGTAAAGCAAAACGTTCGGAGAGGTGAGAGTGGCCATGGAAAAAACAAATGCCCGCGCAGTTTCGCCAGCACGCGGGCACGGTCAAGAATTTGGCAAGGAAATGTTGACGGCATTCCCGCAGGCATGGATAACCCTGCCTGTAGTTTCTCATGGGCGCGGGTATCGTTCAGTGGTAGGACCCCACTCTTCCAAAGTGGAGACACCAGTTCGAGCCTGGTTACCCGCACCAAGTTTTGGATTCATGCCGGTGTCGCCGTGACACCGGCATTTTTTTCCGCCAGCAACTCCCGCGCGCGCGCCACCGCCGCGCCAAGATCCGCCGCCACATTCGCCCCGCCCACAAGCCCGAGGAAACCGTCCCGCGCCATCAGCGCATACGGCTGCGTGTGCGGCCCGCAAAGCACAAGGTGGCGCCGGTGGCTGCGCAACTTGGCGTGAAGGTTTTCCAGGCGATCCAGCGCCGTCGCATCCATCGCCGAGACGTCAACCATGTGCAAAATAACAACCTCGGTGTCGCGCAACTCGCGCCGCAGCACCGTGTCAAGCCGGTCCGCCGCCCCGAACAACAGCGCGCCAAACAAACGGAACACCACGACGCCCCTCGGCACATCCAGCTTCTCCCCATGCTCGCGGTTGATGTGGTCCCCCGACATCGCGTCCACACGCGTCGTGTCCGCGACACGTTTCACAAACAGGCCCGCCGCAAGCAGCATCCCAATCTCGACCGCCACGGTGAGGTCAAAACAGACCGTGAGCGCAAACGTCGCCAGAAACACCATCGCATCGCCCGGCGCCCGCTTGCGCAAACGCCTGAACTCGTGCCAGTCGCCCATCCGCCAGCCCACCACAATGAGCACCACCGCAAGCGACACCAACGGGATGTGTTTCACCACGGGCGCGAGCAACAAAACCACCAGCAGCAAAAACACCGCGTGAGTCATCCCGGACACAGGCGAGACAGCCCCAGAGCGAATGTTCGTCGCCGTGCGCGCAATCACGCCCGTTACCGCGATCCCCCCGAACAACGGCGACAAAATGTTCGCCACCCCCTGCCCCATCAATTCCTGGTTCGAATCATGCCGGTCATCAATAAGCCCGTCCGCGACAACCGCCGACAGCAACGACTCAAGCGCGCACAACAAGGCGATCGAAACCGCCGGCGCCACAAGCTCCCCCATGCGCGACAGGTTGAGCTCCGGGAACTTGAACTCCGGAAGCGCCTGCGGGATGGGATTGTCCCGAAACGCCCGGCCAATCGTCTCCACATCCACCACTCCCGACGCCACCGCCAGCGACCCCAGCACCACCACCACAATCGAGCCCGGAACCCAACGGCCCCACCGCACCGGCCAGCAAAACTGCATCGCAAGCAACAGCGCGCCCAGCCCCAGCGTCGCCCAGTCCACCGACGGCAACGCCCCTGCCAGCACCTTCATCTTCTCCCAAAACTCAGCCGGCTCCGCAATCGGCCTCCCCTGGGCATCCATCCCCAGGCTCAATCCGAGAAAAGGCCGGATCTGCGTCGTCAAAATCGTAATCGCAATCCCGCACGTGAACCCTGCCGTCACGGGCTGCGGCACAAAACGGATGAACGAGCCGATCCGCAACAAGCCCATCAAAAACAAAAAAACACCCGCCATCATGATGCACACCATCACGTCGGACACGCCATGGCGCGCCACAAGCATCGCCATCAACCCGACGAACGCCCCGGCGGGCCCGCCAACCTGAACCCTCGACCCCCCGAAGAACGACACGCAAAACCCGCCCACAATCCCCGCATACAACCCGGCCTGGGGGCTGACGCCCGACGCCACCCCGAGCCCGATGCACAACGACAGGGCGACAATCCCAACCGTTATCCCGGCAATGATGTCCTTGAGAAAACGCGTCCGGTCATAGTCGCGCAAACAGTCCAGAATCCTTGGACGAAAACGGGCAACGCTCACGTGCCTCAAACCTTCATTCATGTGCATATGGTAATATTTGGGAAAACCGCCCGTGTTATTCAAAAACACGCATTTTAAAACAAGAATCAGCCGGCAACGCCGGAGCTTTCCCTGACCGCCTTCAGCCGGGTGGCGTATTCCTGGAGGGAGGTGACGGTGAGGGGGCGGTTGCGGAGGGCTTTGATGCCGCCGAGGGCGGCTTGGGCGCCGGTGATGGTGGAGATCATGCAGACTTGGCGCAGGACGGCTTCGGTGCGCATGAGGTTTTCATCGCGCCGGGGCATCATGCCGGTGGGGGTGTTGATGATCATTTGCATCTG
>JAITIB010000023.1 GCA_031279675.1 Puniceicoccales bacterium | reverse complement strand
AGCTCCGGCCTCAGCAAAGACGAAGTCGAAAAACTCCGCAAAGAAGCCGAACTCCACGCCGACGAAGACAAACGCGCCCGCGAATCCGTCGAAACACGCAACCAGCTCGACTCCCTCATCTTCCAAGTCGACAAACAACTCAAAGAACTCGGCGACAAGACACCCGCCGAAATCAAGAACCAGATCGAGCCCCTCCTCACCGAAGGCAGGAAACTCCTCGACGACAAAGACACACCCGCCGAGGCACTCAAAGCCCACAAAGAAAAAATCGAACAACTCATGCAAGCCCTCGGCCAAGCCGTTTACGCCGCCCAACAAGCCGCCGGCAACGCAGCTCCCGAAAACAACACCGACGCCACCTCAAAGCAAAAGCCCCAAAACGACAACGTCGTGGACGGCGACTTTGAAGTCGTCGATGACGACAAGAAGTAACTTTCCCATACAAAACCAAAACAACCAACCATACAAAACAATGAGCAAAATCACACCATTGGCAGACCGCGTCCTCGTGGAAGCCATCGAGGAAAAAGAACAGATCAAAGGCGGGATAATCATCCCTGACAGCGCAAAGGAAAAACCGCAGGAATTTAAAGTCATCGCCGTCGGCCCCGGAAAGCTTGACGACAAAGGCGTGCGCAAAGCCCTTAACGTCAAAGTCGGCAACATCGTGCTCACCTCCCAATGGGGCGGCACCGAGGTCAAAATCGGAGACAAAACCTACAAGCTCGTCAGCGAAGACGACCTCCTCGCCATCGTCCGATAAACGCACGGCGCAAAAAAGGGCGGGGACGAAATCCCCGCCCTTTTTGTTTTCCGGGCGTGACTCCGATGTCATTCCTCCCTGTTCACCATTGCCGTTCTTGGGCGCGCGATGCAGAACCTGCCTCATGCATAACTATCTTGAACTCTTGCGCCGCGTCCGTGACAGGGGCGAGCTCCGCACCGATCGCACCGGGACCGGGACGCGGGGAATTTTCGGCGCCCAGCTACGGTTCAATCTTCAGGACGGATTCCCCCTCGTCACCACGAAGAAGGTCCACTTGCGTTCCATCGTGCAGGAGCTCCTCTGGTTCATCGCCGGACGCACCGACAACCAATGGCTTGTCGAGCGCGGTGTCACCATCTGGAATGAATGGGCGGATGCCGCGCAATGCGCGCGATTCAACCGGCCTCCGGGGGAACTCGGTCCCATTTACGGACATCAATGGCGCAATTTTGGCGCGACGAGAAATGCCGACGGCGCCTATGCGCCCGATGGTCGCGACCAGCTTGCCGCCCTCGTTGAGGGCCTTCGGTCAAATCCCGCCAGCCGCCGCCACATCGTCACCGGATGGAATCCCCTTGAGGTGGACGCGGTGGCGTTGCCCCCCTGCCACACGCTGTTCCAATTTCATGTCGGCGTTGGCGGGCGCCTCAGTTGCCAGCTCTACCAGCGCAGCGCGGACCTCTTTCTCGGCGTCCCTTTCAACATCGCCAGTTACGCGCTCCTGACGCACATGGTGGCCCAGGTCGCAAATCTCCAAGCCGGGGATTTCGTGCACACTTTTGGCGACGCGCATATTTACCTGAACCATCTTGGGCAAGTGGACGAGCAACTTGCGCGCTTCCCGCGTTCCCTTCCCGCCTTGCGACTCAACGCCAGTGTGAAAGATCTTTTCGCATTCCGCTACGAGGACATCGATGTCGAGAATTACGATCCGCACCCTGCCATCAAGGCGCCGGTCTCTGTGTAGGGCGGACAAGTGAGATCCGGCACCATTGGCGGCATGACGCCAACAGGGCGGCTTCGGTGGAGCCGCCCTGTCGTGTATGACCCGAATATGGCAATTCTCAACCCTTGGGGGACTCGGAGTTGCCTCCGCCTGCGGGACGGTTGTTTCCGCCATGCGAATGGGGGCGGTGGCGGTTGTCGCGGTTGTAACTTGGGGGCGTTCCACCGTGACGGTTGTTATTGTGGCGGAAATTTCCGCCGTGGCGTCCGCGGTGGCGTCGCGGGCCGCCGTTGCGGTAACCGTTGTTGGCGTTGTGGTTGTTATCACGTTCGCGGCGGGAATTATCCCCATCGTTTTTCTTGGGCGCAGCCGGGGCGGCGGGACCGCCCAGGAGTTTCTTGAAGAAGTTCTTCAGTGTGCTGAAAAAGCTTTCCTTGGGTTGCTCCGGAATCTTGGCGGGCTCGATGATGAGCTTCTGGCGTCCGTTTCCGCTACGGATGAGGGTTGTGGGATCCTGCGGGGTGGGGGCCGTGCCCGCGGGAGCTTCGCCACGGGGGCGTTCCTCGCGGCGTTCATTGCGTGCGCGGTGGCGTCCGGTGTTTTTGTTGTGCGCACCGGGCGCCGCTTCCGTCCGTTGGACGCGCGGGGACACCGGGGCGACGAATTCGTCGGGACTGGCTGCGGGTGCGTCGCGACGACCGGCAGGGGCAGGCGGTGGCGTGTATCCGTTTACGAAACGCCCGGTAATGGTCTCGTTGCTTGCCGTCGGGTCCTCGACGACACCGATGGAGGGTTTGGCGGCGGTGCCCGCGTTGGTGTTGCTTCCGCGCGCGAGGCCTCGGCGAGGCAGTGGGCGGCGGGGGCTGGAGCCGGTTATTTCGCTGCCGAGCTCGGTGGCGACGGACGTGTTGGATATGTCGCTGAGCGGGGGAAGGGCGGCGTGCGTTGTTTCGAGCGGGGCCTCGGCGAGGCGCGCCCTTGCGTTTCCGTCGGGGGACGTGGCACGGGGGGGCTTTTCAGCGGGAGGGTTTTCCGGCGGGTTGCCGGCAGGCTCGGAATGAGGGTTGGTGTTGGTTGGTTCAGGATTATTGCTGGATGTCATTGCTGTTGGATTGTAGGTTGGATGTAGGTTCTTTCTTGGTTGGGGCGCTGATGTCATTGGTTTGGACAAGGGGCGCCGGTTGATTTTGTGAGAACGCGGGCGTCGTTGTGTTTTGGGTCCTCCTTTGTGGGGCAACGTTGTCGTTGCCGCGCCGGGTTTTCCGGGTTCGAATGAGGCCCGCGTGCGAGGGGTGATGCCTATGCTTTTTTTCACCAAAGGAAAGCAAAATCTGGGCGGGGCGCGTCCGTGGCATTGCGGGCCGTCAGAGCAAGCCGGCATTCTTGAAACTGAACCAGCCCTGTCCGCGGGCATCGGAGGCGGGGTTTCCGAGGATGATGTGATCGAGCAGCCCGACGCCGAGGATGTTGGCGGCGTCGCGCAGCTGGCGGGTCGAGACGATGTCGGACTTGCTTGGTTCGGGGTCGCCGCCGGGGTGGTTGTGCGCGAGGATGGCCGCGGAGGCGCCGAGGCGCAGGACGGGGCGGAACACTTCGCGCGGGTGGATGAGTGTGCTGTTGGCGGTGCCGGAGGTGATCTCGACACAACGGATGAGCCGGTGGCGTGTGTTGAGGCACAGCACCCAGCATTTTTCGATGTCGAGTCCGTGGATGATGTCGCGAAAAAAGGGGTAGACTTGCGCGGGGGATTCGAGCAGTGGCGCGGCCTCCTTGCCTTGTTCCATGATGCGGCGGGCGATTTCCATCACGGTCACGAGCTGGAGCGCCTTGACGTGGCCGATGCCGCGCCGCGCGGCGAAGTCTTCGCGTGTCCATGCGACGAGGTTGCCGAGCGAGCCCGCCTCGTGCACGAGGCGCGAGGCGACCGTGAGCACATTTTCGCCAACAGTGCCGCTGCGCAGAAGCATGGCGACGAGCTCGGCGTCCTGCAGTGCGCGCGCGCCGAGTTTCTCAAGGCGTTCCTGGGGGCGTTCGTGCGTCGGGACACTGGTGAGAGGGGCGGTGGGCGGGTTGTTTTCGCTGGTGGTGAACGGGGTGGTGTTCATGGCGGGAGGTTTTTCCAATGAGACCGTGGGTTGGGGGCGGGGCGCGGGCCCGGCAAACTATTTTTTCGCGGATGGCGGCGTTGAATCCGTGTCCGTGTCCTCGTCCTCATGGGCGCCCGGTGGCGCAAACGCTCGCGCGGGGGAGTTCGCGTTGTTCGCGGCTGTCACGGGGTCGACAAACTCGATTTGCGAGCTGTCACCCCTGTTGTGCGCGCGCGCCGCCTGCTCCTGGGCGCGCAGCTGCGCCTGGGAGTGTTTTCGGATTGTCCACAGGATGCGGCAGAGGGTCTCCACGTCCGCGTAAATGCTTTTGAACTGGCACTCCGTGAGGAATTCGCCCGCGCGCAGAAGGCGCAGCCAGTAGGAGGTTTTGCGCGCCTCCTTGTAGGCGATCGAGATGCGCGCGCAGTAGTCGGTGCCGGTGGAGCTCCCGGTGGCGTCTTCCACGTTGGCTCCGATGGCGGTGCCGCAGCGCAGCACCTGCTTTGACATTACGTTCTCTTTTTTGGTCTGCGAAAGATGCTGGGCAAGTTTCACGACGCGCTCGGCAAAAAGGAAACAGCGTTCCTGGATAGGGATTTTTTCAAGTGTCGGGATGCTCATGTTTGAGAAAAACGAGAAGGGTGGATGGGGGTGGGCGGCGGACAATGTCAGGCGGTGCCGTCAGGAATGCGCGTGGCAAGCTTGACGACGCTTTCGTCGAAGTAATTCCAGCCCATGCCCGCGTCCACGACAATGCCCTGGGCGTTCACGCCGCTGGAACGCGGGCTGAGAAGCCACACAGCCGTGTCGGCCACCTCCTGTGTGGTGATGTTGCGTTTGCGCAAGGTGAGTTTTTCGGCAAAGAGGTAGTTGTCCATGTAGCCGGGGATGCCTGCCGAGGCGCTGGTCTTGAGCGGGCCGGCATTGACGGAGTTGAAGCGCACGCGGGTGTCGGCGCTGAACGACTTGGCGAGAAAGCGCGTGATGGACTCAAGCGCGGCTTTCACGGGCGACATGTAGCCGTAGTTTGCCGCCGTGACCTGCGCCGAGATGCCAATGGTGACCACGGACGCATCGTCCGCAAGGTGCGGCTTGAATGCGCGCGCGAGCTCCACGAGGGAGAACGCGCTGATGGCCGCCGCCTGGAGAAAGTCCGCCCGGCGCGTCTCGTGAAAGGCTTTCGCGCCGCCGCTGTAATTGGCAAACGCGATGCTGTGCACAAGCCCGTGGAGACCGCTCCCGTGCGCCGACGCCACCTCTCCGGCGAGACGGGCCGTCCGCGCCTCGTCCTCGACATCGCACACAAAGACCGGCCTGTCCGCGAGGAGCGCCCGCAGCGATTCGCGCCGCGCCCCGGTGCGCACGCTGTAAATCACGGTGGCGCCGAGCCGCTCCAGCGTTTGCGCAATGTGCCACGCAACGGATTTCTTGTTGGCGACACCGGTGACGAGGAATTTCCTTCCGCCGAGCTGCAAATAGTCGTTCATCGGGAAGCGGAGAAATTGGAGGTGGCGGCCTTTTCGCGCGCAACGAGCGCGAGGGCGAAACGGAGCGTGAGCATCGTCCTGCCAGCCCTCGACACCTTGCCGCTCATGAAAAAAAAGCCCTGCATTTTCTCGCGCAAGGTGACGTCAATCATGACCGTGTCGCCGGGAAAAACCATGCCCTTGAACTTCGCCTCCTCAATGCGGCAAAGCACGGGAACGTCGCCGGCGGTGGCGTCCGTGACAATTTTTCTCACAAGAAACACCGCGCCCGCCTGAAAAACCGCCTCGCAGAGCAAGACTCCGGGCGTGAGCGGATTCGCGGGATAGTGCCCGGCATAAAAAAACTCGTCGTCGCGAAACGTCCGCGCGCACGTGGCGCCGTCATCACGCAACGCGACAATGTCATCAACGAACAAAAAGGGGGGACGGTGTGGAATGGTCTCAAGAATCTCCTGAATCATGGCGGATTGAGGGCATAGGGAGGACGGCCAGCGCCGCCAGAAAAAAGACGCGGGGGCACAGCGGGCCGCCGTCGGAACAGACGGCGTGGAAACAAGGGAATGACAGGCGAAAAAAGGCATCGTGAGAAACCGGGGCGGAACGGCTGGCAAACCCCCGCCAGGAACATTTTCAAGCACACACCGGCGGCTTGGAAAAAAAACAAGGGGTCGCATCTAATCACGCCCCTGTCGGGGATGTAGGAACCCCTTATGAAACGCTTTCAATACGCCCCAGCGCGGGGCGTTGTTTCAGCGCTGGTCATTTGGGTGGAAACTTCCTACATTTCGACAGAGACAGCAGCCGAAGCTACGCGGCAAATTTTTTATGGATGTGAGGACGTGGGAATAATTGTTGGGCTGGACGGATGATGTTGGAGTTGATTTGCGAAACGGCGCGCGCGAGCACGCGGCGAACGAGAGGCCGGAGCTCGGCATCCGGCGCGCAAAATTGGGAATTCCCATGCGGGGTCAATGAAAAAAATAAATTTCCGCCAAGCCCTCCCTCCACGCCTTCATGCGTGGAAAACACCGGACTTCGGAAAGCTTTTTGCGGGCAACCCCTATTCTCCCGCCCCTTTCACGGTGGCGTCGCCCCCCTTGCGCGCGTGGACCATTTGGTAAAATTTTTCAAACAGCACACTCGCATCATTCGGGCCGGGGCCGGCCTCGGGATGGTATTGGACCGAGAACACGTCCTTGCCGCGCAAACGCAACCCCGCCACCGTCCGGTCATTCAGGTTGATCTCGGTGACGATCGCCCCCGCGCGCTCCAACGCCTCCGCGCTTGCCGCAAACCCATGGTTTTGCGCCGTGATGCTCACCACGCCCGTCTCCATGTTCTTGACGGGCTGGTTGCCGCCGCGATGCCCGAACTTGAGCTTGTAGGTTTTCGCGCCAATGGCGTGCGTGATGATTTGATGGCCAAGGCAGATCCCAAATATCGGATAACCCGCGGCAATGAGCTCGCGCACGGCATCGTGCGCATAGCCGAGGGCGGCGGGATCACCGGGGCCGTTGGAGAGAAAAACGCAGTCGGGCCCATGCCGCCTGATCTCCGCGGCAGGCGTGTGCGCGGGGAAAATGCGCACGTCGAACCCGGCGTGCGCAAGGCGTTTGAAGATGGATGTCTTGGCCCCAAAATCGTAGGCCGCCACCCGGTAAACCGGACGCCCGCGAATGGCCGCCAGCCCCGGCAACGCAGTCCCGGGAACGCTGAAGGGCGCCGCGCCATCCTCGAAGTCGTGGGCGGCACCGCAGGTGACCTCGCGCACGAAGTCGCGCCCGACAAGCCCGGCCCAGCCAGTGGCACGCGCCACCGCCTCCTCCCCGGAGATGCCCTCCGTGGAAAGGCACGCCTTCATCGCGCCGCGCACACGAAGCTTTTTTGTGATCGCGCGCGTGTCCACCTCCTCAATGCCGGGCAGCCCGTGCTTTTTCAAATACGCATCAAGCGGAAGCGTCGCGCGCCAGTTGCTGACAACTGGACTGAGCTTGCGGACGACAAACCCGGAGCACTTGGGCGCATCCGACTCCGTGTCCGCGTCGTTAACACCGTAATTGCCGATCTCGGGGAAGGTCATCGTGACAATCTGCCCAAAGTAGGACGGGTCGGTCAGGATCTCCTGATAACCCGTCATGCTGGTGTTAAAAACCGCCTCGCCCGTCACCGTCGCCAATGCGCCAAAGGCGCGTCCGCGGAACACGCTGCCATCCTCAAGTGCCAAAACTGCGTCGTTTGCCATGAGCGGATCAACAAATCGTGTCCACCCCCAAAGGGAAGCAAATTCTTGCCCCGATCACTCACCCGCGCCGACGCCGGCGCAGCACCGCCAACGCCACCGCGCAGACCCCGCCCAGCAACGCATACGTCGAGGGCTCGGGTATCGCATTGGCTGTTGCGACAAGCACTATGGTATCATCATAACCAGCGCTCACCTGTCGAGCCTCCATGGCAAAGATTTGCCCCGTGTCCGATGTCACCACAGAAGGATCGATGAGCCCTTCGAACCAACAATTTACTCCGATCAAGGAATGGACAAGGGTAAATTCATCTCCCGGGTCGAACCAAATGCCATTCGCATCCACAGACAACTTTGCAGAATAGGCATCTGTTCGAACTTGGATCGGTGCGACTCCCACTCCAGCGTTTGCCATGCTCCCATCCAGCCCAACAGTAAGGGTGGCATATTCTGTCAGGGTAAGCCATCCAACGTTCTGAGGCGTAGCAGCATTTACAATATGAGAACCCGCCTCAATAACCAGACTCGAAAATTGAAAGTCCATGACGGCATAATCTCCCATCTGGAGCATTGCGCCACTCTGGAGAGTAACCGTTCCAAATCCATTCCAAAGGTCGGGGTCTTGTCCGATTTGGACGTTTGTTGTGCCAGCCATCCACCCATTATTGTTGCGAATGTGCAACACGCCCCCGTTTCGAACTACAATACCGCCGTATAAATTCTGGAGAGTTTGATTAACATATGCTGTCGAATTATCAAGAACAAACTGCGTATCAACGCCACCGTAGACGTGAATGCCTTCAAAAAATCCAACGCTTCCATTTTGCAAAACCAAGGCGGCAGGGGCCATGCCACTGGAAATCTCAAGGATGCCAGAATCGGAACTACCATTCCAATAGCCCAAGTTAAGCGTAATGCCATCGGCAACAAGAACACCGTCCATAATGTAGCTACGCCCAGGAAAAGTGTCGTCCACATTCGAGTCCAAAAAATAAGGCGAGCTGCCATAGCCCAAAACGGAACCCGTTTCATCGTGTCGCAGGACGCTGCCATCATAATTAAGCGCATGTGAAACGCTTGGGGCCACGGTGGCGGCAGCGATGAGAGTCAAGGTTCTGAGTGTTGTCGTTTTCATGTTATTAACTTATTTTCTATATTGGTTGTTGGATGTTGGGTTAGGAAAAAGCACAAGGCGCGGCGCACCTTGAGGATGCGTCGTATTTTGTAAGTGTGTCAGAGTTACGAGCGAGTTGGGG
>JAITIB010000123.1 GCA_031279675.1 Puniceicoccales bacterium | reverse complement strand
TAGCTCTCTCACCGCTTCAAATTGTTCACGACTTATATCACTCGGATACACTCTTCTCATCAGACATCCTTTCCCTACTTAATCACTCCCGTCAAGAAAGATACTGAACAGACTCTCAGAAAGGTGTCGGCATGGGCGGCGTCAGCACTGTCAGGATGCCTGAATTGAGACTGTCATTAAAAGGGGGCGCATTGGCTGAGGGGCAATTTGCGGTGGCGCAAAATTTGGGAACATTTTGCGCCGGATCTTGTTCTCGTTCCCTGAAAGTTGACCATCAATTCCATCAATTCATGAAAACCATACATTCCCCATCCCGACGTGATTTTCTCAAGCACGCCGGTCTCGCCACGACAGGGCTGCTTATTCTGCCCAGTGGATTTCTTCGCGGGCAGAACGCGCCCAGCAATCGCATCAACGTCGCCAGTGTCGGTGTTGCCGGCATGGGGCGCGGCGACATAGACGGCATTAGCAACGCCGGCGCCAACATCATCGGGCTTTGCGATGTGGACGCGCGACATCTTGCCGGCGCCAAGAAGAGACACAGCCGCGCGGCTGTGTTTTCCGATTACCGCGTGATGTTTGACAAGTTGGGCAAGGATATTGACGCGGTCTCGGTTTCGACGCCGGACCACACGCACTTCACGGTGGCGTATTCCGCCGTTGACCTTGGCAAGCACGTTTATGTGCAAAAGCCCCTTTGCCACACCATTGATCAGGTGCGCCGCCTGACCAAGCTCGCGATTGAGAGGAAGGTTGTCACCCAGATGGGCAACCAGGGGCAGTCCAGCCCGCACATCCGCAAGGCGAAGGAGTGGTATGAGGCGGGCTTGCTCGGGAAGGTTTCGCTTGTCGAGGCATGGTCCAACCGGCCTCAGGGCGGGGGTTGGAAGCAGGGGCTTGCGTCCTATCTGCCGACGGAAAAGACGCCCGATACGCTTGACTGGAATCTCTGGCTTGGGCCCGTCAGCGAACGTCCCTACAGTCCTGCGGTGCATCCTTTCAAGTGGCGTGGCTATTACGAGTTTGGATGTGGCGCACTGGGTGACATGGCCATACACCTCATGAACGACGCCTATTACGTCCTCGACCTCACGGCGCCGACAGAGATTGAGGTGGACATTCCCGGCAAAAGCCAGGTGGCGTATCCCACGGCAAGCACGGTGACCTTCCACTTTCCGGGGAACGACAAGCGCGGCCCGGTGAAAGTCGTGTGGTATGATGGCGGGCGCAAGCCGAAGACCCCCAAGATGGGCAGTCTGGGGGCGAACGGGAGCATTTTGCACGGTGACGATTTCGTCCTCTCTCTATGCGGATGGGGGAACACCTTCACGCCCTTTGTTTCCAAGGAAACGCTTGAGGAGCTCAATTCCCGCGCGCCGCGCGAAAAGTACAAGCGCATCAAGGGCTCGCACTACAAGAACTGGGTGGAGGCCATCCGCAACGGCGGGCAGGCGACATCGCACTTTGCGTATTCCGGCCCCTTTGCGGAAGTCATTTTGCTGGGAGTCATCGCCCAGCGCCTGGGGCGGCCTCTCAAGTGGAACGCCCAAAAGGGTGAATTCGTGGGCGACCCCGAGGCCAACCAACTTATCAAGGCGCCGACACCGCGCCGGGGCTTCTACGCGTAAGCACCCGCGGCATTCCGGCCGGAGGTTGAAAGATGGAAACAGGGCGCGCGCAACGCGTCCTGTTTTGTTTTGCGCGCAAGGATGGCATCTCCCGCCACCGCCTCAGTCCACGAGACGCCGTGAGATATCGGCGTAGGCATCGGTGCGCCGGTCGCGGAAAAACGGCCAGATGCGGCGGAAATCGCGCTGCAGGCGCATGTCACAGTCCGTGATGAGGACGGTTTCCTCGTTCGCTGGCGCGCGCGCGATCACCTCTCCGTAGGGATTGGCGACAAAGCTCTGGCCCCAGAACTCCGTGCCATCCTCTGTGCCCACCCGGTTTGTCACGGCCACATGGCAGCCATTGGCGACAGCGTGCCCGCGCTGGACCGTTTCCCACGCATTATGTTGCGCCGCGCCAAGGCCCGGCTTTTCCGCCGGGAGCCAGCCGATGGCCGTGGGGTAAAAGAGAATTTCCGCGCCGGACAGCGCCGTGAGACGCGCCGCCTCGGGATACCATTGGTCCCAGCAAATCAAGACCCCGATGCTGCCATGCGCCGTGCGCCAGGCACGGAACCCGAGATCCCCGGGTGTGAAATAAAATTTCTCCTCGAACGCCGGATCCTGGGGAATGTGCATCTTGCGGTATTTCCCGAGGAAGGTGCCGTCGGCATCAATGACGGCTGCGGTGTTGTGGTAAACCTCGCTCCCGCGGGCCTCAAACATCGGGGCGATGATGACTGCCTGCGTCCGCCGGGCCACATTCTGGAGTTCGCGCGTGACGGGCCCCTCGGGGATGGGCTCCGCGCAGTCGAAGTGCGCGGGATCCTGCGTCGTGCAGAAATAGCGCGTGGTGAACATTTCCTGAAGCCCGATGATTTGCGCCCCGCGCGCGGCGGCCTCCTCGATGCGCGGGATTGTCTTGCGCAGATTCTCGGACGGCGTCCCGGCGGCGCAAAGCTGGATCAACCCGATGCGGCGGACGTTGGCGGTGGCGTCAGTGTTCATGCGCGCGATTACTGTACGGGTAACGTGCCGTGGCGATGGCAAAAATCACAGCCGTCACGGACATAAGGCCGGCGTAGAGGAGAAAACGCCCCGAGCTGACGGCGGTGCCCGCCCCGGTGGCGGCGAGTTTTCCCCCGAAGTGCGTGACCGCCACGATGAGGAGTTGCCCCAGCGCGATGGTCAGCAACCAGAGACTCGTCACCGTTCCCTTCATGCTCTTGGGCGCCTGCGTGTAGGCAAACTCCAGCCCGGTGGCGGACACGAGCACCTCCCCGAGCGTGATGATAAAATACGGGATCAACTGCCAGAGGATGCCCGGCGTCTCCCCGTTCTCGATCCGGTATTGGAGCCACGCGACGGGAAGGTATGCGAACGCGGCGACGCACATTCCCGCCGCCATGCGCCGGAGGGGCGCGCCGAGGCGTGTGCGAAAACGCGGATACACCCAAAGCGTCAGCACCGGAACAAGAAGGATCACAAACGCGGGATTGGCCGACTGCATTTGCTCGGCTCCAATCGTAAGCCCGCTCCAGAGCACAAGCGCTTCCATTTGCCTGCCCTGCAAGACCCACGTGGACGAGTGCTGTTCAAAAAGGGCGAAGAAGGGTGGAACGAGCAGAAAGACCCACAGAATGCGGTTCACAGCAACGGCATCGTTCACGCACGCCGCACCATAATGCCGCCGCGCCGGGTCCAGAAAACGGTCCCCGCGGCGAAAAACGCCGCGAAAAAGCCCGTGGAAAATGATCTGCCAGTAGGACGGCTGCCTTTGAGCGGGAACATGCCGATACCGATGCCGCCCAAGCCAGAAAACAAAAGTGGCCACCCCCATGAGCACCCCCGGTATTGCAAACGCCCACCCATAACCCCACCGATCCCGAACCCACGGGATGAGCAGCGGCGCGCAAAGCGAGCCTATGTTGATGCTCCAGTAAAACGCCGCGTATGCCCGTTGCACCAGCCGCGTCTGCCCCTCGCCAAACTGGTCCCCCATGAACGCGGAAACGCAAGGCTTGATGCCGCCCGCGCCAACCGCGATGAGCAGCAACCCCGCGTAAAGGCACTCCAGCTTATAATTCCCGAACGCCGAAAGATCGGAAAGCGCGAGAATACCGTGCCCCGCGCAATACAGCAGCGAGAGCCGGAGTATCGTGTTGTAGCGCCCCCAATGCTTGTCAGAGATCCACCCGCCCCAAAGCGGCATCAGATAACTCAAAAATGCAAACCAGTGAAAAAGCACCGTGGACTGGTCCGCATTGCCAAGGAGGCTGAGGGCGTAAATCGCGAGAATGCTCTTCATTCCGTAGAAACTGAACCGCTCGCACGCCTCGTTCCCGAGTATGTAGCGCACTTGTGGCGGAAACCGCGAGGCATCGGCAGCGAGGGCGGAGGTGGAGGTGGCGTCGGCAGGCATCTTCATTGCCAACGACACAAACACCCCGAAAGCCTTTGTCACGAGAACAAAATCCCGGACATGCCGCCGCAGCCCTCAGCCGGGGACGGAATATTTTTCCCGCTTTTCCGCTTGCGTTTCCCGGTAAAAGGACATGCTGGCGCGAAATCACCGACGCCACCTTGGGAAGGTCCGGGGACGGCGATGGGGATTCAACAAACAAACCCAAATCAAACAAACACGACACGCTTATGAAAAACTCATATCCGACAACGCGCCGTCTCAGCGACGGCACCGCAACCGACGCCACCTCGGCGTGGACGGCGGGGGGGGGGGGGGGGGGGGGGGGGGGGGGGGGGGGGGGGGGGGGGGGGGGGGGGGGGGGGG
>JAITIB010000118.1 GCA_031279675.1 Puniceicoccales bacterium | reverse complement strand
ATTGAAAATATCCAATATCCCCAAGCCGCCAGTATTTGGATTGATTTGGTCAAAAAAGAAATAGTCAAAGTCGAAGAAACAAAGATTCCGCATTTCACGATGCTCAATCCATATTTTTCGAAGCCCGAGGATCTTAAAGAAATCGAGAACATAAAAAGAAAACATGGGGAAATCAACATAGACAGTTGGAATATGAGCAAAGTTCCTGTTATGGGAGATGATTGCAAAAATAAGACAGCCGTTGTCTTTAGTGCCTTCGTCACTTCCCAAAAAAGTGGAGGTGAGGAACTATTGAATGCCTTTCACGGACGCACACCGATTTCATTTCGGAGCAATATTCCCGACATGTATGTTCAAATTGCCATCGATGAGCAAGACAAGCATATCCTTTGGCAGGGGATTTATCACAGGCAAATATTTGCCATCATAAATCATGAGGGCAAATATCGCGCTCTTGGGCTATCCTCACGATATACCACCCCGGAGGGCATTGTGGAACTTTCTTTGGTTTCCGGTTCGCCTGTTGACGCAGAATTGCAAACAGAAAAAATCGTTCCATCCAACGCAAAATTAACTCTGATTGCCTTACGAAATCTTGTTTTCCAAAATCCTTCCAAAGGATCCCCTGATACATATGAGGAGCAACTGTTGTCCATGTCCCCGGAAAGCAATGAGTCGTTTGCCCGCCTCGTGAAGCTATTGAACTCCAAGAAGCTCGTGTATTCGACGCAGTTGCAGCTCAACGAATTAATTCTCACTGAGAGTGGAAAACACCACATGGATTTCGAAATCATCGATTCGAATTTAGCCGGAAAACCAGCCAAAAAATTGGAGATGGAATCTTTCGTGCTTGATCTAAAGAGCAAAACCATTTCCAAACCAGCAAAGAGCAATTAGACTACAACAGCATTTGATAGCACTTTCAAGTGATAGCCTTATCGAAAAGTTTTTTACCTCAACCCTCGCTTTTCCTTATGAAATTCTCCCATGCCCGCTGAGACCACCAAAAGAAAAAAGAACATTCCAAAGCAAAAGCCTGCCTGCGCAACAGCCACGGGAAACCATTTCTTTTTTCTCTCTCCAATAATGCTGCTTCTTATGGTGGGAATCCTGCTTCCGCCCAACAACTGCCTGGCCTCTCAACTCAATGAAAGTCCAACCACATCGACAAATAGCCCAGCGGAAAAATCGCCAGATTTATCCCAGCAATCAAGGAAAACTGTTACTTCATTGAAGCGACAGACAGAATGGTCGTCACGGAAAACACAGGTGCTAAACAGCCGTGGGAAACTGCTTCCAGCGACGCTTTACACGGCAAAACATGAATCTCCAGATTATGACGAAAGATTTCATAAAGAGGGCGACGAAAAGATTGGGATTTTACACCTCGATTCTGAAGGAATTCGCGCAATGTGGATTATTGTATTGCCATTGAGAGAGCATTCTGCCTCTTTTATCGAAAAAGATGGCGATTTATATACATGCATTCTCGGAGACTTTTCACATTTGGTTCTTTTTAAAAATCCGATGATAAAGGACAGTAGAGTTGAAGAATTTATTTTCGCTAATGACAGATTGGACGGGTTAGTCATTGAGGCTCCTCCACCCAACCGCGTTGGGGTCATATTGAACATGTCGCATTTGTTTGATCTTGAATTTTTCAGTAATGCTCCTATGGGATCACGATATGGCAAGATGGTGTTCAAGAAAATCTCGTTTGAGAATGATGTTTTTTGTTTTGAACTCGAAAACATTTCTCCCGAGAATCGACTAAAGGGGAGAGTTTGGGTCGATCTTGGAAAAATGAAGATTTTTAAAACCGAAAATATCACTCAGTTGACAGATCCAAGGGATAGGGTAGAACTAAAACCCAGAATACTTTTCCCATGGAAGGCAAAAGGTTCTCCTGTTGCGACCACTTCATATGCCACGTATTCACCCAAGGTGTTGACCAGCGCAGGCACAGAGTTTCCCGTCAATCTCTATTGGGCAGGGATCGCCTTCAATAAAACTCTTTCGGGGGCTCGAACTGAATGGCTCAAAGAAGCGGTCTGGGTTTTTCATGCGAACAGGCAAGGCAAAGACCGCTTCTGGATTGAGGCTTATCGTTCGATCCACACTAATGGTCAAAACCATCTCATTGAGGCCAATGATGAGTTAGTTGTTTGTAATTTATTAATGACAGAATTACGATTTGTGAACACGTGGGTCAAAATCGAGAAAACAAACAGAAATTTCGTCTTTTCGGAAGACGTTTTGAATGGATTGTTTTACGAAGCGTATTCGACATCTCCGGAACTTCCTTACAAATTTCGAATGGACGTCGTCAATATTGCTGATTTTTTCGATAAAGATTTTTTCTATGTGAAACCTGACGATGGGGGAATACTAGAGGCAATGGTAATCGAAAAAATAACTGCCAAAGATGGGATATTCTGCATCGTGATAAAAAATTCCTCTATCAACTGCCGTGGCAAAGTCTGGATTGATCCCAACGGCTACAAAGTTGTCAAAGCCGAGGGAATCAAGGCCGAGGACATGCCCGTTTCCCCATCCGAACCACAAGCCGAAAAACAATAACTTGACATCGTGATTAACTAAAAACCTTTAAACCTCGCATTTCCCCTGAGACTCTAATCATGTCATCGAATAAACTCCCCCAAAGGAAGAATGTTTCCAAGGCGAAGAAGCATGTTCGTGTGCTGGTCGGGATATGCACGGCGCAGCCGTATATGAACCGGCGACAGGCGGTGCGAGAGACCTGGCTTTCGCGTCCGGCGGAAGGAGTTCATGCGGTGTTTTTCCACGGCAAGACAGAGATTCCGACCGAGAACACTGACGACACGGTTGAGTTGGATGTTTCGGATATTTATGACTTGTTGCCCGCAAAGGTGCTTGCTTTTTTTCGTCATGCGTTGGAGCACTATGATTTTGATTGGATTTTCAAGTGTGACGATGACACTTATCTGGCGATGGAGCGTGTGATTTCCATGCTCGACGGCAATCATGGCCTGATAGGAGACCGCATGTTGGACAGCCGAGGGGCGCCCAGCGGAGGCGCGGGGTATTTTCTTTCGCGCCCGACCGTTGAAAAGTTGCTTGAGCGGCAGGCGGACATCGCCCGGAGTGGTCCGGAAGACCTGATCATCGGACGTTTTGTCGCCGAGCGATTGAAGGTGCCCTTTCTCTCGTCCAAGCGTTTGTGTTCGGATTATTCCCGGTTTCCACGCCGGGACAACGACTTTGTGAGCGCGCACTGGTGTTCGCCGCAAAAAATACGGGCTATCCACGCGATCCATGACCGCACACCAGACGCGATTTTTGAGGGGATACACCGCGATTGGAATGACCGTGTGTTATTTTTCGACAATGGCTTGTATTGCCGTGTCACATCCGGCTGCATCGGGCACTGGGCACTTGACGGAAACGGAGTCCTGACGCTGTGCTGGGAGGACTGGCCGACGGAAACTTTGGCGCTCAATGGGGAGAATTACGTCTGCGAGAATTTTAGATTGCGTCCGGTGCAGGGGAAATTGTCCTTGCGCGAGGGAAAAGCGCCCGATGGTTCCCGGAGTTTCGCCGCGGCGCGCGGGCAATCGGAGAAGAAGCGCATACTCTTGTTTCGTTGTCACACGCATTGGGAAAAATGCCGTGAGACGCTCCGGATATTGAAGCATTTCAATCCGGCCCTTCCCATTTATATTTTATACGGGGGAACGCAGCAAGACGAGCGTTTTGCCCGCAAGCTGGCGGCTGAATTTGCCGAGGGTTTTTGGAGTTATCAAGCGGATGAAATATCCGCCAGCTGGAAATGGCAGCACGGGGACGAGATGGTCCGGGCATGGTATGAAAAATACGGATTTTCACTGGATTTTTCCCATCTTTATTCCTACGAGTGGGACATTCTTTCCGCCGCGCCCCTGGATGAAATTTATCCGGATCTTGAGGCGGATGCGGTCTATGCAAGCCCTGTCCGTCCGTTTACGCGCGATTTTGAAAAACAATGGGCCTGGACAGCGGACGGGAAATGGCGCGAGTCCAGTTTCATGAAACACATGAGGGAACACCATGGAATGTCCCGGCCAAAACACTGCACACTGGGGCCTGGCATGGTGTTTTCGCGCAAGTTTCTTGAACTCTCCAAACGGCTTCCCGCCCTGTCCGGCGTGCATGAGGAAATTGCCGTTCCCGCGCTTGCGGAAGCCTTTGACCTGCCGCTTGTCAATTCCGGGTTCTACACGCATCCCCGGAACAAGAATCTGCGTTTTTGGAACACCACAAACCCGGTTCCGCGCACCCAGGTTCAAAATGAGATTTCCTCGCCGGACGGGATGCGTATTTTTCATCCGGTGAAGTTTGTTGTGACGCTGGAGGAAGTGCTTGGATGGAGACGCGCCGCGGATGCGCAAAAAGAAAGAGAGAGCACTCCACCCGCCACAACGGATGGAGAGCCTGTTGCCGTTTTTCGCGCACTCAATCCCCAGCTCTATTCCCAAATTGTTCCCACTTGGGAATTTTTCCACAATCTCTTGCGCCGCGAGATGCAGAAATTGAACGCATTGGGGCGCCCCATCCATATTTTGGAGTGGGGAAGCGGAATTTCCACGGCGATCATCTGCGACGGAGTCTGTGAGGGAAGCCAGGTTTTGTCCATTGAGCACGATGCAAACTACCGTCTCGGCATTCCCGAAAAATGGCGCGACCGCCTGACACAAAAGATATTGGCCACTCAACGCCCCTACGGCAATTCCGAGAATTATGTGAGCTATCCCCTGCTAAAGCATCTGCAAGACGGAATCAAATACGACCTCATTCTCATTGACGGGAGAAACCGCGCCGATTGCCTCGCCGTTGCCGCCTTGCTGTTGGCTGACGACGGCGTTGTGTTTCTGCACGACGCGGAACGCGACCTTTATCAATGCAATTTCCCGTTCTTCCAAGAAATCCATGAGGACAAATCGCCCGAAGCTTTCCCGTCAACCGCAGTCTTGAGAAAGTCCCTCTGCACGTTGGCCAAAAAAGAAGTTTCAGAATCTCCCGCGCCTCTTTCCCCACGCGGAAACAATGCGCAAACAAGCTGGGGCATCTGCGCCGTGACACTTCCCCGCGAATCCCAACCCTGGCTGCGCGATTGGATAGAGCACCACGTCAAGGCAGGCGCCAGCAAAGTCGTCATCTATGACAACACTGGCAGCACGGGGAGCCTGCGCCCCGGAACAGTATTTTCCGGAGGCAAACTGCAAAGGGCGCAAGTGAGCAAACGCGGCGAGGAATACGGACGCCTCACCGCCCATTTAAGCGACGAAAAAATAAGCCAGGAATTGCGCGACATCGCGGCCGCATTCCCGGATAATCGCGTGGAAATCATCCGCTGGCGCCCACGCGACCCGCGCAACAAGCAAATTATCCACGGACAAGTTGAAGCCTATTGTGATTTTATCCGGCGTTTTCGCGACCTTTTCACTTGGGGCACCTTTCTGGACATGGACGAATATTTATACTGCGCCCCCGGCCTGAGCATAGACAATATTCTCAAACAACTCGCCAAGGAAAAACCCAGCGTCGGCGCCCTCCAGCTCCAATCATGGGGATTTGAATGCCGCTGGGGAAAGGAGGGCCCGAAAAACATCCGCGACCTCGCCACCTGCATTCCCGCCGCATCACAGTTTTCCGACAAATCCTTCGTCCGCCTCTCCGACGCCACCCACGCCAACATCCACATGAACTGGCGTTTTCGCAACGATGTCGAAAAGCTGCGCGCGAATCCGCAAGATTTTGCTTTCTGCCATTACAACCTTTCCCCGGGCGAATTGCACAAGGCAAAAGAGCACATCCTCCCACGCGCCTTTCTTGAAACGCCCCCCGAACTCATCATGCGCTTGCGAACATCCCCACCCACAGGCATCATCGGCGAAGGCCCCCTTGAACCCATGCAAGTGGACACGGCGAAAGTTTTCCAAACAGACTAATCCGCAAAACATTTTCCCAAAATTTTCCATCTCCCGTGTCCCCTGCCATTCCACGTCTTTTTGTTTATGGATTTCCCGGACTTTACGGCGGGGCAGGAACAGAGCTGCACCATCAGATTATCGTCTGGCTAAGGATCGGTTTGGAAGTGCACATCATCCCCGGCGACGAGGGATACGCCAACGAGCCCCTTTACGCGGAGATGCTCTCTCGCGGTGTGAAAATCCACCCCAAGGACGAATGGGACGCGCTCCAACCGGGCGATCCCATACTCGGTTTTTGCAACGCCGAGTTTTTAAACGCACTCCCCGAGATACGCAAACGCACACGCCGGACGGTCTTTGTCAATTGCATGACATGGCTCTTTGACCGCGAAAAAGAACGCATGGCCCAAGGAATGATTGCAATGTTCCTTTATCAAAACGAGTCCGTCCGCGCAAAACACAAACCCGTCCTCCACGCGCTCAATCCCGGGGCCAAGGCACGTTTTGTCACATTCAAACCCTACTTCGACAGTTCCCGTTTCCCCTTCATCGAAGAACGCGCAAAAGAATATTTTGGTTGCGGACGCATTTCCCGGCAGGACGCCGACAAATTTGCGCGGAACACCCTTCACATCTACGAGTATTTTGTCGCCCCCGTTTTCAAGCGGGGACTTTTTCTCGGTTTTGACCAGCGCAGCGAAGCCAAAATCGGCAAGCCCTACGCTTGGATACGCACCGCCGCCAACCAGACAGAAGTCTCCCAGCAGGATTTCTACAAACACTGCGAAATCATCCTCCAACCCACTGACACCACCGAAAACTGGCCCCGCGTCGGATTCGAAGCCATGGCAAGCGGCAGCGTCCTCATCGTGGACAACCGGGGCGGCTGGAAGCAAATGATCGAGCACGGCAAAACAGGCTGGCTCTGCAAGCACGAACGCGACTTCATTTACCACGCCAGCAAAATGGCCTACGAACCGGAGTTGCGCCGCGAAATCGCCCGCGCCGCCCGCGAACGCGGCCAAGCCCTCGGCGGCATCGACGCCTCCCTCTCCAGCTGGACGACCGTCCTCGAAGCCCTTTCCGAGCTCCCCGAATAAAGGGCACGCCCGACCCGCATTCCCAGCCCCCCCGAAAAAAACGCACCCTCAATGAAAGATTGCGCCCCGGTGCGGCGCTCATAAAAAGCGCGATGCTGGGGCGTCCATCGCCCCGCGCCAAACCAACTCAAAACCCAACAACCAAACAGTCATGAACAAAGACGCCATTCTCATTACCGGCCTCAACCTCGAACTCACGGACGCGATCAAAAACCGTGTCACGGAAAAAATGACAAAGCTCTTCAAGCACAACGACCGCATCATTCGTGTCAAGGTGGAGCTCGAAAGCCCGCACGCGCACAGCCAGCCTGCGCACAAACTCCGCGGCGAATTCATCGCCAAGGCCCAAGTCGAGCTCAGCGGCCCCTCCATCGCCGTCAGTGTAAAATCCGAGGACCTTTACAAATCCCTCGAACTGCTCACCACAAAACTCATCCGCCAAATCCGCCGACGCCACCGCCTGAAAAAAGAAAAACGCAACCACCCCCACAAAGTGGACATCCCCGCGGAACTCCCCAAACTCGTTGCCTGACCAAGGCGATCGCCAGAAAAATGGTGCGGACAACACCTGTCCGCACCAACCGGGCACCAACAACAAGACACCCGCAATCACGGACAAATCATGGCACCGCCAAACTCGATCCAAACCCATTCCGCACTCGCCACAGCCACCCTCCTCGCCCTCTGCGCTTGCACCGGTGAAAACGCCACCCAGCGCACCACCCGGCTCACCGCCGACGCCATCGACATCCCCACCCAGTGGCGCGCCACTCCCGCCACCACCCAGACCACCCCCGACCACCTCGCCCAATGGTGGCAACGATTCAACGACCCCGCACTCGACCAACTCATCACCTACGCCCTTCACAACAACCCCGGGCTGCGCACCGCACTCTCCCGCATCGCCGAGGCACGCGCCCGCTACGGAACCACCCGCGCGACCCTCCTGCCAACCCTCAACACCCGTGGCGCCGCCACACGCACCTACCATCGCAACCACACCAGCGACACCGCGGCCTACAACAACACCTATACCGCAGCCCTCGACGCCACCTGGGAAATCGACCTTTTTGGAAAAAACCACGCCACGCTCAACGCCGCCGCCGCCGAACACGCCCAAACGCTGGAGAACTACCACGCCGCCCAAGTCAGCCTCGCCGCGGAAATCGCCGAGGCCTACACCACGCTCCGCGCCACCGAAACCCAGCACCGCATCGTCGAGCAAACACTCGAAAACCGCCGCCAAACCACCGGGCTCGCCCAGTTTCGCGAACAGGTGGGCCAAGGCACATCCCTCGACACCGCCCAAGCCACCACCGCCCTCGACCAAACCCAAGCCCTCCTCCCAACCCTCCAAAACGACATCGCCCAATCCCGCAACCGCCTCGCCCTCCTGACCGGAAAAAAACCCGGGGACATTGACCCCCTCCTCATTACCCGAAACACCCCGCACATCCCCGCCCCACCCCAAAACCTCGCCCTGGGCATTCCCGCGCAAACCCTCCGCCAACGCCCCGACGTCCGCGCCGCCGAGCACGCACTCCACGCCACCGCCCACCGCCTCGACGCCGCCGAACGCGAAGCCCTCCCCTCCCTCAACCTCAACGGCAGCATCGGCATCGAAGCCCTCAAAAAAGGCAGCTTCCTCTCCCCCGAAGCCACCATCGGCACCCTCGCCGCCGGCCTCGTCGCCCCCGTCTTTGAAGGCGGACGCATCCGCCAAAACATCAACATTCACACCGAGCAACAAGCCCAGGCCCTCCTCGCCTACGAGGAAACCCTCCTCACCGCCCTCGCCGAAGTCGAGAACGCCCTCATAGGCATCCAGCACATCACCACCCGCCTCTCCACCCTGCGCACCGCGCACGCCGCCGCCACCACCGCCACCCAACTCGCCGCCCACCAATACCAAGCCGGGCAAAGCGACATCACCACCCTCCTCGAAACCCAGCGCAACCAACTCTCCATCGAAGAACAACTCACCACCACCACCGCCCAGCAAACCATCGCCCACATCCACCTCTACAAAGCCCTCGGCGGCGGCTGGACCCCGCCCTCCGTGATCACGCCCAACTAACAAGCCACTCCCAACCATGACACCACCCGACGCCACCGCGCCACTCGCCCGCAAAATCAACGCCGCGCGCCCGCGCAAAAAACCGCTCCTTCACCGCCGCTTCCCCCTGCTCGTCCTTCTCGCACTCGCCACCGTCGCCGGATACTACCTCTGGCAGCACCGGCAAAACACGCACACCGCCACCCCTGCCTACGCCACCGCACCCATCCAACGCGGCAACCTCCGCATCACCCGCACCGCCACCGGAAACCTCGAACCCACCACCCAAGTCACCATCGGCAGCGAACTCTCCGGCATCGTCCTCGAAGTCAAGGCCGACACCAACGACCGCGTCCGCAAAGGCGACATCCTCGCCACCCTCGACACCACCAAGCTCGTCCAGCAGACCACCGGCAGCCGGGCCGCCCTCGCCACCGCCCAGGCCCGCATCGCCCAGGCCCAAGCCACGCAAACAGAAACACAGGCCACCCTCGCCCGCCACCAAGAGCTCCACCGCCTCACCAACGGACGCATGCCCTCGCGCACGGAAATGGATGCCGCCCAGGCCGCCGCCGCCCGCGCCACCGCGGACCTCGCCCTCGCCACCGCCACCACGGACGAAGCCCGCGCCCAGCTCGCCATCCACGAAACCGACCTCGCCAAGGCCCACATCAAATCCCCCATAGACGGCATCGTCCTCACGCGCAACATCGAGCCCGGACAAACCGTCGCCGCAAGCTTCACCGCCCCCGAGCTCTTCGTCATCGCCGAAGACCTCACACAAATGAAACTCAACGTCGCCGTCGTCGAAGCCGACATCGGACGCGTCGCCGCCGGCCAACAGGCAACCTTCACCGTGGACGCATGGCCCAACCGCCACTACACCGCCACCGTGCTCAAAGTCGCCTACAGCTCCACCATCAAGGACAACCTCGTCACCTACGAAACCGAACTCCAAGTCGCCAACACCGACCTCACACTCCGCCCCGGCATGACCGCCACCGCCAGCATCCAGATCGCCGAGAACAAAAACACCCTCCTCATCCCCAGCGCCGCCCTCCGCTTCATCCCCGAAACCGACGACACCCCCGCCGCTCCCATCGGACAACAAAAGAAAACCTTTCTCCAAAACCTCATTCCCTCCCCCTCCCGCCGCGGCACCCGGCGCCCCGCCCCGCACACCACCACCGCCACCACCACACCACCACCGGACGGCACCGCATTCATCTACACCCTGCGCGACGGCGCACCCGAACCACTCACAGTCAAAGTAGGATTAAGCGACGGACGCCTCACCGAAATATCCGGCAAAAACATCGCGGAAGGCCTCCCCATCATCCTCCGCGCAACCCGATAGCCCCGCAATGCCCCCCTCCCCGGAGCCACAGTGTGAACTGCAAATCACCACCGTCCCCAACGCCCCACGGAACGCCATCGTCGGACGACTCGGCAACGCATGGAAAATCCGCATCCACGCCCCCCCCGAGGACGGACGCGCAAACAAAGCCCTCACCCACTTCCTCGCCGCGCAACTCGCCCTCCCACGCCACGCCATCACCCTCGCCACCGGCGCCAGCTCACGCCAGAAACGCATCCGCATCACCGGCCTCACCCAAGCCCAGGCCGAACAACGCCTGCAACAATTCGCCGCTTGCACAAACACACCGCCCCCCTAAGAACCCCCCCAAGATGACCCGAGCCAAACACCCTCGCCCAACCCTCGCCCTCCTCCTCGCCGCCGCCACCACCGCCGGCCTCGTGCCCGCCGCACCCGCACAGCAACCACCACCCACCACCCCCGCAACCATCCCCCACCCATCCACCCCCGCAACCCTCTCCAAAATCATCTACCACTACGACGGCACCCGCCCCCACGACCCAACCGACGCCACCGCCGCCGCCCACGTCCAACTCAAAATCGGCACCCCCTACACACAAGACGCCGCCGACGCCACCATCCGCGCCCTCTACCGCACCGGCTTCTACGAATACGTCAGCATCGACCCCATGCTCCAACCCGACGGCACCGTCCACGCCCGCATCCTCCTCGCCAAACGCCTCCGCGTCATCGCAATCCGCTTTGAAGGCAACGAACGCTGGGACGCCGAATCCCACCTCGGCACCGCACTCATGGACGAAAGCCTCATCAAACCCGGAGACCCCCTCGACGAAGCACTCGTCAAACGCACCGTCGAAAAACTCGTCCAAAAATACGACGACAAATACCCCTTCGCCGAAATAACCCCCCACATCACCCGCGACGAGCCCACCGGCACCGCCACCATCACCTTCCAAATCAAGGAAAACCTCCGTACCGCCATCAACCAAATCACCTTCGTCGGCAACGAACACATCGCCGACGCCGACCTGCGCCCCGTCCTCGAAAACACCTCCACCTGGGCCTGGGCATTCGACCCCGACGATTATCCCGGAGCCCGCTTCGCCAAATTCTCCTGGCTCACCGGCAACGGACGCTTCCACAAAGAAGGATTCCGCAACGACATCGAAAAACTCCGCGAATTTTACCGCAACCAAGGCTTCCTCGACATCCAAATCCCCCTCGAGACCACCGAGCAAAAATACACCGCCACCGACACCCGGACCGGCGACCTCGACATCGCCATCAAAATCTCCGAAGGCACCCGCTACACCGTCGGCACCATCACCCTCCAAGGCAACACCCTCGGCACCCCCGCCCAAACCACCCCCACCGCCCAACTCACCCCCCAACGCCACTGGGAACTCACCCACTTCAGCACACCCGCCATCCTCGCCGCACTCGCCCAACGCCGCCGCGACCTCACACGCCCCTACCCGCTCGGCAACCGCATCCTCGACCAACTCTTCAGCGGCGGAATCCGCGCCCGCGAAGACACCACGGGCCAAATCCGCACCAACTTCGACTCCCTCTCCACCGGCGACTGGTATTCCCCCAAAGCCATCGAAACAGCCGCCGAAAAAATACGCGACCACTACGGCCAGCACGGCTACCTCAACACCCAGGTCCGCATCACACGCAACCCCGACACCCAGACCGGCCAAGTCCACCTCACCATCCACATCCTCGAAGGCACCAAAGTCCAGCTCGGCAGCATAAACATCCGCGGCAACACCCGCACGCGCGGCAACGTCATCATCCGCGAACTCCTCCTCGCCCCCGGCGAAGTCTTCGACACCGTCCGCATGAAAAACTCCGAGACCGCCCTGCGCAACACCCGCCTCTTCACCAACGTCCACCTCGCCCCCGAAATCACCAACACCAACATCCCCCACCAACGCGACCTGCGCATCGACCTCACCGAAGGCAGCACCGGCCAGATCGAATTCGGCGTCGGCTTCAGCACCCTCGAGGAACTCTTCGCCTTCGCCCAATACAGCGAAGGCAACTTCGACCTCCTCAACTACGCCAACTACTTCCGCGGCGGCGGGCAAAAATTCCGCCTCCGCCTCCAAATCGGCACCCGCACCCGCTCCATCGAACACGACTTCGAAGAACCCTGGGCCGGCACCCGCGAACTCGCCCTCGGCTACCACGCCTACCTCACCTCCAACAGCTACGACAGCAGCGACTACGAAACCCAACGCCTCGGCCTCAACCTCTACGCCCGCCGCCGCCTCTACGAGAACATCGAAGCCACCCTCGGCTACACCATCGAAAAAGCAAGCCTCAAGAACATCGCCTGGAACGCCCCCCCCTTCATCCGCCTCGAGGAAGGCGACCGCCTCATCTCCAAAGCCACCCTCACCCTCACCCGCGACACCCGCAACGACGCCTATTTCCCCACCACCGGCAACCGCTTCTCACTCTTCCAACACATCGCCGGCGGCCCCCTCGGCGGCGACGTCAACTACTACAAACTCGAACTCCACGCCGCCCAATGGATCCCCCTCTTTGAGGAAGGTGAGCAGACCCTCCAACTCCTCGCCCGCCTCGGCAGCATGGTCCACTACGGCGACGGACACATCCCCTTCTACGAACGCTTCCGCCTCGGCGGCGCCTACACCATGCGCGGCTTCCGCTACCACCACATCGGACGCTTCGACGGCGGCGAGCCCACCGGCGGCAACGCCTACGCCTACCTCAGCACCGAATACTCCATACGCCTCTTCGAACAACTTCGTTTCGTCCTCTTCTACGACTGGGGCTTCGTCAACAACCAAGGCTTCAACCTCAACGCGCGCCACTACAACGACGACGCCGGATTCGGCTTCCGCATCCTCATCATGGGCGCCCTCGTCCGCATCGACATCGGATTCCCCATCACCACCTCAAAAGACAACAACGACGGCGTCCAATTCAACTTCAGCTTCGGCGCAAGCTTCTAACCTCCCCCCCTCACAAACAAGACAGCCCAAGATGAAAAGGATCAAACAGCGCGTTTGAAGCTGTGAGACAGGCTGCCCGCGGATTCCGCATGAGTGCCAATCTAATTCCATCACGGCCACATGCTGGACGCGGCGCACAAACGAACGGGCGGTCTCCACCAAGGACTCTTCCATCGTGGAGACGCGCGCAGCCTTCGCCTTCTTCCCTTTCGCAGTCTCTTCCAGCCCGCCGGTCTCAAACGAACGCATGAAGCCCCAATGCTTGATCGGCAGCCCGTTACTATCCACACCATCCCGCACAATCTCGACCAACCCGGACAAAATATCCATCAGCGCAGGTATGCTCAGTCCGGGACGGGGTGAGGCGGCGGGCGGGGGACTGGCCGCAGGTGTCGCAGGGACACTGGGTGTCACCCCGGCTGCAGGCGCAGCTTCTGCCGAGGAAACAACAGGCTCACCGTTCGCATCAACGTCAGTGGTCACACTTTCGGGGTTGACAGACAATACTTCTGAAAGCAGCGTGCTCACATCGACTCCTGAACTGGATGAGCCGGAACGCTCTTTTTGGGCACCGGACACTCTGCGGTTCAGGAGGCTTTCTTTTGTCCCAACCATGTGCAAATACATGCGTTGCGTGTTCATGTCCTTGTGGACAAGAACAACGACAATGTCATCCGCATTGTCAATGCGCACAGGAGCGGCAATATAGTAGCTGCTTTCGTTCTCAGCCTCGTTGGTCAAAACCACGCGCCCCTTTTCAATAACGTCTTTGACGACGGCAAAGGCGGCACGTTTGAATCGATTCGCGCCACCATGAGCCAAGGAATCGCGAACACTGCGCTCATTGAGAACAAC
>JAITIB010000095.1 GCA_031279675.1 Puniceicoccales bacterium | reverse complement strand
GCCGCGCCTCAGCCGCCCAGCAAAACTTTCAAGGCTTACGAGCCAGGCTATGTGCACGTGGACATCAAGTATTTGCCTCAAATAGCCGATGAAACCGCTCGCAGTTATCTGTTTGTGGCGATCGACCGGGCCACGCGCTGGGTGTTTGTGCAAATCCGTCCCGACAAAAGTGCCGCCAGTGCCCGCGCTTTTCTGGAAGCGCTGCACGAAGCCTGCCCGATCCGGATCGCCAAAATTCTGACGGACAACGGAAAAGAGTTTACGGATCGGCTTTTCGCCAGTCGCGAACGCGAACCCAGCGGACAGCATGAATTCGATCAACTCTGCCACGCGCTGGGCATCGAACACCGTCTGACGAAACCCCGGACGCCTCAAACCAACGGCATGGTCGAACGCTTCAACGGGCGCATCAGCGACGTGCTCCGAACGCACCGTTTTCATTCCGGGCAGGACATGCGACAAACGCTGGAACACCATGTGCGTTTATACAACCGCGAACCGCCCAATCGGCATTCCGCGGCAGTTGCGATAACTATCGCGCAACGGCGTTGTCCATGAGCAGTGTTTTAAGGGGTTCGATTTGTTGGGCCATCGGGGTTCTGAAGAAGAGGAACCACGCCACCGCGCCGGTTGCAAGCCAGGGACCGAAGGGGACGGATAGCCCCAGGGTTTCATCCCCGACGGGGAGTTCGTCGCCTTCGCATGAGGCGAGCGATGTTGCGGCAGCGCGTTTTTTGCTCGCGGTGGCGTCGCCCCGGTTTCGGAAGAGTGCTTTCGCAAACAACAGGGGCAGCAGTATGATTGTCCCTATGAGGGCGCCACCGAAGAGCGCGAACAGGGCTCCTTGCCAGCTGCAAAAGGCGCCGATTCCGCCCAGAAGTATGATGTCGCCCTCGCCCATGGCCTCGCGTCCGGCACAGGCTGAGGAGATGAGGCGGATCCAGTAAACGAGGCCCGCGCCGATGAGGATGCCGGTGAGCGAGGCGCCAAGGGCGTTCATGGAGTTGATTATCCAGAGGCGTCCGCCCGTTTCCCCGTGCAGCCCGGGGAGGAGGACGGAGAGCGCGAGGCCCGTCGCGGCGAGGCTTATGTTGAGTGTGTCGGGCAGGAGCATTGAATCCAGGTCGATGAACGCGAGCACGATCAGCAGTGCGACCAGCACGAGGCCGGGGACCGCTTGTTGCCAGGGGAGGGTGGCCCAGCATATGGCGAAGAGTGCGGCGGTCAGCGTTTCCACGAGTGGATAGCGTGCGCTGAAGGATTGTCCGCAGCAGGGGGCTTTGCCTCGCAGGAGGAGCCAGGCGAGGATGGGCAGGTTGCGGTGCCAGGGGATGGGGGCGCCGCAGGCGCAATGCGAACCAGGATGGAGGAGGGATTGTCCTTTGGGAATGCGGTAAATGCAGACGTTGAGGAAGCTTCCGACAATGGCGCCGAAAATGCCGGCGCAGGTGGCGGGGAACCAGGGGAATTGTGTGTTGAGCAGGGTGAGGGCGTCCGTGGGCATGGGTGGGGCGCGGTTAGCGGAGCACGCCTTTGCGCAGGATGATGTTGGCGAAGCCCTCGCGCTCACCGGTGGCGAGTATGGCGTAGGCCTGGCGGGCGCGTTCGTAAAACTCTGGCTTTGGGAGTGCGAGGGGGGGCTTGCCGCCGTCCGGCCAGGCGGCGAGGAGTGTTTTGTAGCGGGCCCAGACGGCGGGTTCTTTGTCCCCGCGGTATTGCATGAGGATGGTGGTGTGTTCCACGGCGTAATCGAGGGGGAATAGGGGGAGGATCGCTCCAAGGAGTGCGGGGATGCCGTGCCCGTCGGCACGCAGGAGGTGGCGCGTGGCGTGCGAGCGGGCGGGGAAGTTGGCGTCACCGAGGACGATTTCATCCCCGTGGCCCATTTCCATGAGGATTTTGATGAGCTCCGGGGAGATGATTGGATCGATGTTGCGAAGCATGGCGGGTGTGAGTGGCGGGTTAGTAGATGCGGCTCTTGCTGCTGTGTTCGTAATAGTCGGGGCTGTTGCCGAGGAGGGCGAGGACGGGCTGGCTGAGCCGGTCAATTTCGGCCTCTATCTCGTCGGGGATTTGCAGTTCGCAGGCAGCGATATTGCTCTTGAGCGTTTCGAGATTGCGCGATCCGACGAGGGTTGAGGCGATGAAGGATTTTTTCAATATCCAGGCGATGGCGAGCTGCGCGGTCTCGATGCGCAGGCGGGCGGCGATTTCGCGGAGTTGGCTGACGACTTGGAAAACCTCTGTCTCCGCGCCCGGTTCCCCGTGGCGCGAGGTGCCCTTTCCTCGGTGTTCGGGGAAGTGGCGGGAGTGGGCTTGGTGGGGGCGGATTTCCCCGGGGGTGCGGTATTTGCCGGAGAGGACGCCTTGCTGGAGGCCCATGGAGCCAATGATGCTGATTTGGTTTTGGGTGCAGTAGGGGACGATCTCCGCCTCGATGGCGCGGGAAATGATGTTGTAGGTGAGTTCGTTGACGTCCACGGGGACGCCGGTGGCGGCGACTTCCTGCATTTGGCGGCGGCCAAAGTTGCTCATGCCGATGGCCCGGATCCGGCCCTCGCTCTTGAGTTCGGCAAGTTGCGCGTAGGCGGACTCGATGGTGGGCGTGGTTGTGTCGTGGGTTGTGTCGTGGGTGAAATGCTCGACGGAGAGTTTGTTGATGGGCCAGTGGAGCATGTAAACGTCCAGATAGTCGGTGCCGAGGCGTTGCAGGCTGGCGAGGCAGTGCTTGCGCACGTCGTGGCAGTTCGAGGGGGCGATTTTGGAAATGATCACGGCGCGGTCGCGGCGCCCTTTCAGGGCGAGTCCGAGGGAGCGCTCGCTTTCGCCGGCGTTGTAAACCTCGGCGGTGTCAAAGGTGTTGACCCCGTGGTCAAGCGCGGAGTGGACCACCGTGTCCACGTCCTGTTGCGATTGGGCTCCCCAGTATTCGCCGCCGCCGAAGGCCCAGCATCCGACGGTCATTGCGGAGACATGGACGTTGGATTGTCCGAGTTTGGTTTGTTTCATGGCAGTGGTGTGAGATGCGCGCGCGCCGGGGCGGGTTCAAGGCATTTCGTCAAGGGTTGCCCTTGCCGGGTGCGTTGCGTTTGGAGTCACAATTAGCTTTCGCCCGTGGGGAATGGCGTCACCATGGCACGTCTTTTTATTTCAAACCATGATTTCCCCATCCACGCCACCTTCACTTGGCCAGGGCATTCGCAATGCGTGCGACTGGCTTGCCCGGAGCCAGAATGCGGATGGTTCGTGGAATGGGATGCTCGAGTCCAATTGTTGCATC
>JAITIB010000050.1 GCA_031279675.1 Puniceicoccales bacterium | reverse complement strand
GGCTCGAAAAATGCCGCCGCCTATGGAAAAATTGCGAACGCAAGCTCAATACCAGCCGCCAGTTCGTCGTCCTCGCTTTCCTCGTCATCTTACTCAAAAGATATTGAACAGGTTCTAATAGCCAAGGCGCGGGTGGCGTCCACGGCGGGCGGCACGCGCAGGGCGAGGGAAGGGCGGAGGCGATGCGCCATGCGGCTGAAGATTGCGTAGCGCCAGTGGCACTCGCGTCGTAGTCCATACTTGCGTGCGATTGGGAGGCCGAAGTGGCGTCCATGACGGATTTCTACGCAAGTGGCGCTCGCGAGCAAACAAATTCGATCTTCGGTGTGTCTTCCAAAAGAAGATCTTTTAAGCGTTTTTCTTGCTTTTGCTTCGCCTCTTTTTGCTCTTGCGTCGCCTCTTCTGTTTTTCCAGCTGTTTTTGGAAGTTTGGTCTTCCAATCCTCAAATTCTTTGGCGAACTCTTTGGCGAACTCCTCATTTTTATCCGCAAAATATTTTGCAATTCTGTATTCCCATAATAATATTTTATTCCGTGCGTTCTCCACCTTGGGACCGAGCACCACCTTCACGAATGGATTATTCGGATCAAGTATCCGCAAATACTTAATGTTAGCACTTACATAGTCTTCTTCTCTGATTTCGATCGCTTTATCGCCTTTGTCGCGAAGCGTTAACATGCGAATTTCTTTTTCGTCAGCGAATCCGATTTTTTAATCAAATAGCGAACGTATATCAACAAATTCAAGGCGGCTTTTGACTTCTCCATCAGCGGATTTCGTTTTTTGTATCCGCCTTCCGAATTTTCAAGCCGCTGTTCATTCGCCTTGGCAGTTTCGGGATCTGTTTGACGAAGAGACTCGAAGGTCTTCTTCATCTTCTCCAATACCTCGGCGATGGCACGCGCTTTCTTCTGTACGAAAGTTTGCTTCTCATCAAACCTTCTATCAGAATCCGACCATAATTTTCCGTTTTCAATTCGATTTTCCAACATGCTCGGATGGTAAAGGAATGTTTTATTTTCTTCGTCATAATATAAAACATAATAAAGTGGAAGGTATTTGTTTTCGCCGCTTTTTGTAAGAACGGTGTCCCTGTCAAAAAGTGGAGAATAGGATTGAAAGACTTTCCAAGATTTTTCCAAATTTTTCTTGGTTTGCGGCACCGTTCTTAACAAATGAATATCGGTCGCGACCTTGTGAAAGAAACGCTCATCAAACACGAGGGAAATCCCGGTTCCTTGCTCAGGATTATGGCGCGTCTCCTCTTTTTTGTTTTTTTTGCACCCATAGAGACGAAACATCGTAAGGCTGTCCGAATTCATCGTAAATGAAGCCTGCAGCGGCACTAACTTGCCTTGAGCCGGGTAGGCAACATCAAAATATTCTTGCAATGCCAAGCCCTCCTGGGCGTCATTCATGTCAGTAATGTCATAAAGACAAAAACATTTCTCCTCTTTCTTATTTGTTTCGTCAGGGTTTTTCCTCTTTGTAACTCCGTCGCCGTCGCCTATAACTCCGTCGCCGTCAGCTTGGGCATCCGCTTCCGATAGGGCTTCTGTTTTATTTTCTGGCTTATTCGAGGGAAGGAATGATTCGAACGCTTTAACAGAACGATAGGTTCCGATCTCATTTCCAATAAAATCAGATTTTTCCAAACGCAAAAGACGCAGCAAGCGTTTTTGATAAAACCATAATTCGCAAAATTCGTTCTCTGTAAAATACTGACCAGCAAGAATCCGATAGTCTGGATCTTTGATAATCAATTCTCTGAATTGCGAAAAACAGTTTTCCTTGAGTTTCCCGATTTTTTTCAAACAGCTTTTCCTGCGGGTTATCACATCATCTAAAGTTGCTTCCCGCTTTTCGTTGATTTTTTTGAATTTTCTCGTTCAATGCAGTTCTCAAACTTATCTTTATTTATTTTCATTATATCGTTCAAACGTTCGATAAACTCGTTCAAGATAATTTGAGTTTCATCAATAATTACGCGACGGTTATAGTCGAGCACCTGGTCCTCATCATTTTTTTTATTCAATGAATCGACAAAAGCTGGCAAATGCGGTCCTTTTTGCGTAACGGAATCTTTTTCGAATAAAAAATTGTTGAGACCTGCAGATAGCTCACTCATCTTTTTGTCAGAAGACTTTTCTATAGAAATATCAAATAGAAAAGCATCCAAAAATGTGCGAATGTGATTGTATCTGGGTTGCAGCGATTTTGTTTCGTCCATTAAGGGAGAGGTACTCAGAGAGTTGATTATATCTTTCCCAAGCTCCAATAGCGAGTTATTGTCTTTTTTAGACGACTCTGACAATTTGCCTATCATCGCTTCCACTTCTTCCATCTTCTTTTCGAATAAACTACTTTTACCCTTTGATTCTTGTTTTTTTTTCGAGTTTAATTCGTACTAATTTTTCTTGGTGGACTATGATGTCTATAATTTCTTTATTTTGTTCTCGGCTGAAGAATTTGCCATAAAAACATATTCGGACAATAGAATGAGCTGTTTTCCTTACAATATTGAGTGCCACATGCTTATTTTCCGAATTTGTTTTACACATAGCGACCTTGACTGCATCTTCCAAGCAGTATAAATAGGATTCGAGCGCTTTTTTAATCTTCTCAAATTTTTCCGGAAAGCACCCTTTCCCCTTGCCATCTTGAAGTCTACTCTTTTCGGGAGAGTCTGTCCATAACGAAGTTTGAACAAACTTTCCTGGATTATGTCGTGTCGCTGACGCGTATTCTGCAAGCGCCTTGTCTATGTGTGCCATTTCTTTCAACTCGTTCAGGACTCTCAAATTTCGCGTTAGGATTTTTTTGAAATTTTTCGACTTCCTGTCATTGTTCACTGTTAGTTGCCTTGAATGATTCCTGCAAATTGCAAGCGCGGCACGCTGATAATCCGCACTTTCCCGATAATCTCCTGTCGTCAAATGGACATAGCCCGCGCTATTGTAGTTGCGCGCATTCAAGGGGTTCAGTGCGATGGCTTTTCTGAATGAATCCAAGGCAGGAAGATATCTCCCCATCGCATATAAACTGTAGCCTCGTGCTTGGTGCGCTCGTAAATATTTTGGACAGATACTCAACGCGGAATCATAATGCCATAGTATTTGAGCTTTTTTATCGTCTACTGTATTCTGTTTGTTTTGGGCATGCAAAAAATATCCTTTTGCAAGATGGAGAAAAGCTGACAATTGAGGAAGAGGCTCCGGAGTGCTTGTCATTGCCTGAATTGTCGCGGCAAAGATTTTTTCTATAATCATCCTCAAAAGAGTTTTCGTTCAAGCAATCCTTTTGCTTCGAAATAATCTTTTCACGTAAAGCATCAATTTCTTGTCGCCTGAGATCTTCGGAATATGCGAGAAGTTCTTTACGAAGATTTTCATCCTCATCCTTACACTTATTTTTGCATTTTTCAATTTCAGCTCTTATATTTATCTTGCCGTAATTGTATCCGTAAAATGCGTAGTTCTTGACGCCTGAGAAGCAAAGCAACATTGAGCCAAGATTCCTCAATGTGGTCAATTCCAAGACGTTCTCTCCATAAATATCCCGAATAATTTCATGTTCTATGTGTTTTTTAATTACTCCCTCGCCATTTTTATCCATTTCAAGAGATTCATTTTCTTTATCAAAAGACAGTTTTATCCAAACGTTTCCTCCAAAATTCGTTTCGATTGCCCTATTATAGAACTTCAATGCTTCTTGATGTTTTCCCTTAATGTAGTAGCAATTTCCCTCCAAAACATGTTGAAAGACCTTCGCATCTGACAAGCAGATTTCCCCTATGTCCCGTAAGTCCAACACAGTATCTTTTTCTACTGTAATTGTTTCGGCAGTTCCTCTTTCGACTTTGGACTTAATTGTTCCAAGCAATTCCTCAAGGGCATGAATGTCTCCATCCAATAGTTTCTCGATTCGCCATTCGTTGAGGCGTTTGAGGTTGCTCAGTTTTTTAAAAAGTTCAAAAGTTTTGGCTTCTTGAGAGGATTTGACACCGGTGGCAGACTTCCCTCGTGTGGTTTTCTTGGGCGTCGTTTGATTGGGTGTGTTCTTGGGCCTGGTTGGCATTGGATATTGGAAGGTTCTGTTGATTGGGCTGGTGTTCAAGACTGTGGCTGAGGCGCGGTGGGCGCAGAGTCGGCGGATTGGACGGGGCGGCAAGGTGCGTTGCCCGTTTGAGGGTCTTTGGGTGGCGTTGGAATTTTCCGCTTTTCACCACGGTGAAATTTCGTTTTCTCCGCGCTCATGTCTGGACACAGCAAATGGGCAACCACCCGGCGCCACAAGGCTGCCGTTGACGCCAAGCGCGGGAAAATTTTCAGCGTCCTGGCAAAGGAACTCACGCTCGCGGCGCGCGCCGGCGGCGGGGACGCCGCTTCCAACGCGAAGCTGCGCACGCTGCTTGCGAAGGCGCGCACGGCCAACATGCCAGCCGACAACATCGAGCGCGCCGTCAAGAAAGGCACGGGCGAGCTTCCCGGTGTCTCCTACGAGGAGATTGTTTACGAGGGTTACGCGCCCGGTGGCGTCGGCATCATCATCGAGGTCACGACCGACAACAAGAACCGTGCCGTCGGTGAGATTCGCGCGGCGTTCACGAAGGCCGGTGGCAGTCTTGCCACGCCCGGGGCGCTCGCCTTCAACTTTCAGCGCAAGGGGCAGTTCCTCATCAGTGCCGAGAGCACCACCGAGGATGCCCTCATGGAAATCGCCCTTGAGGCGGGCGCCGACGACGTGCTCAACCACGGGGACCATTTTGAGATTCTTTGCGGTGTCCACCCTTACGACGCTGTCGCCAAGGCGCTTGAGGACAAGGGGATCAAGCCCGATTCCTCGGAAATCGCCTATCTGCCCAACACCACAGTCACCGTCACCGACGCCACCGCGGCGAAGGGCATTCTCCGCCTCATTGAAACGCTGGACAGTCTGGACGATGTCAAGGCGGTCCACGCCAACCACGAGATCGCCGACAATCTCGTCCTCTGACGCGGGCGAAGGCGGGATTTCCGCTTTTCAACGCGTTCGGGGGAGTGCTTTAGTGGGGGCATGATGAGTGTCCCCGTTCTTCTTGGTGTGAACATTGACCATGCGGCCACGTTGCGTCAGGCGCGTTATCGCGAGGCCGGGCGCACGTGCGGGCAGTTCGTCGAGCCCGATCCGGTCGCGGTGGCGTTGCTTGCCGAGCAGGCGGGCGCCGACGGCATCACGGCGCACCTTCGCGAGGATCGCCGCCACATGCAGGAGCGCGACATTGAGCGTTTGCGCGAGTCCATCCAGACACGCCTTAATCTCGAAATGGCCTGCGACAAGGCGATTGTGGAATTCGCCCTCGGGGTTCGCCCGGACAGCGTCTGCCTTGTCCCGGAAAAGCGTGAGGAAATTTCCACGGAGGGCGGGCTGGACGTTGCCGCGCAACAGGGGCGCATCCGGGAAATTGTGGCCCGGATGAACGGGGCTGGAATCGCGACGAGCCTTTTCATCGCGCCCGATCCGGCGCAGGTTGACGCGGCGGGCGCCACGGGCGCGCCCTGGATAGAGCTGCACACGGGGGCGTTTGCCAATGCATACCATGACGCCGCGGCGCGCGCGGTGGAGCTGGCCCGGCTGCGCCGCGCGGCGGAACACGCGGCACAGCTTGATCTGGTGGTCAACGCCGGGCACGGGATCAATTACGTGAATATTCGCGAGGTGCTCACGCTGCCGCATTTGCACGAGTTGAACATCGGGCACGCGCTTCTGGCGCGCGCGCTTTTGCACGGCATCGGCGGGGCGGTCCGCGAAATGCGGGCGCGTTTGCGCGGCGGATGACATGCGCGCCCGGGAGCGCGCTATTCCAAAAAATCCGTGAGGGGCGAGGTGGCGTCGGCGCTGAAGGTGGCGGGGGCCATGCCGCTTTCATGGGCAAGACGTCCGGCCTCGACGGCGAGTTTGAATGCGCGCCCCATGGCCACGGGATCCGGCACGGTGGCAATGGCGGTGTTGACGAGGACGGCATCCGCGCCGAGCTCCATGGCCTCGGCGGCGTGCGAGGGGGCGCCAAGGCCGGCGTCAACAATGACGGGGATGGTGGATTGCTCGATGATGATGCGGATGAAATCACGGGCGCGCAGTCCCAGATTGCTCCCGATGGGCGCCCCGAGGGGCATGACGGCGGCGGCACCGGCGCGCTCAAGGTGCCTGGCGAGAACGGGATCGGCGTGAATGTAGGGAAGGACGATGAAGCCGTCGCGGACAAGTTGTTCGCAGGCGCGAAGGGTTTCGACGGGATCCGGCATGAGCCACTTCGGGTCGGGATGAATTTCGAGCTTGAGCCAGGGCGTGTGGAGGGCTTCGCGGGCCATGCGGGCGGCAAGGATGGCCTCGCTGGCGGTGTGCGCGCCGGAAGTGTTGGGAAGGAGTTGGTAACGGGCGCGGTCGAGATGGTTCAGGATGGAGTCGGCGGGCTTGCCAAACTGGATGCGCTTGATGGCAACGGTGACAATTTGGGCGCCGGTGGCGTGGAGGCTGGCGGCCATCTGGGCGCCGGTGGCGTATTTTCCGGTGCCGGCAAGGAGACGGCTTTGAAATTCGTGCCCGGCAATGCGCAGGGGGGCGGCTGGGGAGGTCATGGCGGTGGTCTCAGTTGTCAATGGGTTGGGCGGCATCAATGCCATCCATGTGGATGGCGAGAGCGGCGAGGATTTGCGAGCGGTGCGTGGCGAGCGTGGCGCCCGGAAGGTTGAATCCGGCGGCAAGCGTGTGCCCGCCGCCATTGAGGGTGGCGGCAAGGCGGTCGAGGCGATAACGGGGATCCTTGGCGCGAAGGCTGCCCTTGAGCCCGGCAGGGGTTTCCTCAAGGAGGAGGGCGATGGCGACGGAGGCGATGTTGCGGGCATAGTCGATGAAGCCTTCCGCGTCTTCCTTTGCAGTGCGGGTGGCGGCATAGTCCGCGGCAGTGAGGTGTCCGGCGCAAATACGTCCGCCATGGTGGAGCTCAAAGGTGCCGAGGCAGCGTTGGAGAAGAAGAAGGCGGTCAAGACGATCGTTCTCGTAAAGGCAGCGCGTGGTGAGATCGGCGGCAGCGCCGTGTTCGAGGAGACGGGCGGCGGTGGTGAGGAGGCCGGCGGTGGTGTTGCGGTATTTGAACTGCCCGGTGTCGGTGACAATCCCGGTGTAGAGGGCTTGCGCCGTGACGGGATCAAGGGGAATGCGGGCATCAAAGGCGAGCGCGGCAATCATCTGGCAGGCGGCGGCGGCATCGGGATGGACGATGTTTTCGCAGGCGTAATTGGTGTTGGAGATGTGGTGGTCTATGTTGGCGGCAATCCGTGGGAAATGGGCGCCAAGGACGGGCCCGAGACGGGTGAGATCGGAGCAGTCCACACAAATGGCATGGCTGCCGGCGGGGATGAAACGGGGCTCGTGATAAAACGGAGTGTCGTGCTGGAGCGAGGCAAGGGTGCGGGGGATGGCATGGTGGTTGACGCAGATGGCCTCGGTGCCTTGGGCGCGAAGGATGCGGCAAAGGGCGATTTGGGCGCCAATGCAGTCGCCATCGGGACGCATGTGCCCGAGGACGACAACGCGATCGTGGCGGTGGCGCTCAAGGAGGGCGAGGAAACGGGGAGTGTCTTGTGTGATGACGGTGGTGATGTCGCAGCGGCTCATGGATGAAGGTCGTGAAGAGTGGTGAAAAAGTTGGGGAAAGTCTTGGCACAACAGGCGGGATCGTGGATGGCAAGCCAAGGACGCCCATCGCCGTGGAGATCGTGGGTGCCAAGAATGGCAAAACTCATGGCGATGCGATGGTCGTCATAGGTGTGAATGGAAATGGGGCGGGAAGCGCTGAGGCGGCGCATCTTTCCCGGATCGGGATAAATGGTGATGTCACCGTGGGCGGGATTGGCGCAAAGGCCCTCGGGCGTCGGATGGGTGCGCTGCCCGAGTTTGTGGAGCTCCGTGGCGAGGGCAGCAAGGCGGTCCGTTTCCTGGCGGCGCGCATGGGCAAGGTTGCGAAGCGTCAACGGACCGTCGAGAAGGGGAGCGAGGGCGGCAAGCGTGAGAAAGGTGTCGGAAATGGCGTTGAAATCATAATCGCCCCCACGGGCGCAACCGGAAGCGGGGGCGGTCATCCAACCAGTGGACGTGGGGCGAAGAGAAAGCCCGGTTTGTTGAAGGATCGCGGCAAAGGCAGTGTCGCCCTGAAGACTGTCCCCGGGGGGAAGCCCGTCGAGAACAAGGGAGACGGGAGCCGCAACGGGCAGCGCGAGGAAATAGCTGGCCGCGGTGGCGTCGGGCTCAATGGCATAAGTGGCTGGCAAAGGAGCAGGGCCGGAATTGGGGAGCGCGTAGGTGACGGGCGCGCCAGAAATGCCGGAAACAGGACGCAGGAGCCGCGGCGGAACCGTTTGCCCAAATTGCGCCATCATGCGGAGAGTCATTTGGACAAAAGGCTGGGAAACAGTGGGACGGGGGAGATGGATGGCAAGAGGGGCATCGCGGGCATAAGGGGCAACGTGAAGAAGCGCGCTCAAAAGCTGCGAACTGGCGGCGGCATCCATGCTGAGGGCGCCACCGGGAAGTCCGCGCGTGCGCAAGACAAAGGGGAAATGATGCGCGGGAGCACCGGTGCCGGGAACGGTGGCAACGGCACCCTGGGCACCAAGGGCGGCAAGAAGCCCGCGCATGGGCCGGACACGCATGGGAGGATCGCCATCAAGCGTGTAAACACCACGCGGATGGAGGGTAAGCAGGGCGGTGAG
Source organism: Puniceicoccales bacterium (assembly GCA_031279675.1). GTDB lineage: Bacteria > Verrucomicrobiota > Verrucomicrobiia > Opitutales > UBA953 > CALNBE01. Next base: position 10,723 of record JAITIB010000050.1, on the reverse strand, counting down.
AAAACGGGCCGCTGTGCCGGCATTGCCAACATGCAGCGCGGCCTGGGCACGGGGGATGTTCCCCCCTGTCCCGTGGACGGTGAGGGTGCGGGCTGCCTCGTCGGCATGGATCTCATAGCCGAGGGCGCGCAGGGCATCCACCATGATGCGCGTGTCACGACTGAAAAGGGCGTTCGTGAGCACCGTCCCGCCAGTGCCAAGCACGGCAAGAATGAGGGCGCGATTGGTAATGCTCTTGGAGCCGGGAAGCGAAACGGTGGCGCGAATGGGACGGGCAAGCGGACGGATAGGGAGAAGATCGGGAAGTGGCTCGGGTAAGGACAATGCGGGCGGACTCATGGGCTGATTGTGCTGATGCGACAGGAAATTGGATTGGATGGGGGAACCTAAAAGATTATTCCACCGTCACAAGCAAAGCTTTCGGACACGCCACGCACCCCGGGCCCACCCGTCCACTGCACCCTTGAAAAAAACCCCCGCGACACACAGAGTGATTTTAAATGAGCAGCACCCGCCACCACCCCGTCATCGCCGCCGCCACCCAACAACTCGCCCAGGCGCTCGGCCACGAAAACGTCCGCACCGACCCCCAATCCCTCCACGCCGCATCATTTGACAACACGCGCATCCCCTTCCCCCCCCACGCCGTCGTCCACCCGCGCACCGAGGCCGACATCGCCACCACGCTGCAACTCGCGAACACTCACCACGTCCCCGTCACCATCCGCGGCGCCGGCTCGGGCTGCGCCGGGGCCGCCGCCCCGATCCACGGCGGCTGGGTGCTCAGCCTCGCCCACTGGACGCGCATCGCCGTGGACGCCACCGCCTCGCTCGCCCACGTCCAGCCCGGCGCCATCACCGCCGACATAGACGCCGCCGCCGCCGCCCACGGACTCTTTTACCCCCCGGACCCTTCCTCCGTGAAATATTGCACCATTGGCGGCAACATCGCCACCAACGCCGGCGGCCTGCGTGCCGCCAAATACGGAGTCTGCCGTGACTACATCTATGCCCTCGAAGGATTCCTCCCGACCGGCCGGTTCGTCCGCTGGGGCGGCCCCCTGCGCAAATACGCCAGCGGCTACAACATGAAAGACCTCTGGATCGGCTCCGAAGGAACCCTCGGTGTCATCACACATGCCACCCTCAAACTCATCCCCCGCCCCCAAGCCCGGCACACCTTTCTTCTGGCATTCCCCACCGACGAGCACGCGCTCGAAGCCGCTGTCACGCTCCTCGCCCAGCACCGGACGCCCTCCGTCCTCGAATTTCTCGACACCCAAACCGTCGCCTGCGCCCAACACCGCGCCAACGCCCCCGTCTTCCCCGAGGCCGGCGCCAGCGCACCCCCCGCCATCCTCCTCGTTGAGATCGACGGCGCCCCCGGCGCCCTCTCCGACGACATCGCGCACCTCCGCGCCTGGGCGCGCCGGCACACGCCAGCCTGGCGTGAAACTGCCGACCCAGCCGAGGCCGAAACTCTCTGGAACACCCGTCGCACCTGTTCCCAGGCCATGTATCAACTCGGCAATGCCAAGCTCAACGAAGACATTGTCGTCCCCCTCCACGCCTACATCCCCCTGATCCAGCACACCCGCGAAATTCACGCGCGCACACACCTGCCCACCCCCACCTTCGGGCACGCCGCCGACGGCAACTTCCACATCCACATCATGTATGACCGCAACGACTCCGTCCAACGACTCCGCGCCCAGGAAGGCATCCGGCTCATGATGGAAAAAGTCGTCGCCCTCGGCGGCGCCATCACCGGCGAGCACGGCATCGGCATCGCCAAGTCCCCCTTCCTGCGCCTCCAGCACACCACGGCGGAAATCGACGCCATGCTCGCCATCAAGCACGCCCTCGATCCCAACCATATTCTCGCCCCCGGCCAAATCTTCGACATCACCAACGTCTGGGACCACACCCCCGTCACCACCCCCCTTCCCTGGGATAAGCACTAACACCATCCATCCAACCAAACCGCACCACCACCCATGCCCATCAAATCAATGACCGGATACGGACGCGCCACCCTGACCCTCGGCGCCACCGAAATGACACTCGAAGCCAGCACCGTCAACCGCCGCACCCTCGAACTCCACATCTCCGCCCCGCCCGAATGGACCACCCTTGAGCACCTCCTCGCCCCCTGCATCCGCGCGCACATCACACGCGGCAAACTCACCCTCCAGATCCAACCCTCCCTCACCGCCAACGCCACCGCCAACGCCCTCCTCTGGGACCCCGACGCCCTCAGGGAAACCCTCGCCAAACTCTCCCGGCAGGCCGCCGCCCACAACCTCCCCTTCAACCCCGACGCTCACCTCCTCCTGCGCCTTGCCGAGCTGCACCGCGCACGCCGCGAAAACCTCCCGCCCCTCGACGCGCCCGGGACCCAGTCCGCCCTCAAGGCAGCCCTCCACACCGCCCTCTCCCATCTCGCCGCCATGCGCGCGCAAGAAGGACGCCACCTCGAGACCGACCTGCGCGCACGCATCCACACACTCCAAACCCACACCACCCAAATCACCACCCACAGCGACGGCATCCTCCCCCGCCACCGCACCGCCCTCTTCGCCCGCCTCCAGCAAGCCGGACTCGACCTCGACCCCGCAGACGAACGCGTCCTCAAAGAAATAGCCCTCTTTGCCGACCGCTGTGACATCACCGAGGAAACCACCCGCCTCCACAGCCACTACGCCCAATTCCTCGCCATTCTCGACGAAGCACAGGAAATCGGACGCAAGCTCGACTTCCTCTGCCAGGAAATCAACCGCGAGCTCAACACCATCGGCAGCAAAGCCAACCACCTCCCCATCACCCGCCTCGTCATCGAAGGCAAAAACGAGCTCGAACGCATCCGCGAGCAAGTCCAGAATATCGAATAACCCCACCCCCACCCCCCATGCCCCCCGCCAAAATCCGCGCCGACGAGCTCCTCGTCCTCCAAGGCAAAGCCCCCACACGCACCCTCGCCAAAGCCCTCATCATGGCCGGAAAAGTCCGGGCCGGCCCCCACACCCTCATCGCCAAACCCGCCACCGCCCTCCCACCAGACACCCCGCTGCACATCGAAACACCCCCGCGCTACGTCAGCCGCGGCGGAGAAAAACTCGCCCACGCCCTCGCCCACTTTCACATCGACCCCACCCGCCTTCACGCCCTCGACATCGGCGCCTCCACCGGCGGCTTCACCGACTGCCTCCTCCAGCACGGCGCCACCCACATCGACTGCGTTGACGTCGGCCACGGGCAACTCCACCCCAAATTGCGCGCCAACCCGCGCGTGACCAACCTCGAAAAAATCAACGCCCGCACCCTCGCCACACACCCCCTCCCCCGCCCCGACTACGCGCTCATCGTCATGGACCTCGCCTTCATCTCGCTCACCAAGACCCTCGCCCCCGCCTGGGCGCGACTCACCCCCGGCGGCCACCTCATCGCACTCATCAAACCCCAGTTCGAAGCGCAAAAAACCGAGGCGGACAAAACCTCCGGAATCATCCGCGACCCCGCCATCCACACACGCATTGTGGAGGAAATCCGCACCTTCGCCCAAACCCGCCTCCCCCGCGTCGAACTCCTCGGCACCACCCCCTCGCCCATACAAGGCGGCGACGGCAACCGCGAATTCCTCATCGCCCTGCACCGTCGCACAACGTCACCCTGAACCCACCACCTCCCCAAAAAAAACAACGCCCCCAACGGAGGCGTCATTTCAAACAAGAACACAATGGTGGCCGGGGGCGGAATTGAACCGCCGACACAAGGATTTTCAGTCCTCTGCTCTACCGACTGAGCTACCCGGCCACTCCAAGAACTCGAAAACAAGAAACACCCAGAATGTCTCCCCGCATCCGCGCGTCAACGGATTTTTTCAACCCATTTCGGGAGGACCAGACAGAAGTTGACCCATGTGTGAGTCGAGAAGGCAAGGGTGTAGCAGGAGGAGGTGAGGGTGCAGATTGGGTGCGATCAAGTATTTGCGCGCCCAAACGCCCGCCCGCCCGCTCGATTTTTTGTCCATGCCGATTTCCCAGCATGTTTAATGAACTCAAAACTTCCGACTAACCCTGTGACTTTAGTCCCGCACTCCATAGGTGGGTGAAACGGATGCGTTGGAGAGGGGATTCGGGAGTCCCCGATTTCTTTCCGGGGGTTCCGGAATGTTTCCGGGAGCTCCCGGGATGGGTTTAGTTGAAGAGTTCTTGCTGGCGGGTTGGGGCGGGGGGGGTGAGATGGAGGATTTGCCATGCCTTGGGGGTGAGGGTGCGGCCTTGGGGGGTGCGGGCGAGGTAGCCTTCTTGGATTAGGTAGGGTTCGTGGACTTCTTCGAGGGTGTGCTCGTCTTCGGCAACGGCGACGGCGATGGTGCCGAGGCCGACAGGGCCGCCGTTGTAGTGTGTGGCGATGATGCGCAGGATGCGTTTGTCCATTTCGTCGAGGCCGTATTGGTCGATTTCAAGGAGTTCGAGGGCGGCGGCGGCGATGGGTTGGGTGATGTGTCCGTCGGCGCGTTCGAGGGCGTAGTCGCGTGTGAAGCGGATGAGGTTGTTTACGATGCGGGGGGTGCCGCGGGCGCGGCGGGCGATTTCGCGGGCGCCGGAGGTGTCGATGCGCATGTGGAGGAGGGCGCAGTTGCGGTGGACGATGCGGCAGAGGTCTTCGTGGTTGTAGTAGTCGAGGCGGGTCTGGAGGGTGAAGCGGCTGCGCATGGGGGCGGTGAGCAGGCCGGTGCGGGTGGTGGCGCCGATGAGGGTGAAGCGGGGGATGTTCAAGCGGACGCTGCGGGCGTTGGGGCCTTGGTCGATCATGATGTCGATGCGGAAGTCCTCCATGGCGGAGTAGAGGAATTCCTCGACGGTTTTGCTGATGCGGTGGATTTCGTCGATGAAGAGTATTTCGTTTTCTTCGAGGCTTGTGAGGAGGCCGGCGAGGTCGGAGGCTTTTTCGATGACGGGGCCGGAGGTGATCTTGATGCGCACGTCCATTTCCGTGGCGAGGATGTGGGCGAGTGTGGTTTTGCCGAGGCCGGGGGGGCCGTGGAGGAGGATGTGGTCGAGGGGGCGGTGTTCGCGCCGGGCGGCGCCGGTCATGACGCGGAGGCGTTCGAGGGTGCGGGGCTGGCCGGTGAAGTCGGCGAAGGTGGGCGGGCGCAGGGCGGCTTCGAGCGGGGGGTCTTTTTGCTGCAGTGTGTCGCGGTAGGGGTGGTTGGGCGCGGCGGGGGGGGGCTCAGGGGTTGTTTTCCTGGGCATGGGCGGCGGGGGTTGCGGTGTGGGCTTCGAGTGCTTTGACGCGTTTGAAGAGTTCGGGGAGGCGTTGTTTGAGGATCATGAGTTTTTTCGCGGTTTGGATGGGGATGGCGGGTGAGTCGAGCATGATGGCGCCGGGGGGGACATCGGAGAGGACTCCGCATTGGGCGCCGATTCGGGCACCGCGTCCGATGCGCAGGTGCCCGGCGAGGCCGACCTGTCCGGCGAGGGCGACGTGGTCCTCAAGTGTGGTGCTGCCGGCGAGGCCGCTTTGCGCGACGAGGATGCAGTGGCGTCCGATGCGGCAGTTGTGTCCGATCTGGACGAGGTTGTCGATCTTGGTGCCGGCGCCGATGCGCGTGGTGGCGAAGCGGGCGCGGTCGATTGTGGTGTTGGCGCCGATCTCGACGTCGTCTTCGAGGACGACGTTGCCGATCTGGGGGATTTTGCGGTGGGTGCCTTCGTGTGTCTCGTAGCCGAAGCCTTCGCCGCCGATGATGGCGCCGTGGTGGATTTTTACGCGCGCCCCTGTTTCGCAGTATTCGGTGACGGTGGCGCGGGGTTTGAGCCAGTTGCGGGGGCCGATGCGGGCGTGGTGGGCGATGTGGGCGTGGGCTTCGAGGATGGTGTGGTCGCCGATGCGGGCATGGGCTTCGATGATGACGTGGGGGCCGATGTGGAGGTGGTCGCCGAGATGGGCGGTGGGGTCGATGATGGCGGTGGGGTGGCGGTAATCGGGGGGGGGTGGGGGGAAGAGTTTTTCCTCAAGGTGCGCGCAGAGTTGAGCGAGGGTGCGGGAGGGGTCGGGCACGTGCAGGTGCATTTGCCCGGGGCCGGGGCCGGGGCCGGGGTAGTCGAGGGGGAGGAGGACTATGGTGGCGCGGGTGGCGGGGACTTGGGGTGTGTATTTGGGGTTGCCGAGGAAGGTGAGCTCGCCGGGGCGGGCTTCGTCGAGGGCGGCGATGCCGGTGAGGGTGTCCACGGGGCCGGGGTTGCCGTGCTGGCGTTGGGGGGCGATGAGGGCGAGGATTTCGGGGAGGGGGATGGCGATGTTCATTTTGGGCGGGCGGTGGTTAACAAAAACGGAGAATTCCGGCGGGCCGGGTTCTCCGTTTTTTCGCGGGTTTGGTGAATGGGTGTTAGTTTGCAGGTGCGACCTGTGGGAGGGCGGGGAGGGCGGGGGGCGCCGGGGTGAAGGTGGCGTTGAGGCGTTTGACGACCTCGTCGGTGATTTCGAGGGCGGGGTCGGCGTAGAGGACGTTGGTCGGGTTGAATGTGCTGTTGAGGACGAGGTCGGCGCCTTTTTCCTTGGCGAGCGCGGCGACGATGGGACGGATTTCGTCGATGACGGCGCGCACGTGCGCCTGGCTGCGCTGCTGGAAGGCGAGCTCGCTGTTGCGTTTGCCGGTGAGGTAGCTGTTTTGCTCGTTTTGGAAAGCGCGGGCTTTGTTTTCGAAGACGGTGCGCGCGGTGGCGCGGGCCTGTTCGTTTTTGGTGGGATCCTCGGCTTCTTTTTGGGCCTTTTCAGTGTCTTCGCGCATGGCGATGATTGCCTTGAGGCGGGCGTCGTCGGTTTTTTTGAAATTTTCGAGCTCGCCTTTGAGCGTCTTCTCGAATTCCACGGCTTTTTGATACTTGGAGAAGAGGACCTCCATGTTGATGGTGGCGATCTTGGGCGCTTTTTGGGCCTGCGCCGTGCCGCTTGCGAGGGCGGAGGCGAGGCAGAGTGTGAAGAAGAGTTTTTTCATGGTGACGTCGGGTTGTTGGGTTTTTTTCGGGCGAAGGCAACCCGGAATCTTTTGTTTGTGCTTTCGCCGGGGTGCGCGGGCGTGCCATGGTTGGGGCATGAGCAAGAGGATGATTTCCGAGACTTTGGGGGGGGAGCTTTGGGCGTTTGCCGGTTTGCTGGCGGATCGCGCGGGGGAGTTGTTGCGCGGCTACCATGCGTGCGACGAGACGCTGGTCGAGGTGAAGGCGGACGGGTCGCCGGTGACGGTGGCGGACAGGGAGTGCGAGCGCCATTTGCGGGCGTGGATCGGCGAGCGCTTCCCGGCGCACGGCGTCATCGGGGAGGAGTTTGGGCGCGATCGCGCGGAGGCGGAGTTTGTGTGGATTCTTGATCCCATCGATGGCACGAAGTCGTTCATTCCGCGCGTGCCGCTCTATGGTGTCCTTATCGGGTTGTTGCACGAGGGCGTGCCCTGCCTTGGCGTGATTGATCAGCCGGTGACGCGCCAGCGGGTGATCGGGGACGGGGCGCGGACGCTTTACAATGGGCGGCCTGCCGCGGTGGGGGGGCGGCGGCGGATCGAGGAGGCGCTTTTGCTCACGACGGATGTGAAAAACATCGCCCTCCATCAGCCGTGGGCTGCGTGGGGGCGGCTTGTCGAGCGCGCGGGGACGTTCCGCACCTGGGGCGATTGTTACGGGCACTTGATGGTGGCGGCGGGGCTGGGCGATGTGATGGCGGACCCGGTCTTGAGCGAGTGGGACATCGTGCCGTTGATTCCCGTGCTGAGGGGTGCGGGCGCGGTGGTGTCGGACTGGAGGGGGGGGGATGCGCTCGCGGGCGGGAACATTATTGCGGCGAATCCGTGGCTGCATGAGCAGACGCTTGCGGTGCTCGGCGGGGATGGGCGGGGTCTATAGCGGGCAGGCGGTGGCGATGAATTCGTGCGGAAGGCCGAATTGCGACGCCACTTCCGCGGCGAGCGCGGACACGCCGAAGGTTTCCGTTGCGTAGTGTCCGCACGGGTAGAGGTTCCAGCGATTTTCCTGCGCGGCGTTGTAGTGTTCCTGCCGGAGCTCGCCCGTTATCAGTGTGTCGCACCCCGCGTCCTCGAGCGCGTCGAGGGCGGCGCGTCCGCTGCCGGAGAGGATTGCGATGCGTTGCGGATTTGCGCTTCCAAATTCGATTGTGGCGAAGGGCGTTTTGAACAGCGCCCCCAGTCGCGCCACCAGTTCGCGGCGCTCGACTCCGGTGCACAGGGCGGCCATGGGGACGCCCTCGTGGGGCAGTATCCAGCGTTCCACGGGCAGGCCGAGGTGTTTGGCGAGAAGGGCGTTGTTGCCGATTTCCGGGTGGGCGTCCAGGGGCAGGTGGCTTGAGTAAACGGCGATGTTGTGCTCGAACAGCACGCGATACCTGGCGTAAATCGCGCCCGTGACCGGCTGCGGCGCGTGCCAGAAAAGTCCGTGGTGCACGATGAGGAAATCCACTCCGCGGCGCGCCGCCTCCTCGAATGGGACGAGCCCGGCGTCCACGGCGGCGCCGATTTTTGTCACGCCGCCGCGATTGGCGAATTGGAGCCCGTTCATGGCGCCGGGGAAATCCTTCACCGTGTGGCGCCGGGAACGTTCGTCGCAGAACCGGACAAGTTCAGACAGGGGAATCTCGTTTTTCCTCATGCGTGTTGCTGGTTGGGGAGAAGTTTTTCCGTGCGCAAGCGCAACTGTCCGCACGCCGCGTCAATGTCGGCCCCCTTTTCCCGTCGCAAGGTTGCGGACACGGAGCGTGCCTTGAGCGCGCGCAAAAAGTGCTGCTGGCGCGTCAGGCTTGGCCGTTGCCAGGGCAGGCCCTCCACGGCGTTGCAGGGGATGAGGTTCACGTGCGCGTGGAGTTTCCGCGCAATATCGGCGAGCGCCCGCGCCTGCTCCAGCGAGTCGTTGATCTCCGCGATGAGAATAAATTCGAGGGTCAACATGCGCCCGTGCCGGCTCGCGAAGGTGGCGCAGGCGGGAAGCAGTTTTTCCAGCGGAAACCGCCGGTTCACGGGCATGATCCGGTCCCTCACCTCGTTCGTCGCCCCATGCAGGCTGACGGCCAGGCGCACGCCAAGCGGCTCCTCTGCGAGGGCGAGGATCTTGGGCACGACGCCCGAGGTGGAGACGGTGATGCGCCGCGCGCCGAGGCCCAGCGCCCACGGCGCGTTCACGATGCGCAACGCGGCGAGCAGGTTGTCGTAGTTTGCCAGCGGCTCGCCCATGCCCATCACGACAACGTTGTCAAACACCCCGCCCGCCACGCGCGCCGCCACCATCAGCTGCGCGACAATTTCCCCCGCGGACAGGTTGCGCTTCCAGCCCGCCAGCCCCGATGCGCAAAAGCGGCACCCATAGGCGCACCCCACCTGCGTGGACACGCAGACCGTTTGCCTCGAATGCTCCACGCCGACGCCCTCCTGCGGCGCGTTGATGACGACCGTCTCGACGAGCGAGCCATCGCGCAGGCGTTGCAAAATCTTCCGCGTCACGTCACTGGACTGCTTTTGCAAAAGCGGCTCGTTGGGCGCGAAATCAAACGCCTCGCCAAGCCATTCGCGCAACGCCCCGGGAAGGTTTGACATGGCGTCGGGCGAACACGCGCGCCTCTTGTAAATCCAGTCCAGGATTTGTCCGGCGCGAAATGCGGGCGCGCCCAGCGCCGACAACCGCGCCGCGAGCGTCCCCGGTGTCTCGCCGAAAACAGGCGGCTTCGCTGGGGCAAACCCCGTCACCGTGTCTCCCGTTCCCTCAGCGCGCGGAGCGTCTCGCGCTTGAGCTGTTTCACCCGCGCCTGGATTTTCAACAGGTCGGGCTTCTCCATCCGGTCAATGAAAAGCACGCCCTGGCAATGGTCGTGCTCATGCTGGATGCAGCGCGCAAACAAACCATCGCACACAATCTCGTGCCCCGCCCCGGAGAGATCCTGATAGCTCATGCGCACCCGTTCACGCCGCGCCACCTCGCCATTGAGTTTGGGAAACGACAGGCAGCCCTCCGCATACAGCCACTCCTCATCGGGCAGGATCTCCACCCGCGCGTTCGCCACCGCGAGCGGCATCAACAACGCCAGCGGCACCTCGCGCCCGTCCAGCGTAAACCCGAACTCCACGGGCCCCTCGTCCGGCGCCTTGAGCTCAACCACAAAAAATTGCATCGCCCGCCCCACCTGCTGCGCCGCGAGCCCGATGCCCTTGGCCGCGCGCATCGTCTCCACCATGTCGGCGGCAAACGCGGCAAGCGCCTCGTCGAACACCGTCACCGGCGCCCCTTTCCGGCGCAACACGGGATCGCCAAATTTGCGTATGGGTAATTGCATGATGCCCGCGCAAATTACGTCTGCGCCGTGGTGTGGAAAGAACGAACTCGCGCGCCGACGCCACTTCGCCCGCCCGTCTCCGCCGCGGGGCGCAAAAAAACACTTGCATCCGCGCGCACGATCCACATGCCTTCCCCTTGTAAGGCAGGGAATGCTCTCCACTCACAACATCACACTCCTCTTCTTTGAGGCCGCCATGGTCTGCCTGTCACGCCGCCGTGGTGCGTTTTCGTGGGGGGGGGGGGGGGGCGGGCCCGCCCCCCCCCCCCCCCCCCCCCGCCCCCCCCCCCCCCCCGCCCCCCCCCCCCCCCCCGCCCGCCATCATCGCCCTCTTGGGCCTCCTACTGGCAGTCTCCCTAATGCTCATCGCCGACGACTCCGGCCAGAG
>JAITIB010000039.1 GCA_031279675.1 Puniceicoccales bacterium | reverse complement strand
CCCCTCGCACACACGCGCAGGTGATTGCCTAAATATCTGGGGAGGGACAAGTTCTGCCGTTGGCGGGGAAAACTATGGGGACGGTTCGGATAGTCGTCCCCTTCCGTTTCTGATAAGGCGCGCGCGCTGTTGGAAGCGCCAGAGAAAGACGCTTCCCCGACAATGCCAACGCGGAGGCCATCCTGATAAGGCGATCGCCTGTTGGAAGTGCCAGATCAAGCGCACTCCAAAGTCGATGGGACCGCAGGCCAGCCCCCCACTCCCCTTTGCCGTGTGTCGCGGCAAGGCAAAAAACACAGCAATCCAAGGACAAGAAAGGAAAAACGATATGAAGACAAGTAGCAGGATAACTACGACCGTCCTTGTGGGGGCGGCGACATTGGCTGCGGTGGCGTTGACGCCACCGCTGGATGGCACCTCACCGATGGCCATTGAAACGGTGTTCGGTGAATGGCTGGCGGAATGCCAAAGCACAAAGGTAGCGAATGATTGCGCAAAAAAAACGTTGTGCAGAATATTCCCATCAATTTTGCCATGAAACAAGATTCCTCCCAGCCGTTGCCTTGTCCATCCGTTGAAGATATTTCAATTTTCATGGCGTTTAATGACGCGTATGCGCCCCATGCAAGCGTTGCCATCGCGTCCATCCTCATGAATTCGGAATCCGCGTTGCACTTTTTCATATTGCATCGGGACATTTCGTTGGAAACCCAGAGGAGAATCATGGAGCTGAGAAAGCTCCGCCATTTTGAGATGGACTTTATTGAAGTAAACGCGGACTTGTTCCATGGGCTGCCCACGGTTCCCCATATCACAATTGAGTGTTATTTCCGATTAATGATCCCATGGTTGAACCCGGTCATCAACAAGGCCCTGTTCATGGATTCCGACATTGTGGTTCTGGACGACGTAAAGGACATCTGGAATTTCGATATTGAAAATGTTTATGCCGCCGTCGTCGAGGATGTCAACTCGGGCGCGTTGAAGGACATAAAGAAATATGCGCACGCCTTTGATAAGGGGCACAGATATTTCAATGCTGGCATAATGTTATTAAATCTAAAAAACATCCGCGCTGACTTCACGCTTCAAAAATTCATGGATATTGCGAACAGGATGAAAAATGTGTTCAAATTCGCGGATCAGGACATTTTGAACTTGGCATTTGCGCGAAAGCTCACATATCTCCCGATCAAATGGAATGTCACAGACGCGTTCATGAAAAAATTGCGCCCTCCATTTTCGGAGAGAAAACATGAGGTAAGAGGGGTGTTGCAAAATCCCTCGCTGATTCACTTCACCGGCTCCGGGAAGCCGTGGGTTTTTCCCTTTGGGACTTCGTCCAACCCTTTTGCGTGTTATTATTTCCATTATTTGGGAAAAACGGACTATTCAAACACAAAGCTTCGATTATTATCCACTTGCTTGAAAATGACCGTGTGGGAGTTTCGCTATGTGTGGCGCCATCCTTTGTTTTTCATAAGACCGGCATTTTGGAGGGCCTTCTTCCTGCGGCGCGCAGTTGGCAGAAAATTCAGATCATGAAAATATTCGAGAAATCAAAACTGCCTTTTGGGGAACGAATCTATCAGCTGTTCGGCAGGAAAATTCTAACGCGGCGGCGTGTTGCTGTCAGAATGCAAACCCTCATGGAGGCTGTTGCCGATCCGCGCGGTGTCGGAATGATGAATTTGTTGATGGCCATTCTCGGCGTGCCGAAAAAACACCGTCACCTGTTCTATGAAATGGGCGAGGGCGATGTTTGCATTGATTGCGGAGCGAATGTCGGGGTGTTCACCGACCTCGCGTTGAACACGGGCGCGTCCGTGCATCTTTTCGAGCCAAATGGAATGCTCATCCACATTTTGCGACGCAAGTATCGGGATAACAAGAACGTCGTCGTCAACCATGCGGCCGTGGCGGCGGAGGCGGGAGAATTGACGCTATACAATGCCGTGGATTCAAGGAACGAGATAGGACAAACCCAAGGAGGTTCCGTCGTCTCCGATTATTTCGCGAGAGAAAATGACGCGGCGGCGGAAATCCATTGCGAAAGAGTGTCGGTTGTCGATTTGGCCACCTATATAAAATCAAACTTTTCATGCGGAGACACACCGGATGGTTCTCCGTGCATCCAACCTCCAGTCTATCTTCTAAAAATAGACATAGAGGGTGCCGGATTTGATTTATTGGAAAAAATGATAAGCGAAAAAGTGTTCAAACTATGCAAACATATCGTTGTTGAAACCCATGAAAGGATGTTTCCGGATGGTGAGAAAAAGCTCGCGCGGATCAATGCGATGATTTCCGAACATGGCGCCGATAACATTTCCCTTGATTGGATGTAGCTTGAAACCGGGGGTGGAACAGTGGTGTTTTGCGGTGTCATTTTATTTCGTCTTTTGTTTTATGTGGCACGGGTAGGATTTCCCAGCGGCCATTTTTTTTGGCGCCGATGCGGCGGAGGCGTTTGTTGTCGCGCAGCTTTTTTAAATTGGCTTCCACTGTTTTTTCCGATTTGCCGATGCGCTCGGCAATTTCAGCAACGGTCGCGTCGGGTGTGTTTGCAAGCACCCGCAAAATCCGGCGGGCGGTGTCGTTTATACCCTCGTTTATACCCTCGTTTATACCCTCGTTTTCGGTAATTTTTCGTTTTAATGTCTTTTTGATTTCGCCGAGCATGAAATCAATAAACGGGCCGGAATTGCCTGCCGAGGTGCTGGCGTTGATGGCGTTATAATAGCGTTGCTGGTTGTCGTGAACCATGTTTTCAACGGGTAAAAACTGAAAAACGGGGTTCCATTGTCCCAAAATAAGCGATTGCCAGAGGCGGCCCATGCGCCCGTTGCCGTCGGTGAATGGGTGGATAAACTCGAATTCGTAGTGGAAAACGCAACTTTTGACGAGCAGGTGGTCGGGCGCGCTTTTGAGCCATGAAAAAAGGTCGTGAATCAGTGCTGGAACGCGTGCGGCGGGCGGTGCCATGTGGACGACTCTTTTGCCTTCCATCACGCCGACGTTGCCAGGCCGGAATGCGCCGGGTTCGTCAATAAGTGCGAGCATCATTGTTTTGTGGGCGAGCAATAATGCGTCACTCGAAAACGGATCGAGCTTTGGGTAAAGGTCGTAGGCGTTGATGGCGTTTTTGACTTCTTGAATTTGACGGGGGGGCGCGACAACGGTCTTGCCGTTGAGAATGTCGGAGACCTGTTCCTCGGAGAGCGTGTTGCCTTCGATGGCGAGCGAGGAGTGGATGGATTTGATTTTGTTTGCGCGGCGAAGCAGGAGCGTGTCGGGCTGCGACATTCGGATTACGAAGCGTTCGGACAGGGCGGCGATGTCCGCGATTTGCGAGATGGCGGTGGCGGAAAGTGTGAAGGGTGGTGTGTGGATGTTTTTCGGCGTCATTTGTGTTTGTCCTCTGTTTTAGGAGTCAAAGACGAGGCGTTGTCCGGAGGGTGGGCGGGGTGGGAAGGTTCCGTTTTCGTAAACGATTTGGCCGTTGACGAGGGTCATTTCCACGCGTGTGCGGAAGGTGTGTCCTTCGAGTGGTGACCAGTGGCATTGGTAGTGGATGTTGTCGCGGGTGACTGTTGCGGTGGCGTCGGGATTGACGAGGACGAGGTCGGCGTGAAATCCTTCGCGGATGTAGCCGCGGTCGCGGATGTGGAAGAGGTCGGCGACGGCATGGCTGGTTTTGCGCACAATGGTGGCGAGGTCGAAGATGCCGTCTTTCCAGAGGTCGAGCAGGATGGGGAGGCTGTGCTGGACGAGGGGGAGGCCTGAGGGGGCTTGGAAATACGAGGGCGATTGTTTTTCGGTCCAGGTATGCGGTGCGTGGTCGGTGGCGATGGTGTCGATGGTGTCGTTGCGGATGGCGTCGCGGATGGCGTCGCGGTCGGCGGTGGTCTTGATGGCGGGGTTGCATTTGATCTGGTTGCCGAGGCGGGCGTAGTCGGCGTCGCTGAACCAGAGGTGGTGGACGCAGGCCTCGGCGGTGATGCGTTTGTTTGGGCGTGTGTCGGGGGAGGCAAGGAGGGCGGTCTCGGGCGCGGTGGTTATGTGGAGGATGTGGAGGCGTGTGTTGTGGCGGCGCGCGATTTCGAGCGCGAGCCGGGTGGATTTCAGGCAGGCTTCCGCGGAGCGGATGCGCGGGTGTTCGGAGGCCGGGACGGTGTCGCCGTAGCGTTGGCGTGCCCGGGCTTCGTTGGCTTGGATGGTCGGTGTGTGCTCGCAGTGCGTGGCGATCAGGAGGGGGCTTTCCGCAAAGATTTTTTCGAGCACGGCGGGGTCGTCCACGAGCATGTTTCCTGTGGAGGAGCCCATGAAGACTTTGATGCCGCAGGTGGTGCGCGGGTCGGCGCGCTTGATTTCCGCGAGGTTGTCGTGCGTGGCGCCGAGGTAAAAGGCGTAGTTGGCCGATGAGGTTTGGGCGGCTGCCGTGTGCTTGGCCTCAAGCAGTGCGTGCGTGGTGGCGGGGGGGATGTTGTTGGGCATGTCCATGTAGCTTGTGACGCCGCCGGCGATGGCGGCGCGGGACTCCGTGGCGATGCTTGCCTTGTGCGATTGGCCGGGTTCGCGGAAGTGGACCTGGTCGTCTATGAGCCCGGGGAGGAGCAGGCGTCCGGTGGCGTCAATTTCGCGCGTGGGCGCGGGGTGTTGCCGTGAGGAGATGCGCCCGATGGCGGCAATGCGCCCGTTGCGGATGAGAATGTCCGCAGGGGGGTGGACGGTGTTGTCGTTGACGATGGTGGCGTTGTTAATGCGGAGGATGTCCATGGTGGTGGATTTTTTTTAGAAGTGGATTCCCTTGACGAGGCGCTCGGGTGCGGGGGCGCGTCCTGTGGTGGCGGAATGCCATGCGGTGTGTTGAGGGGGGACGCGGAGTTCGTCGAGGATTTGCCCCATTGTTGGGGGGTGTGTTTTCAGTTTTCCTTGGAGCGGGTGCAAATGGAGGCGGTGGTCGCGCGGCGAGGTGGCGTCGGCGGGGGTGACGAGTGGCGCGGGGTCGAGTCCGAAATGCCGTGCGATGCGTTGGGCGAATGCGTGCGGCGAGGTGGCGTCGGCTCCCGCCCAGTGGTAAACGCCGCTCAGGTTGGGGCGTTCGCAAAGCTCGATGAGTGTTTCGGCGAGGTGCGTCACGCTGAGCGGCTGGATGTGCTCGTTGGCGGGAAGTGGCGTGGCGCGGTTGTGTGCCCAAAGCGCAAAAAGGCGTTCGTGGAAACTTCGCGTTCCGTCGTGCGAATTTCCCGAGAGCAGGGGAATCCTGAGCACGGTGACGTTGGAACGTCCATGGCGCAGCGCCTCCTTTTCGCCCGCGAGCTTGGCTTGGGCAAACGCGTTCCCGGGCGATGGCTCGGGGTTGTCCGTGTGTGAATGCGGGCCGGTGGCGGTGCCAAAAACCTCGGCGGAGGAAAGGTGGACGAGGCGTGCGCCGAGGTGGTGGGCAAGTTGCGCAAGCCGGCCCGGAAGGTCTGTGTTGAGTTGTTCGGAAAGCACGGGGTTTTCCGCGCATGCGCGGGCGGAGGCAAGCGCGGTGCAGTTGACAATGGCGTCGGGAAACTCGTGCAGCACAAGGCGCTCCGTGTCATGCGCGTTGGACAAGTCCGTCTGGATCGTGCGCACAATTTGGGGGCTCCTGAACGCCGGGACGCTTGAGCAGCCGTGGGCAACGATGCCGTGCCCGCGCCGGAGGGCGGCCTGGGTGGTTTCGCGTCCGAGGAAGCCGGTGGCGCCGAGGATGATGATTTTCATTGGGCAACGACACGAAGCCCCGGTTTTTAATTTGCAAACAATAAAGGGAACTTTCCCACCCCGGGCATTTCTCACTCCCCCGCATGAAAATAACGACGCTCGTCAGGACACTCGTGTTAACACTCGCCGCTGCCGGGCTCAGCGTGCCCGCTCCCGGCGCCGCCGTCGCCCCGCCCGAGAGCTACGCTCCGTCCGCGGAAGAAAAGGCGACGTGGGACCAATTGCTTGCCAGGGGCGTTGAGAAAATAGTCTTCGTCAAACGCTTCACCTACAACAGCAACCACTACTACACCGAATACCTGAATTCGCGCTGGATGCCCGGTGGCAATCTTTGCGTGCTCTCGCTCAAAACCGGCGAAGTCACCGAGCTGGTTCCCTCGCTCACCGGGGGCGTCTTCGGAGCCTTCGACATTTCGTTTGACGCCAAGCGCATCGTCTTTGCCTGCAAGGCGAACGCCCGCACGGGTTACCGCATTTACGAAGTCGGCACAGACGGCGCGGGGCTGCGCCAACTGACATTCTCGCCGGACGACGAGGAGGAAATCATCAAGAAATACGCCATTGCCGGCTATTCCCACGGCACCGAGGACCTCGACCCCTGTTATCTCCCCGACGGCGGCATCGTGTTCATCTCCACGCGCTGCCGCTACGGAATTCTGTGCGACGGCCCCGACATTTTCACGACCACCGTGCTTTACCGCATGGACGGGGACGGCAAAAACATGCGCAAACTGACCAACAGCTCCGTTTCCGAAAGCACCCCCAGCATCATGCCCGACGGACGCATCCTCTACACACGCTGGGAATACGTGGACAAAGGCGCCGTCTCCGTAAAATGCCTCTGGGCCATGATGCCCGACGGGAGCAACTCCGTCGAAATCTACGGTAACGACGTTGCGTTCCCCACCACCATGATCATGGGCCGCTCCATACCCGGCTCACCCAACGAATTTGTTTTCACCGGCACACCCCATTACCCGCAAAACTGCGTCGGCACCATCGTTCGCATCGACATCACAAAAGACATCCGCACCCGCGAACCCATGACCTACATGACACCCTATGTGGACATCCGCGACGAGGGCGGATTCCACTTCCGCTCCAACCTTGCCGACCCGCGCAGCCCGTGGCGCGGACGAAGGGGCGGCGAAGGCCCCCTTTTCCGCGAAAGCTACCCGCTCTCGCGCAGCGAATTCCTCGTCTCCCACAAGCCCGAAGGGCCGGGCTGGACGGACTCCAAGGCCTACCAGCTCTACCTCCTGCGCGAAGGCGGCCAGGTCGCCCCCGTTTATTCCGCGAAAACAATTTCCAGCTTCCGCCCCATGCCCCTCGTCCCGCGCAACAAACCCCCCGTGCTCCCCTCCCGTTTCGACGAGAAACTCGCCGCGCAAAACCTTGCCGAGTGCATCGTGACCGACGTTTACAAAGGCATGGCAGATGTTCCCGACGGCACCATCAAATACCTCCGCGTGCTTGAGCAAGTTCCCCGCCCCTGGGGCGCGCGCCGCCACTACCGCGCCTCGGACGAATACGACCAGCAGCACGTCACCATCAGCAAAGACACCCACCTCGGGCTGAAAATCCAGCACGGCATCGTTTCCGTGGAAAAAGACGGCTCCGCACGCTTCTACGTCCCCGCCGAGCGCAACATCATCCTGCAAGCCCTGGACGAACACTACCGCGCCGTCCAGACCGAGCGCACCTACGTCAACTACATGCCCGGCGAGACACGCAGCTGCATCGGCTGTCACGAAGCCACCACCCAGGCCCCCCGCCCCGACACGCGCATAACCCCGCTCGCCATGCAACGCAAAGCCGAGCACCCCCGCGCCCAGCCCGGCGACGCCACCGCCCTGCGCACCCTCAGCTACGCGCGCGACGTGCAACCCGTCTGGGACAAACACTGCGTCTCCTGCCACAACGACACACCCGGCGCCCCAGCCAAGCTCAACCTCGCCGGCGGCGAGACCACCTTTTTCAACACATCCTACGAAAACCTCGTCCCCGAACGCCGCCGCGGACACTTCGACCGCGGCCTCCTCGGCCTCGTCATCGGCGAAAACCACCCCAAGACCGGCAACATCAAATACCTCCCCGCAAAATCCCTCGGCTCCCACGCCTCAATCCTCGTCGCCATGCTCGACAAAGGCATCACGCTCAAGATCGCCGGCGACCGCAAACGCGCCGCCCGCCTCGCCGAAACCCACAAAGACATCCACCTCACCCGCGAAGAACTCCTCAAAGTCACCAACTGGGTGGACACCAACTGCCAATACTACGGCAGCTATTACGGACGCCGCAACATCGCCCACAAAAACCACCCCGACTACCGCAAAGAATACGACCCCCGCACCGCATTGAGCCTTGAACCACCGGCGGACTACAAATAAGCGCTCCGCCCCATGTTTTTCCTCCACCGCAAATCCAGCCCACTCAAAGACCTGCGCGAGCACGCCGCCGCGCTCCAGCACCACGCCCGCAAAGTCTGGAACTACAAACGCGACCTCCTCAACGCCACTGACACCGCGGAATTTAACGCCGCCCGACACCACCTCGCCACCCTCACCACCACGCCCGACCCCGACCCCGGCGAACTGCGCGCCGCGCTCGCCACACTCGACGCCACACTCTCCCGGCACGGCGGTACCACCTATCCCGCAAAACTCATCCCCGAATGGGTCGAGCTCATCATCGTCGCCACCCTCATCGCCTGCGCCATCCGCACCTTCTTCCTCCAGCCCTTCCGCATCCCCACCAACTCCATGTACCCCACCTACCACGGGATGACCACGCAAACCTACCCCCTCGACTCCGACGGCCCCTCCCTCCCCGCCCGCGCATGGCGCAAACTCACCCTCCTAAGCACCCGCGTCGAAGCCCGCACCCCCACCCCCGGCGAAGTCCTCATCCCCCTCGCCCCCAACGGCACCCCCGCCCGCCTCCCCGACGGCCTCGACAACGGCATCCTCGGCACCGGCCTGATGCGCGAACCCACCGACACCTACCAACTCCTCGTCACCACCCCCTCCGCCCCCCCCGCCCGCATCCCCATCTCCGTGCCCAAGGAATTCAACCTCCAGAGCGCCCTCCTGAAAACCTATTTCCCCGACGAAGCACAACTCCCCATCGGCGAGAGCGAACGCTGGAGCGCCCTCCTCCACAACGCCCGCGAACGCGGCGACCTGCGCGAAACCGCCACCGGACAATATTACCTGCGCACCCGGAGAAACATCCCCGCAAACGGACGCATCCTCAACTTCGACATCCTCAAAGGCGACATGGTCCTCGTTGACCGCCTCAGCTACCACTTCACGCGCCCCAAAATCGGCGACCCCTTCGTATTCGCCACCAAAAACATCCCCGGACTCAACCGCGCCGGACAACCCCAAGACCTCTACTACATCAAACGCCTCGTCGGACGCCCCGGCGACACCCTCCAAGTCACCCCCCCCCAACTCCTGCTCAACGGCGCCCCCATAGACGGCAAACCCGCCTTCGCCAAAAACAACGCCGCACTCACCCGCGAAGACTACTTCGGCTACCAACCCACCGTCGGCACCGGCAACGCCCCCCATGAAAAACCACTGCACACCCCCCTCAAAGTAGAACCCCACACCTACTACGCCATGGGCGACAACTCCGGCAACAGCTACGACAGCCGCGGCTGGGGCCTCGTCCCCGAAAAAGAAATCATCGGACGCGGCCTCCTCATCCTCCACCCCTTCACCACCCGCTGGGGCCTCGCCCAGTAAAAAGCGAGCGCACACGCCCGCGCAACACACCGCCGCACCGCGCACGGAAATCAAGCCCGCCCCAAAAAAAACTATCTCGTAAGTGTTTGGGAGGGAAGGATTTTTGCCGTTGGCGGCTCGGGGAACCCTCCCGGTCTGTTTTGGGGAAAACCCGGGGGCGTTGGGATGTTTCCGGACAAGGCGGGAGACGTTTACCAGACGAACGGCGGGTTCCTCAGACACACAATTTGCCCCAAGGAGCGTTCCGGGACATTCTACGGAACTTCCGTATCCCTGTACGAAACTCCCGTATCCCTATACGAAAGCGCCCCCAAGCTACCCTGCCGCCCTTTGACGCGTTCCCCTGACTTTTTCACCAAAAACCATACAAAACCATGTCATCCATCAGTTACATCCCACGGCCCGACGCCGATTTTAACGAATGGCAGGAGCAATTCATGAGCTGCCTCGCCGCCAACCTCGCCTGAAACTTTGTTCACCAAGAATATTATAAACAACAACCATACAAATAACATAGTTAACAACAACAATAGAAAGCAACCAACCATCATGAAAACAACACCGCGCACAACGCCCCTCAAAACTCTCTCCCTCGCCGCCGCAGCAGGGTTAACTCTTGGCATCGGCAATACGCCCGAGCTTAAAGCGACGCATTTGGCAGTGGAGGTGCAGGCTGTGCATAATGTGAACGCCACTGAAGTTTATGATTCTGTCCATGTTTCTACTTCTGGCATTTTAAATGTATATGGGAAATTGGTCGTGGCAGGTTCTCTGTCCCTGAACCAAGGAGGGACGCTCGAAGTGTATGGCGAGATGGAAGCTCTTGACAAGACCAATGTGACAGCTTCTGACCTTCATGTTTCAAACGGAATTTTCAAGGCTTCCAACGGTGTTTTCATAGACCATAACGCTATCTTGTCCCTTACATGCGGAGAGTTATTGATCGGATCATATGTTTTTGGAAATGTGGGTTCGACGTTGAATGTTGGCAGCAATTCGGCGCTGTTTATAGATGAATCTCTTGTGAAAGCAGATGATGTTTATGTTTATGACTCAACTCTTTCAGTTTCAGGAGGTGGGCAGCTCGAAGCTCGTAATACAATGGTTGTTGGAACGTCTAATTCTGTGGTGGTGGATTTGAATCCTGCTATTTCATGGGTAATACCTTTTGTGGTTCCAGAAGGTTCATTTTATTTGGATAGCCCGTTGTCCATATATAATCTTCCTTTTTCATATGAGTTTGCTGCGGGCACTGAGTTCATAATTGCGGAAGCGCGCGATGGCGTGTATGGTTCCGGATTAACTGCGACAACAATTCTGTCCGACGTTACGGGACAGCAGTTTGACTTGAGTGTCAATGGGTCTCAGCTTGTGCTTACAGCGCAGGCGATTCCTGAGCCGTCAACCTATGCGTTGATTGGGGGGGTGGGCGCGGTGGCGTTGGCGGTGCTGGCGCGGCGGCGTCGGCGGGGATGAGTTTTTTCCCGTGTAATCGTCTTTTTAAGGGACGGGTTGACAAAACACACCTTTGGTTTGCCAAAGGTGTGTTTTGTTTGCGGCGCGCAGCAGGGGGCGTTTTCGGTCTCAGAATCGCCAGCGCACGCCGGCGTAGGCGTTGACGGGGGGGGCGGGGTAACCGGCGGCGACGGTGTATTGGGTGTCGAAGAGGTTTTCGATGCGCCCGAAGATTTCCATGCCGTC
>JAITIB010000032.1 GCA_031279675.1 Puniceicoccales bacterium | reverse complement strand
GTCGCGAGGGAGTCGATCTTCCGCGGCAAGAATCTCTCCAGTGAAAAATCCATTGAGAAAACCGCGCAGCGTCTCGTCCTTCGGCGCAGCATCCGCAGGTGTATCGGCTCCCTCTCCATTGAGGAATGAGCGCGTAAAAAAGCGCAGGGCCTCGTCCGGCACATCCTCGGGAGGCGGCGGCTCAGGCTCAGGGCGCTGTGTGATGACGGAGTGCGGGCACTCGAACTCAATCCGGACGCTGTTTTCGGAGTCGGAGACGAGGATGTACTCGGCGGAGAGGAAGCGGAAGACGGGTGCGCCCGGGCGGGCCTTGTGCGGGGAGTCGGGCGCGGCGGAGTCGTCGGGGTGGGTGGGGGCTTCGTGGACGTGGAGTTCGGCGGCGAGGGCGAGTGTGTCGAGAGTGGGCGCGTCGTCGGCGGCGAGGATGGGCCAGGCGTGGATCTGGACTGCGAGGCGTGCGGTGGAGAGGGAGATGCCGAGGGCTCCCGGGCTGCGGGCTGTCTTGGAGGCGGGGAGGATGAGGGTGACGGGGTGGTTTTGGGCGGCGGTTTGCTCGCGGACGATGAACTCTAGGGCGGCCTTGTCCTCGATGAGAATTTCGAGGGTGTCGGGAGCGAACACGGGAGAGGCCTTGAGGATGTCGCGGATGCGCTGGCGGAGGTGTCTCATGGGAGGTCAGATGTTGGAGAGGTAGGCCTGGGTGCGGCGGGTGAGGGTCTCGATGATCTCCTCGCGCGGCGGCAGGGCGGTGGGATCCGGGGAGTGGCGGCGGGTCTTGCTGAGGATGTAGTAGAGTGTGAGGCGCGGGCGCGCCTGGGGCGCGGCCTTGCCGCGGGTGGCCCGCTTGCGGCCTGCGGCGGGGGCTTCCCTTGTGGCGAGGAAGAGTTTGCCGTGTGCGCGGAGCATGAAGAAGCCCGGGATGAGCTTTGAGCGCGGCGTGATGCCGGCGGCCTCGCGGCGCAGGGGGATGGCGTAGAGGCCGGAGGATTTGGTGTAGGTGCCTGCGGGCGCGATTTTGTCGCGGAAGGCCGGGTCGGTGATGGTGACGGTGGCGGTGTCGTTGGTGGCGGAGGAAAAGGCTGTGGCGCGGCGGACGCGGGCCCAGAGGTTTTGCTTGGGCCAGCCGCGTTTGTTGGGCTCCTGGTTTTTGGCGAGGAAGTGGTCGCGCAGCTGTGCTTCGAACGCCCTGCCGAGGCGTTCCATGAGGGGCTGGCGCTGGGTGAGGGTGCCGATCAGCTTTTGGAGCTTGGGTGTGGCGGTGTCGGTGATGTCGATGGCGGTGTTCATGCGCCGTCCTCCTGGTGGCGGTTGTAGCGCGCGCCAGTGGCGCGGATGGTTGGGCGGGGGATGGCCGGGGTGTCCACCTGGTCGCTTTCGGGGAAGGTGACGGTGGCCTTTGCGAAGTAGGCGTAGGCGGTGTCCTTGTCCTTGAGGCGAGGCTCTGTGAGGAGGCCGGCCTTTGGCCAGCGTTCGAGGACGTCGCAGCGTGCGATGAGGAGCGCGAATCGCCTGGCCGCGTCGGGGAGTTGCCCCGACGGGCCGATGGTGTTGCGTGCGCGCAGCATGTCGCGGCAGGCGGCCACGGTGTCGTGTAGGATGCCCTCGACTTCCGCCGTTTGCCCGTCGGTCTTGGTGAGGGCGTCCCATTCGGGGACGCTGAACATCTTTTTGAGGTCTGCCAGGGTGACTGTTTGCCAGGCCATGCGCGCGCGGGGTTGGGGTGGACTATGAGAGGGCGATGACGCCCGCGGCCTCCGGGTACACGACCTGCATGTCCTCGGACCAGTTGATGGCGTAGATGTCGGAGCGGTTGTTGTTGGAGCGGTAGGTGTAGACGCCCTCGATGCTGCCCTCCCGGGTGGTGAAGGTTTTGCCGAAGGACGGGTCGTAGGTGTTTGGGGTGTCGTTGCCGATGAAGGCGACCACCTTGGCGCCATAGACGTTCACCGGGTTGGCCTCGGCGCCGAACCTGGCGGTGTCCTTGGAGACGATGCCGACCTTCACATCGACCGGGAAGGCGAGGATGCTTTTGAGCTGGTCGGTGGAGATGCCTGCGGAGATGGCGGTGAAGCGCCCCTTGGTGAGCGGGTGGTTGCGCAGGATGAGCCATGCGGACAGGCCGATGAAGAGGCGGTTCGGCGGGACGCCGGTGCGGGTGGCGATGGCGGCCAGGACGGTGTCGATCTCGGCGATGGGGTCGGTGGCGGCGTTGCTCCAGACGCCCACGCCGGGTTCGGGCGCGAGGGCGTCGATCTTCTCCTGTGCCTTGATGTCGCGGCTGAGCTCGGCGACGGAGATGAGCGTGGAGACCTTGGCTTCCTCCAGTGCCTCGACGGCGCCCGGGATGTCCCCGGCGGCTTCGCGCTCGGCGTCGTCGATGGGGATGTCGAGGGCGTTTGGGGCGCAGTTGAAGTAGGGGTCGTCGGCAGCCATGGCGACCATGGCGGCGGGGCCGCCGAGGGCGCGGGCGGTGTCGAGCACCTGCATGGCGTTGCGCCCGCTGTAGCGTTTGTAGCGCCCGTGGGCGACGCCAGTGACGACGCGCGGGAAGAGCCAGGTGGCTGCCGAGGCGAGGGCGTGCCGGGAGAGGCCGGCGGCGTAGTTGGTGAGACGGCCGTTGAAGTTGGCGGTTCCGATTTTAGACATGGTGTTTGCTTTCTATGGGTTGGTTGTGTTGGCCGCCTTAGGCGGCGATGGTGATGGGCGTGGGCGGGAGCAGGACGGCTTCGACGAGCTCGCTTGCGGCGCCGGTCTCGACGGCGCGGGCGAGGGCGAGGTAGGTGCCGGCTGCGGTGGGCAGGGCCTTGACGGTGCCGTCGCCGTTGCTGACGAGCGTGGTGCCCGGGGCGACGGCGCCGGGGGAGGCGGCGAGCTTGACGGTGTAGGTGCCTGCGGCGCCGCCTGGGATGGCGATGTCGGCGCCGTGATGGCGGGGTTCGACGACGAGGCCGAGCGGTTGCTCGGTGGCGGTCGAGGGCGTGAGCCCGGTGGGGAGCAGGAAGTGGCCTTCCTTGCCGTCATAGTATCCTTCCGGGGCCGTGGTGGCGCCGGGGAGGAAGAGGTGTGCGTTGGTGCGTTTTTGCATGGTCAGTGGCCCCGGAAAAAGTGAGAAGTTGGAAGTGAGAGGTGAGAAGTGTCGTTGTTTTCACTTTTCACTTCTCCCTTCTCACTTTCTTCCGTGGTGTTTTCTTTCTATTCTATGTTGTTTGTTGGTTTGGTTTGTTTTTTCCGCGCCCTCCGCGTCTCCGCGTGAGCGCCTCGGTTTGTTGGCTGTTGGTTGTTGGGTTCAGGTGAAGAGTTCGGGTTTGAGTTCGCGGAGTGTTTTCCAGGCGGTCTTGAAGTCCTGGCCGGTCTGCTTGATGTGGGCCTCCAGGGCGGTGTTGAGGGCCTTCCATTTGGCGGCCTCGTCGGTGGCGGCGGCGTCTTCCTTGGCGAGGAATTCCGGCTTTTGGGGGTTGGCGGCGGCGTCCGGGTTGTGCGTGCGCTTGTAGCCGGCGTCCGCGTCGGACGCGGCGCTGTCATCGGGCTTGGGCCCGGGGTCTTGGGGGCCGAGGGCTTTGAGGCTGGCGACGAAGGCCGTCCAGTCGGCGGTTTCGCGGCCTTTGCGCTCCCATTCAGCGGCCTGGTCGGCGACGAGGCGTCCGCTGTCGACGACGCTGGTGACGAGTTCCTTGACGCGGTCGGCGCGCTCTCCGGCGAATTTGCCGTCGGAGGCGGTGGCGGATGCCCTGGCCTCGGCCAGTTGCGTCCGGAGGGCGGAGAGTTCCGTGTCCTTGGCGGCGAGGGCCTCGGAGAGTTCCGTGATGCGGGCGGCTTGCGTGTCCGCATCGGTTTCGCCTTCCGCCTTGGCGGCGGCGGCTTGCTTGAGCTTCTCGATGGCTTCGAGGAGCTGTTTTTGGGTGGCCGGTTTCTTGTCCGGCAGCCCGAGTGCTTTTTCAATTTCGTTCATGGTCGAGTGGCCCCGGAAAAAGTGAGAAGTTGGAAGTGAGAGGTGAGAAGTGTCGTTGTTTTCACTTTTCACTTCTCCCTTTTCACTTTGATTCCGGATGGGTGTGTCATTTGGTTTTGTGTTTTCTCCGCGCCCTCCGCGTCTCCGCGTGAGCGCTTCAGTTGGGTGGTTGTTCGCGGTTTGTTTCTTACTTCTCACTTCTCACTTTTCACTTCAGCAGGATGCTCTTGCATCCGGCTGATCAGCGCCTCGCTGGCGTGGGTGAGGGAGACGCGCAGCAAGGGGGCGAGCGCGTCCCATGCGGCGGGCGCGG
>JAITIB010000029.1 GCA_031279675.1 Puniceicoccales bacterium | reverse complement strand
TCGTACCATTCTTTGGCGAGCCGGATGTGGTGGCTGGAGTGGCCTTGGTTGCCCATTTGGGAAACGACTTTGTGCTCGGTGGCAGCGGCCATGAGGCGGCGCACTTGGTCCACCGTGCGACACATGGGTTTCTGGACGTGGATGTGTTTGCCGCGCCGGACGGCGTCCAGCGAGATGGTGAAGTGCGTGTGGTCAGGCGTTCCCACGGACACGGCGTCAATGTCCCTGTCCAGCTTGTCGAACATCTGGCGGTAATCGGCGAAAGTCTGGGCGTGCGGGCACGAACGTTTCGCGTTGGAAAGATTCCCGGAATGCACGTCGCAAATGCCCACGATGGTGACGCCCGGTTGACGGCGCAAGTTGTGCAAATCACTCCCGCCCATTCCGCCCACGCCCACGCAGGCGATGTTGACGCGGTTGCTCGGGGCATTCGCCCCACGGAGAAAGCCCGGGGGCAAGATGAGCAAACCGCCGGCAAGGCTGGCGCGTTTGAGGAAATTCCGCCGGGAGAGCTGGGCTGAGGTTTTCATGCGACGGCGAAGACAGGGCGCCCCCACGGAAGTTCCGCGAGGGGGCGGCGCCCAGGCCCGCGGGCTCAGGAGAGTTTGCCAATGCGCGCCTTGATGTCCGCCGCCATGCGCTCGACAAAACCCAGGGCATAGGCGGCAACATCGAGGGCATCGTCCTCGACGAGCGGCGTCAAGTCCATGGCCCACTGGAGCGCGGTGGCCTTGTCCGAGGAGTGCGAGTCAAAAAAGGTGGCGTTGGCGAGACGACGTCCCATGACGGCGAGGTCGTAGCGTTTGCCCCCCGTGATTTGCGAATCGAACACGCCGTTGAGGGCCGCCGCGAGGTTGGGGAAGGCGCTCACGTCGTGGATCTGCTTGTCGGCATCGCACAACCAGTCGAGGTTGCGCCAGACTTCGCAGCCATAGACCTTTTTCGGGCGCGCCTCGCGGGGCAGTTTGCGCAGTGCGGAGATGGCGCGCAGGACGGCGCCGATGTGCGTGTCGTGCTTGTCGGCGGGATTGTGCAGATAGACGACCTCCGGGCGCGCGGCGTTGAGGATCGCAACGAGATCGGCGACGACATCCGGATTTTTCGCATCCTTCACGGCGGAACTGGTGTAGCCGAGCTGGAACATCGCCGCGTATTCACCCACGAACGCGGCCTTGCGCTGCTCGCGCGGGCGCACGGCGGCAATTTCCGCGTCCGAATAGCCGGCGTAAACGCCTGTGCGGGAGCTGCCCGCGCCGTCGGTGGTGACGACACCTGTGAACCATTTGTCCTTTTGCCCGAAGCAGGACAGGATGCCGTGATAGGCCATGAATTCGAGGTCGTCCTGGTGGGCGCAAATGCCGAGGTGTGTGGTGCGCGCCACGGCGGCGTCGAGGGGGGTGTTGTCGGGGACAAAAATGTCCGCGTTATTGTTGGTAAGCTTCATAATATGTTCGCGAATTGATTCAGGGCGGGGATCCAAATCAAAAAGTCCCGCGCATCCAAGCACGGAGTTGTCGCGAGCCCATCCCGCGCGCGGGTTGACAAGGCAAAGGCAGGCGGTTCTTTCGCAGTCCGCCATGTTTTCGACGTCCTTGAATCCTGAAAATGCCCCGGCTGGAGGGGTGTTGTGAATTTGATCAAACCGGAGGTGCTCGCCCCCGCGGGTGACCGGGAGTGCGTGCGCGCCGCCGTCGAGAACGGGGCGGATGCGGTTTACTTTGGTGTCGGGAAATTCAACGCGCGCGCGCGCGCCGCGAATTTTTCCGCCGAAGACCTCCCCGGGTTGATGGCGTTTTTGCACGGGCGCGGCGTGAAGGGGTTTGCGACCTTCAACACACTGGTGTTCCAGGACGAGCTTGAGGCGGCGGAGCGCGAGCTGCGCGCCATCATCCGCGCGGGCGTGGACGCGGCAATTGTGCAGGACGCGGGAGTCTGCCGCCTGATCCGCCGTCTCTCGCCGGATTTCCCCATTCACGCCTCAACGCAAATGTCCGTGACGAGCGAGGCCGGGGTGGCGTTCGCAAAAGAACTGGGCGCGGCGCGGGTCGTGCTCGCCCGGGAGTGCTCCATTGAGGAAATCGCGGCGGTGGCGCGGGGCGGGACGGCGCTGCCGCTGGAGGTGTTTGTCCACGGCGCCCTGTGTGTGGCATTCTCCGGGCAGTGCCTGACGAGCGAGGCGCTGGGCGGACGGTCGGCAAACAGGGGGGTCTGCGCGCAAGCCTGCCGGCTTCCCTTTGAGCTGGTGTGCGACGGCAAAACAGTGCCGCTGGACGGAAGGCGTTACCTGCTCAGTCCACGCGATCTGGCGGGCGTGGAAATGCTACCCGCGTTAATGCGCGCAGGCGTGGCCTCCCTGAAAATCGAAGGCCGTCTGAAGTCCCCCGAATATGTCGCCGCGGTGACGCACGTTTACCGCGCCGCCGTTGACGCAGTGTGGAAGGCGCTCGCCTCGGGAGGGGACGCGGAGGCGGTGGCGCGGGCGGCGCGACGGGACTCGGCATATGCCCTGGAAATGTGTTTCTCGCGCGGACTCGGAACGGGATGGCTGCAGGGTGTGGACAACCGGACACTGGTCCACGCACGGTTTGGGAAAAAACGAGGGGTGTTCCTCGGCATTGTCTCCGGAGTGGACGCCACCTCGGGACGGATGCGCGTGACACTGGAGGCGCCGTTGAAGGCAGGCGACGGCATTGTGATCGACGCCGGGAAACCGGAGGAAGACGAGGAGGGCGGATTTGTCCAGGGAGTCGAGGGCGAGTGGGTGCGCATGGGACGCGAGTGCGTGGCGTGGCAACGCGTGCGCGCCGGGATGCGACTCTGGAAAACGGCGGACGGCACGCTCTCGCGGCGGCTGCGCGCAACGTTTGCGGAAGGGGCGCCACGTTTCGCCCGTCCAATCTCGGCACGGGTGCGCGGACACTGCGGCGAAGCCCTGCAAGTGGAGTTCGACGACGGTGCGGGCCACGTGGTGATGGCCGAGTCCACTGTGATGCTGGCACGCGCGCAAAAGCGCGCGCTCGCACCGGAACTCTTGCGCGAACAATTGGGGCGGCTTGGCGGAACAGCGTTTTCACTTGGGGAACTTGAATGCGAAGGGATGGACGCGGATGTGATGCTGCCCGTGGCGGAACTGAACCGCCTGCGCCGGTCATTGGTGGAACGCCTCATGGCGTCGCGCTCCACTCCAGTGCGCTGGACGCTGGAAAGGGAAAAACCGGCGCCACCGGAAGCCCTCCCGCCGGCGCAGACACTCCCGGCACCGGAAATCATCCCGGGAATCCATTTGCTGGAGCAGCTTGACCCCGCGCTCGCAAGCGGGGCGGGGACGGTTTACTGCGAGTTCGAAGATTTGCGCGATTTTGCCACCGCGGTGGCCAGAGTCCGGGCGTTCGAGCAGGAGGCAGGCGTGGGCGTGGAACTGTGGGCGGCGCCACCGCGAATGTTCAAACAAGGCGAGGACGCGCTCCTGCAACGCGTCCGGGACTGCGGCGCGGACGGTTTCCTCGTGCGCAATCACGAGCACTTCCGCGCATTCCCGGGTGCGCGGATACGCGGGGATTTCCCGCTCAACGTGGCAAACGCACCCGCGGCGGCCTTTTTGCGCGAACGTTATGGACTGGAACGGCTCGCGGTGTCGTATGACCTGAACGCCGCCCAAGTGGAGGCATTGCTAAAGGCCGCGCCACCCGCGTGGTTTGAGATAACCCTGCACCAGCACATGCCCATGTTTCACATGGCGCACTGCCTCTTCTGCGCATTCCTCTCCAAAGGGCGTGACTGGCGCGATTGCGGGCGCCCGTGCGAACGCCACTCGGTGCGTTTGCGCGACCGCACGGGGATTGAGCACCGGGTGTGTTCGGACGCGGCGTGCCGCAACACGGTTTTCAACGGACGGGCGCAGACGGGAGCGGAGTTTGCGACACGAATGGCGGCGTGCGGGGCACGGCATTTCCGCGTGGAATTTCTGGACGAGGACAAGGCTGCGGTGGCGGCGACACTGAAACATTACAAGGCATTGTTATGCGGACAAACAGACGGGGAACGGATCTGGCGCGAATTGCGCCTGCTCAACCAACTCGGTGTGACGCGGGGAACCTTGCGGGTGCAAGGGCCCAACTCATGCGGCATGAGGCGTGTTGAGCAATAATCATCGCCGGGAAGTCGTGACGGGAAGGAGCAGCCTCCGGGGCATGCAAATCAAATACTTGGGCGCACCTTCAACGATGGGAGGACGACGAAGACGATGTTCAGATCAGGCGGAAGAGCTCGGGTCTGTGTGTGTTACTCATGTTTTTTTTATGCAATTAAAAGGAATTGTTTGGAAAAAACGCGCATGATCGGGCCAAAATGTCCCTAAACGACTTTCTGACGCGTCCGGAGAACCCAAAAAAATATTTTGCGACTTTCTGACGCGTAAGGAGGAGCAAAAAAAATCCCCGCGCCCCGTCGAACGCGTGAGATGGGGGCGGACAAGGGTTTTTGGAACTTTCTTCCTCTTTAACAGAGGGAAATTCAGAATCGTGCTCGAAGCGACAGGGGGGGGCGAGTGACCTCGACGGGACATTGATTTCGCTACGCGAAATGTTCCGCCTACGGCGGCAGGTTCCGCAAGGACGCGTCCTGTTATGGAGTGCGGCGATTTATCGCCGTGTGCGGAATGGACGCATTGTCCTCGAAAAACGCCCCGTCCGAAGACGTTTCAGAAAATCCTTCCGCGCCGGTTCCACTCAACGACGCGGGGGATGAATCCCCCGCTCCCAAAGCGGGACTAAAGTCCCGCACTCCACAATTGGACGCCACTTTACCAACAACAAAACCGGCGGCTTGGGCGAAACCAAGAGCGTCGGCAGTGGCAGTGGCGTTGGGAACGGTGGCGGTCGTTGCGGTTTTGTGGGGGACACTCAAAAAGAATCCAGAAGAGGGAACGCAAGCCCTTTTTTCAAAAAAAGAATGCGGGGGTGCGATTGCGGGCTTGGCAGATTGCCGGAATTGGCCGGCCTTGCTTGATCGGCGCCGACTGCGCACCTGCGATTCGTCTGCTCGTTCCCGAGCGTGCGATCCAGTATTTGCGCACCCAAACGCCCGCCTGCCCGCCCGATTTCCTGGCCATGCCGATTTCCCTGCATGTTTAGTGGTGGAAAGGTCTCGCACTGACACGGGTTCTGCTGGACAACTCCAAACACATCAACGAACCATTTCCCTCCCGCATCATGAAAACCAAAGCAACAGCAACCCTGATCGCACTCACGGCAGGACTTCTGCCTTTGACGGCACAGGACGCCACCCCGTCCGATCTGCGCGAGCAAATCCAACGGCTCGACCAAAAGGTCCGCGCCTTGGAACAGGCCCTCGAAAGCACACAAACCCGCGACAACGCCACCCCAAGCGCATCACCTGCCGTTGCCCTCGACGAAAAAGGCCTTCGCATCACCAGTGGCGCCGACACGCATTACGCACTCAAAATCGGCGCGCTCATCCAGGCCGACGCACGGTTCTTTCTCGACAACGGCGGGGAGAACGGCGCGCACCGCGACAGCTTTCTCCTTCGGCGCGTCCGGCTGCCCTTCTTCATAAACACGGGGAAACACATCAGCTTTTTCATCCAGCCCGAATTCGCCCAAGTGGATAGCAACGGCGGCAACACGCAGCTCACGGACGCGTGGGCGGAAGTGCGCCCCAGCACGCAGTTTGGGCTCAAGTTTGGAAAATATCCCGGGCCGGTCGCACTCGAAACACCTGCCAACCGCCATTTCATCGAGGCCACCTTCACCAACCAACTCGTCGCCACGCGCGACATCGGACTTGAGGCCTCGGGCACGTTCGCGGAAAAAACATTCACCTACCGCCTCGGCCTCTACAACGGCGCCCCCAACAACTCCTGGTCGGAAAACGCCAACCTCGACGACGGCGATTTCAGCGTCGGCGGACGCCTTGCCTTCCGCCCTTTCTCAAACAACGACAACGGCGTCGTCTCCGAGCTCACACTCAGCATCGGCGGAAGCTACGGACACGAAGCCGCCTCGACTGCCAACGGGCGCATCCGCAGCTACGGGCAACAGACACTCGTCAATCCCGCCACCGCTTACAGCGGCAACCACCTGCGCATCGGCCCCGCGATCGAATTCTACCACGGCCCCTTCAGCGCAATTGCCGAGCTGATGGTCGAACGCTGGACCGGCCCAACCCGCGCCACAAACCACGGTTGGCGCGTCACCACCGGATATGTCCTCACCGGTGAGAATGCCAAAGGTCGCGTCACGCCCGCCGCCCCGTTCAGCTGGGGAAAAGAACCGGGGAAAAGAACATGGGGCGCCGTCGAAATCCTCGGACGCATCAGCGGGCTCAAGGTGGACGACCGCGTGCAGAACAACACCCACGCACTCAGCTACGGCACGGGCCTCGCCTGGTATCTCACCCGCAACCTCTCCCTGTATTTCGATGTGGTAAGAACCGACTTCGGGAGTGGCATCAATTTAAGGAATGAAACCGCCGCCTTCTCGCGTCTCCAGATCAACTTCTGACTTTTTCCCCCCTGCGGAAAAATCCGCTTCCAATCAGGCAGCCAGTTCATTTGCTCCCGCCATTTCAAAAATAATGAACCGACGACACATCGCCACACTCCTCACCCTGATCGCAACCCTGCTGACGCCACCCGACGCCTTCCCCCAAAGCGTCCCACCACCCGCCGCCCGCACCACGTTCCTTGAGAACGATCACCTGCGCCTCGACATCTCCCTGAACGGCGGCGCCATCCGCACCGCCGCCCTGCGCAGGCACGCCGACACCCTCGCCCACCGCAAAGACCCCGCCGCACATCCCTACCTCTTCAACACCGACGGCGTCCTCCCCGCCCTCGCCCTCAGCATCGACGACACCCGCGGCACCCCGGTCGAATGGGCACTCCCCTTCGCCATCGTGGAAAACCACCCCCGGCAACGACTCGTCCTCGCCGCCCGACTCACCAACGGCGTCACCATCACACGCACCTACACCCTCACCTCCGACTCCTCCAAACGTGACCCGCACGTGATTGACGTGAAGACCACCTTCCGTGCCGGCGATACGCCCGCCCCCGCCCTCACGCTCCGCCTCAACACCGGAACCCTCCCCCCTGTCGAAGGCGACACCCAGCACCAATTCCTCGGCATCGCCACCTACGACGGCAGCGACTTTAGCAAAACCAGCCTCTCCGAATTCATCGCCAGCAGCGGCACCCTCGGCATCGGCGCCCACGAAGCCAAGGCTTTCGACCTGCGCCAGCGCGGCGAAAAACCCTGGCAATGGATCTCCGTCACCAACCAATATTTTGCAGGCATCCTCCGCCTTGACGAACCCACACGCCACCTCGCCGTCAACCTGCGCGTAAGCCCGCTCTACAAACGCACCCCCGCCGGCACCCCCCAAGCCTACACCGCCACCGGCGACATCGCCTTTGCCCTCCCCCCGCTCGCCCCCCATGCCGAAATCACCCTCGGCGCCGAATACTACGTCGGCCCCCGCGAATATTCCCGCCTCGCCGCGCTCGGGGGCGGACAGGAAAAAGCCGTCCAGTTCGCAAAACTCTTCTGGATCATCTCCGTGGATCTGCTCTGCAAACTCTTCGTCATCACACTCGACTGGCTCCACACCCTCCTCCCCGAAATCGCCGGCGCGTGGGGACTGGCCATCATCTCCCTCACCATCATCATCAAGGCACTCACCTGGCCCCTCGTCACCAAGCAACAACGCTCCGCCGAACGCATGCGCCAATTCCAAGGCCCCATGAAAGCCCTGCGCGAAAAACACAAGAACGACCCCAAGCGCCTCCAGCAAGAGATGATGAACCTCTATCGGGAACACCGCATCAACCCCTTCGCCGGCTGCCTCCCCGTGCTCATCCAAATCCCCATCTTCACCGGACTATTCTTCACATTCCAATCCCTCGCCCAACTGCGCTTCCAAAGCTTCCTCTGGATCCCCGACCTTTCCATGCCCGACATCATCCCCGGGCTTGAGCACATCGCCGGCATCCCCCTCCACATCCTCCCCCTGTTCATGGGTGTCACCATGTGGCTCAACATGCGCCTCACCCCCATGCCCAACGTCGAAGGACAGCAAAAAATCATCTTCTACGGCATGATGCTGCTCTTCCCCATCCTCTGCTACGCCATGCCCGCCGCCCTCATGCTCTACTACTCCGTGCAAAACATCCTCTCCATCTTCCAAACCCTCATCCTGCGCCGCCGCTATCACACCCAGCCCACGCCCACCCCGGCGGCCCTCCCCCAAACCCATGTCCATAAAAGCAAAAAACGCCGGTAAACACCCCGTCCATGTATCCCGACCTCAAGCACACACCCAGTGATGCCGACCTCCAACACACCGGCGCGCTCCACGAACGCCCCGGCATCCCACGCCCCGCAACCACCCACCCCATCCCACGAACCCGGCGCATCCCCCCCCTCCAAGCCCACGAAGCCCTTCGCGGCATCCTCGCCGGCGACCGTGCCACCCTCGCTCGCGCCATCACCCTCATCGAAAGCCGCGCCCCCGCCCACCGCGCCCAGGCGGCCACCCTCCTGCGCCACGCCCTCCCCCACTCCGGCAAATCCATCCGCATCGGCATAACCGGCGTCCCCGGTGCCGGCAAAAGCACCTTCATCGAGCACTTCGGCAAACAACTCTGCGACCACGGACACAAACTCGCCGTGCTCGCCGTGGACCCCACCAGCGCCCTCAGCGGAGGCAGCATCCTCGGCGACAAAACCCGCATGGAAGAACTCTCCCGCCACCCCAACGCCTACATTCGCCCCACCCCCGCCGGCGCCACCCTCGGTGGCGTCGCCGCCAAAACCCGCGAAGCCATGCTCCTGTGCGAAGCCGCGGGCTATGACACCCTCTTCATCGAAACTGTCGGCGTCGGCCAAAGCGAAACCGCCGTGCGCACCATGACCGACCTCTTCCTCCTCCTCCAAATTGCCGGCGCCGGGGATGAGCTCCAAGGCATCAAAAAAGGCGTCATTGAAATGGCCGACGCCATCATCATCACCAAAGCCGATGGCGACAACCACGCCCGCGCCCAGGCCGCCCGCCACGAATACGCCCGCATCCTCCACTACCTCACCCCCTACACCCCCCGCTGGACCCCCCAAGCCATCGCCTGCTCCGCCCCCACTGGCGCCGGCCTCCCCGAAATCCGGCAACTCATCCAGCACTTTCACCACCACATCCGCGCCACAGGAACCCTCGAAACCCGCCGCCAGGAACAAAATCTCCACTGGTTCCACGCCCTCCTCAAGGAACACCTCCTCAACCAATTTTTTGAACACCCCGCCATTCGCAAAGCCCTCCCCCCCCTTGAGCACGCCGTCGCCCACGGCACCCTCCCCGTCGCCGAAGCCATCGACCACCTTCTCAAGGAACCCACACCCGACAAAGCACCATCGCAATCTTGAAGACCAAGGACAACGGCACCGGACTTGGCGTTATCGCCCGAAAAACGCGAAAAGGGTTTGGAAGCGAAAATGGAAAGGCTTCGGTGGGGGTTTGGCGGCGCAATCACTGAAGAGACTATCGCACCAGCGCACGAATGCCGCGATGAGCGTGCCGACGATAGACACGGTGCGGAAAATTCCGGCAAACACACCGGCGGCGCGCTTCCCAAACTCGGTAAAAAAGGCAGTGATGTTGGCGCTGTTTGCGCGCACCCAGTCGCTGATGCGAGTGAGGGTGTCGGCAAGCGCGGGCATGACGCCCAACCCGATGCTTGTGCGCAACGACAAGAAGGCTTGCTTGGTGTCCGCCAAGACGTCCGTGAATGCCTTCGCGCGCGCTATTTCCTCGGGCGTCATGGTGTAGGTGCGCTGCCGGGCGGCGGACATCATTTCGCGCAACCTTCCCGCGCCACCCTTGAGCACTTCGTTGAGCCGCGTGCCCTGTTCGCCAAAGATTCGCTGCGCGACCCATGCGCGCTCCGTGTCGCTGCCGAGCCCTTGCATGGCGTCGGCGATGGCCTCAAGGCGCGCCTCCATGGGCATGGCGAGAAGGTTTTGGAAATTGAGACCAAGCCGGGCGAAGCCCTGCGTTGCCTCTGACTTGCCGATGGCGGCGTTGCCAAGGGTTGCGTTGAGCTTGCGCAACGAGG
>JAITIB010000010.1 GCA_031279675.1 Puniceicoccales bacterium | reverse complement strand
AGGAGGTGCCCGGTGTGCGCCTCCGCGCGCAAGGCGACGCGGTCATCCTTTATCTCGGAAAAAATGACGCCGGAGACGTTTTCCTGCGAACCCCAGCCGACGACAACGCCGTTGCGTGTCGCGGGGTCAGCCGTGGTGAGGAAGAGATAACTGCCCGGGTTTTTGTTCGCCGGAAGAAGCCCGCCTGTGCCGAGGGTTTTGAGCTGGCTGGCGGGTTTGCCGAGGTCGAGCGTGAAAAGGGCGGGTGCGTATTTTTGGAAATCAAGGGCGACATGGGGACTGTGCGATGCCTTCAGCGTGGGGCGGATGAGGACAAAGGGAACGCCGGGATAAATCTCAATGGAGGTCGATGAAC
This sequence comes from Puniceicoccales bacterium, assembly GCA_031279675.1. Classification (GTDB taxonomy): domain Bacteria; phylum Verrucomicrobiota; class Verrucomicrobiia; order Opitutales; family UBA953; genus CALNBE01. The sequence continues at coordinate 11,252 of JAITIB010000010.1, read as the reverse complement.
GAAGATCCCTAATGACGATGCATTTCCCTTCGCCCAGCACGGGGTCGGAGACGGGCCCGCTTTGGGTGCCTGTGCTAAAGAGCCCGTTCTCCCCGAAGACTCCGTTGGGCGTGTAGTCTTTCAAAATTAAGTGCTCGAGAGAATTAACCGTAAGGTCCTTGATGAAGACCTTGCCGCTGGGTTTGTGCGTGATCTGGAGCGACGGCCCCTTTAACGAGTCATGGAGCACGGAAAAAATCTCGTTTTCGATTATCGTCGAGTGCCCATCCGTCCTGGCAAAACAGACCACGCAGGTGGCGGCGGAGAGGCAAAAAACGCCAATGAACGCGCGGGCGACGACGGTGGCGCGCTTGAATGGAACAGCAGCTGCTTTCATACCCCGCGCAATAGGCACGCCCCGCGCACATTGGCAACGGTAATCCCCGCCCGCGCCAGCTACGCGGCAAAAAACACAAGCATCTGGGCGGAGAGCACGCGCAACAGCATGACCAGCGGATAAACCGTGGCGTAGGCCACGGAAGTCCCATGCCCCTCGCAAGTCTCCTGCGCAAAGGCAAGGGCGGGGGGATCCGTCATCGAGCCCGCCAGCAGCCCGCAAGTCTCCGCCTGGGGCAGGCGCGCAAAACGCCGTGCAAGCCACGCAGTGCACACCACCGGGAAAAAAGTAATCCCCGCTCCCAACGCCATCCAGCCCAAGCCCTGAAAACTGAACAGATATTCAAAAAACATCTCCCCGGACTTAAGCCCGACGCAGGCCAGAAACAACACGATGCCAATCTCGCGCAGCGCAAGGCTGGCATTCGGCGGAACATACCAGACCACGGGGCCAAGGCTCCCAAGCCGCCCAAGCAAAATCGCCATCACCAACGGCCCTCCCGCAAGCCCAAGCCGCACCGGCGCGGGAAGCCCGGGCAACGCCACCGGAATCAACCCAAGAAGCACTCCGGCCAAAATCCCGAAAAAAAACGGGCCAATGCGCGCATGCTCCAACTCCTTGGGCGAATCGCCCAGCACACGCGCCGTCTCTCCAACAGCGTCCACCGTCCCGACAATCGTCAGGATGTCCCCAAACTGCACACGCAATCCGGGCTCCGGCGCAAACTCCATCCCATGGCGCGACAGGCGCGTCGCCACCACGCCGAAACGGGACTGCAATTGCAACGCCTCAAAAGTTTTCCCCACGGCATCGCGCCGCGTGACAATCACCGGACGGTTGATCAACGGCCCCTCCAGCCTGCGCAAATCCTGCGCAATCTCGCCTCCCGCAAGCAGCCTCGCCTGCGCAAGCGCCTCCGGCACCCCGACAACGAGCAACTGGTCCCCAAGCTCAAGCACATCCCCCGCCACCGGAACGCGCAGCAAATCCCCGCGTCGCAAACGCGAGACATTCAACCCGCGCACCCTCGCAAACGCGCCCCCAAGCGTCGAGCCGGCCAGCCCCGGATTGCGCACCTCAAGACTCATGCGCCCCACCCCCGGCTCCGCCGCAACCGACGCCACCGGACGATTTTCCGGCAACGGCCCCGCCACAAAACGCCGCGCCGCAAGCATCGCAAGAATCACACCGCACACCCCGAACGGATAGGCGAGCGCATACGCCACGCTCAAGCGCTGGACCGCCTCGTCCCCCGCCCCCACCTCGCCCAACGCCTGCTGTGCCGCGGCAAGACTCGGCGTGTTCGTGGTCGCCCCGGAGAGCAGCCCCGCCGCCACCGGCAACGGCACACCCGCCACATGCAGCACGCCCACGCACACCACAACCCCCATCAGCACATTTCCCATGGCCAGCATGTTCAGCTTCAAACCCGTGCGCCGGAGCGATGCGAAAAAACCCGGCCCGAGCCGGAGCCCGATCGAAAAGACGAACAGGATCAGCCCAAACTCCCGCACAAACTCCAGCACATGCCCGTCCACCCGGACCCCCACCCGCGCAAGCACAAGCCCCGAAAGCAACACCCCCGCAATTCCCACGCCCACGCCCCCAATCCGCAACCGGCCAAGCGCCAGCCCCACCGCCGCGACAAGCGCGAACGCCACAAGCTGGCTCGCCGTCGTGGCGCCAGCCCAAAAACCCGTCCACGCATTCATGACAACACCCCGCTCCCCCGCACAACGGCAATCCCGCAACACCCGCCAAGCAGGTGCTCAACGGATGCCAACAAACAGCGTCGCGGCTCCCTCACGGAACACGCGACGCACGGTGCCGGCATTAAAAACAAACCGCCCGCGGACACACAGGGCAGCGGCGAAAAGAAAAAACTCCCGCCAGAAATTGAATACAGCTTCATTCGTGCGATGAAAAAAACTAACAATTAACCCCGGCAGGGATGTTCGGACTCCAGGCTACAGGAACGGACAACACGCCCGCCCCAACCACCGCACCGCCTTCACCCGTCCCTTGAAAAACAGATTGGCTTGCCCCGGACGCAGTTCTCGAAACACGCCCGGTGGCGCGATGTCACCCGTAACCGCAGCGCGACTGTGTCCGGTTCACACGGACTTCCCCGCTGCCAAAGTGATGATGATGAAATGAAAAGAACTCCCCGAACCCTTGGGCTCACGCACCCCGCACGCAACATTTCTTTTCCGCAGAACCCAAAAAAGCACCTTCACAGGAATCACGAAACAGTAGGCGTGTTGAGAAATAAGCATTGCCGGGAAGCCGTGATGAGAAGGGGCAGGCTCAGGGAAACCCAACGCATTGCCGCCGAAATCTTCGCGCCTTTGCGGTCTTCCACGATACCGCCAATTGCGCCCTTTCAGGGCTCGAAAATAAATGCGCCCGGAATCCATCATCCTCCACAAAAGGTTCACCCACCCGGACACCCCGGGCGTCAACGCCTCCTGTGCCGTCCTCGTCGAACCCAAGGCCGCCATCATCGCCCGCCTCCAACGCACCCGCGACGCACTGCAAAAACACCGCGACGGACTGCTTGTTGGGATAGAGCGGGCCAAGGGTGACTCGCGAATCATCCAAAAAAAAAACGCCGACCTTGTCCGCATCAACGCGAACATCGCCGACATCAAGGCCCGGATCTACTCCTGGGAAAAATCCACCGCCACAGGCGAGGCCTGGAATTACTACCCGGTCACCGAAAGCGCAATCGCCTCCAAAGAAAAAGGCCCCGGCACGCCGGAGCCCAATTGAAGGTTTTTCGCTAAGGCTCCCGGGTTTCATCTCGCCTAATTCCCCCACCTACAAAAGTGACAACACTCCAACCCACGCACACCAAGCCCGCAAGCCCAAAAACATGAGCAACACGATCCAGAGCACCGACCTCGCCACGCCCAAGCTCCAAAAGATGATCGGGCGCCTCACCCAACGCCAACCCCTCATGGCCCGGCTCGGCGAAACCCTCGCCGAAACCCTCCGCGAACACTTCCTCGCACGCAACCAGGAACCCAACAAACGCGGCTGGCCCAAAACCAACTTCTGGGCCCGCATCCGCCAGGCCACAGCCCTCACCTCCGCCACCAACGACAAAGCCACCGTCACCATCGCCGACCCAGCCTTCGCCGCCACACTCCACGGCGGCACCTTCACCAAGTCCCACGGAGCCTACGCCATCCCACTCCGCCCCGAAGCCAACGGCATCCTTCTCAAGGAACCCACACCCGACAAAGCACCATCGCAATCTTGACAAGCATGACAGGACTCGCCGTGACAATGACTCGCAACGGCATGCCATGAGCATCCACGGGCAGACGCATTATTAACCCGGCATGAATATATTTTACCCAACATCCTGTATTTATCAGGGTTTGTCGCCGAAAAATTATAAATATAGACATGCCGGTTTAATATAAAGCGCAGGGGATCACGGAGAGGGAACACGTCAAATATTTGCACAGGCTGAAACATCCGGTGGAGAGCGGCCAGACACATGGTTTGGTCGGTTTGCATGGTTGTTGAGGGTGACAAATGCGTTGAGTTGGGCTGCCACCAAGGCTGGATTTTCGAGATGGGGCAGGTGGTGTGTTCCCGGGATTGAGATGGCGGTGCCGTTGGGAAGGCGGGCGCACATGCGACGGGCGACGCGGGAAAATTTTGAATCCTCCGCCCCGGTGATGCAAAGCACGGGAAGGGGCAACATGGGGAGTTTTTTCCAGAGTGGAGGCAGGGTGCCCGTTCCGACATTGAGCAGGCTTGCCACGAGGGCGCGGGCGGAATTGGCGCGGTGGCGTCGATCGCGCAAGGCGGTGAGCGCCTCCGGGCGGAGGTTTTTTTGCAGTCCCGCAAAGAGTGGTTGGCTCCACCACGTTTCGAGGAAATCCGCGAGGCCTTTGTCCGTGAGGCGTTGGGCGAGCGCGGCGTCGGAACGGCGTCGGGTTTGGCGGGTGCGGGCATTGGCAATCCCGGGCGAGGCGCCGATGAGAACGAGGGCGCGAAAGGCTCGTGGGTTTTTCAATATCCAATGCAATGCGATGCGTCCGCCCATGGAATACCCGAGGAGGATGGTGGAAGGGGAAGCGAGATCGACGGTGGAGGTGGCGTCAAATTGACGGCGTTGGGCTTCAAGGTATGCGAGATGGTGTTCGAGGGAGAAATTCGCCGCGGCGGACTGCGTGCCGTGTCCGGGCAGATCGGGGCAATGCCATTGCCAATGTCCCGGGGCAAGGGCGCGCAGGGGGGCGAAGTCCGCGGCGTCCCCGGTGAAGCCGTGCAGGGCGATTATGCGGGGTGCGGACGGGTCCGGCACTGAGGGGCGCGTCAAGGTTGCCCGGGCGTGGCCTCCACAGGGGGGGGCGGGAAGAGGTGGGCGCCGAGTTGTCCGGCGACATCAGTTTTTTCAACCCCGTCCGGATTGAGATTGATGGAGGCGATGCGGATGTTGGCGCCTTTTTTCGTAAACGTCAGGTCGTAGTTGCAGATGAGTTGCCTGGCCCCGGGGTAGAGTTCCTCTTTGCGCGCGGACATGGTGGCGACGAGCTCTTCAATCTGGACGGGAGTGGCGCCGGGGAGGGCGAGGAGTTTTTTGCGCGCCGCCTCAAGGGTGGGCCCGCCCTCGATGAGGGCGTTCCAAAGCAGGATGGCAACGTTCATTGCGCCACGGATGGCCGTGTGGTTGTTCCCGGCTTGCTCGGTGATGGGACGGGCGAACTCAATGAGGGCGTTGGATATGTTGAATCCATCCTTGGATGCGGTGGACGAGGGCTCGCTGGCGGAAGTGGCAGGACGGCGGGGTGGGAAATTCTTGGCATGCAGCTTGGGTTTGCCAAAGGCCCCGAGAGTGCGGCGGCGATTGCGTGGATTCGACATGGGAGGGAGAGAAAAGCGTTCATTGCCGGGCGCACAAGTAGAATGTTTCCCTGTGACAGCGTTGTTGCCAAAAATAGATTGGAAGGCGACACGGTGTTTCCAAGAATGGCTGGTGTTGCGTGTCTTTTGTCAGGGGCACCCATCCGCTTTTCATCCCTCTCAATTTCTCCAATCAATAACCGTTATTCAACCCGATCCAGCCGTGAAAAATCCAATCCGTTCCCTCCGTCCCATTTCCATGCGCGCGTTTGCCGCATGGACTGCGCTTGCCGCCCTGCCCGTCGGCGGGATTGCGCAGCCCGCAAACGTCCCGCCCGCGGAATCCGAAAAAAGCCGTTCAGTCCCGGACTCTCAAAAATTCGCCACGGGCAACAACGCGTTCACCTTTGCCCTCTACGCACAGTTGAGGAACGAGAAGGGGAACGTGTTTTTCTCCCCCTTCAGCATCTCATCCGCACTCGCGATGACACACGGTGGCGCGCGTGGCGAAACGGCCAGGCAAATGTCCGAAGTCCTGCGCTTGCCGCCCCCCGCGTGCGTGCCCGGGGGGCAGGTCCATGTTCTTTTCAAAGACTCGATCGAGCGGTTCAACGCTATGGCGCGGGCGGACGGGCTCCAGCTCAGCATCGCCAACTCGCTCTGGCCCCAACAAGACTTTAGGTTCCTCGGCGCCTATCTCGAACTTCTCAGGGAAAATTACGGCACGAGCGTCACGCCCGTGGACTACCAAGGCCAAGAGGCCGCCGCGCGCGCGCAAATCAACCGTTGGGTGGACACCAGGACACAGGGGAAAATCCAAAACTTGCTCACCTCCCCGCTTGCCGCCACGACGCGCCTCGTGCTCGTCAACGCCGTGTATTTCAAGGGCAACTGGACGCACGCCTTCGCGTCCTCGCGCACAAAAGATGGCGCGTTTTATCTCGACGAAACACAAACTGTCACCGTCCCGCTCATGACGCGGAAGGCACACTTTCGCCATCACGCCACCGGGAGTGCGCAACTCCTCGAACTGCCGTATGCAGACGGCAAAATCTCCATGCTCGTCATGCTCCCCGATGCCAGGACACCGGAGGCGCTCGCAACACTCGAACGCAGTCTCGACGCGAAGCTTCTTGACGGCTGGCGGGGGAAAATGCGCCCGCGCGAAATCATCGTCACACTGCCCCGGTTCAAAATCACATGGGGCGCAAAATCCCTCGTCGGCATTCTGCAAACAATGGGAATCCGGGACGCGTTCATTCCGGAAACGGCGGACTTCAGCGGCATGAACGGCTCGCGCACGCTCTTTCTCTCCGATGTCGTGCACAAGGCCTTCGTTGACGTAAACGAGCAGGGCACCGAGGCCGCCGCCGCAACCGCTGTCGGCATACGCGTAACAAGCGCACAGTTGAGACCGCCGCCCGAATTTCGCGCCGACCACCCGTTCCTGTTCCTGATCCTCGAAAATGCCACCGGGCACATCCTCTTCATGGGACGCGTTCACAACCCTCAATAGCGAACGCCATTGCCCGGGCCGCCCCTCCCCCCGGCTACGCACGCGGGTGCGCCGCGGAATGGATGCGCTTCAGGCGCGCCAGCGAAACATGCGTGTAGATCTGTGTCGTCGAGAGCGACGCATGACCCAGCTGCTCCTGGATAATGCGCAGCCCCGCATCGTGATTCAGCAAATGCGTCGCGCAGGTGTGGCGCAACTTGTGCGGAGTCAAATCCCCCGGAAGCCCCGCCCTCTCAAGATAACGTTTCATCAGCAACTGCACCGCGCGCGGATAAAGCCGCTGTTTGCGAGCCGTTGTGAACACCGCATCCGGGCTCCCCTCCGGGCGCGGCGAAACACTGCGCAACCGCCGGATCGCCTCGCAGGCAACCCGCCCCACCGGGACCACCCGCTCCCTGCTCCCCTTGCCCAGCACACGCACAAGCCCCGACTCAAACTCCACATGCGCATAATCCAAACCGCATAACTCCGACACGCGCAACCCCGCCCCATAAAGACATTCCAACACAGCCTCGTCACGCAACCGCTCCCATTCGCCAATGCGCTTCTCGTCGTGCAACACCCCCGGCATCGCAAGCAGCTTCGCCATCTGAGGCTCCGTCAAAAAACGCGGCAGCCGCCGCTCCAGCCTCGGCGAACGCAATCCCGCGAGGGGCGAAAACTCCGCCACGCGCCGCCGCAACAAAAAACGATAAAACGCACGCAACGCCGACAAATGGTTTTGAAGCGTCGCCCGCGAAAGCACCCGCTGCTTCTCAATGACAAAATCGCGCACAAGCCGCCGCGACAATTTTTTGAAATCCCCCGCAAAGCCCCCGTTTTTTTTCGCCCACAAGCAAAAGTCCCTCAACGCCTGCTGGTAATTGCGTATCGTGCACGGTGACACCCTCCGCTCATCCCGCAGCAAACAAACAAACTGCGCCACCAAGTCCGCCCCGGGAAAGGTTGCCAAAACAGGTGATGGGACAAATTGCGCCGTCATGTTCAAAAAAATCTCCCTCCCCCACCCCATTCTACCGCGACGGCATCTCGCCGTGCACAGCGCGGACCGTGATGCCAATGCCCCCCCGGACGCCAAACTCCCCCACAACCTCCAACGCCACCGGCTCCAACGCCCGCACCAAATCATCAAGCACAAGATTCACCAAATGCTCCTGAAAACACCCCTCGTCCCGGAACGACCAAAAGTAGAGCTTGAGCGACTTCGTCTCCACAATCCGCTCCCCGGGCACGTAGCGGATGGTAAACGTCCCAAAATCCGGCTGCCCCGTCGCAGGGCAAAGGCAGGTGAACTCCTCCGTGCGCAACTCGACAACGTAACGGCGCCCCGGATGACGGTTGGGGAACGTCTCAAGTTTCCGGGACGGCGCGTTTTTACTCCGCCCAATCTGCGTAAGCATGGCGAGATCTTCCGGCTGCGTAATCATAAGGCCGCGAGGCAAAGACGCCGGCCCCGCCAGCGCAAAACAAAATTCATCACCGCAGCTTCAACGTGATCAATCCCGCAATGCCAAACAACAGCGACAAAAGCCAGAAACGTATGACCACCTTCGTCGCCGGCCACCCCTTCCGCTGGAAATGGTGGTGGATGGGCGTCATCAGAAAAATCCGCCGCCCGCCCGAGTGCTTGAAATACGCCACCTGAAGCATCACCGACAAGGCCTCCACCACAAAAACCCCGCCCACAATCACCAGCAGAAACGGATGATTCGCAATGAACGCCACCGCCCCAATCACCCCGCCCAAGCCCAACGCACCCACATCCCCCATGTAAATCTGCGCCGGAGCCGCGTTGTACCACAAAAACACCATGCTCCCCCCCAGCAACGCCGAGCACAACACAGCCAGCTCACCCGCACTCGCCACGTGACTGATGTTCAAATACTTCGCGAACCCCGCATGTCCCGCCAGATAGGCGACCACGCCAAAAATCAACGTTGTCGAAATCACACACCCGATCGCCAGCCCATCCAGCCCGTCGGTAAGGTTCACCGCATTGCTTGAGCCCACCGTCACAAGGCAAAAAAACGCCACCGCCAGCGCCCCGCCCACCCACGCCGGCCACATGTCCGGCGTCACCACCGGAGTCTTCACAAACGGCACCCAGACCTCGATTGTCTCCGCACGCATATCCGCCGACGCCAGCAGCACCGCCACCGCCAGCACCGCCACCGCCAGCAACCCCCCCATCTTTGCGCGAGCACTGATGCCCCGGCTGCTCCCGCGTGACACCTTGCGATAATCATCCAAAAGCCCCACAAGGCTCATCCCCTGATAAACAATCAACGCCGCGATGACCCCCGCATCAAGCTTCGCCCAAAGCAGCACGGAAATCACCACGGGCACCAGCACCATCAGCCCCCCCATCGTCGGCACCACCCCCGACTCCTTGGTCAGCGCGCCCATGAGCGCCTCGCCGCGCTCCGGCTGGCGCACATGGCGCAGCCATGCCAGCAACTTTGGCGCGAGAAGAAACCCCAGAAACAACGCCGTCGCCCCCGCCATGACAGCGCGGAAACTCTGGTATTCAAACAATCGGAACGGACCCCATAGGGAACTATAGTCTTCAAGAAAATACAGCATCGGGCGCCCACACTGCCACAAGCCGCCCGCCCAAGTCCAGCCTCCGGGGACGGCACCGGCCACCCGAACGGGCGGCACACCGTCAATTTCGCGGTTTGGGAGAAGCCGCCCGCCTGTATTTCACCAGCAACGGCAACAGCCCTCGCTGGTGCAGGTCGTCCAGCGGATAACCGCTGTCCACAATATCCACAATTTCCCTGGAATTGCCGCCATAGCCCAGCAGGTAGAGCGTTTTCTCATCCGCAAGGTAATAGAGCTCCACCGGTGTCGTGGTGTGGTTGACCTTGTAAAAATTGGGCGCCTCAAGATTCCAGCGCACGAACGTGCCCCCCTTCGTCAGCACATAATGCTCCGCGGCAAAAATGAGCGCCTTCGCGGCACCCTCATTATCGCTGTCGCAATTCCACTGCCCCACAACGGGGTCGGTGAACACCACCGTCTCAGGCCTGGGCTCGCTGGCACAACCCTGCCAGCCGGCGGCGACAGCCAAGAGAAGGGACGCCACCACGGCATCCCGGGCATTTTTTGCAAATGTTCCCATGGTTCAAAAGCGTTTGATTTCGTTGGCTCGTTGGTACCGGGCAAGAAAACCCTCCGTGCCCTTCCCTCCCTTCGCGCGAAACGCGGCAATCTCCTGTTTGAACGCCGTCGCGCTGTCCTTCCGTGCGCAACGGGCAACCAGAAAAAGCACATCGGAACGCTCATCCAGATAAAAAAGCTCCTCAAAGCCATCATCAGCATCCCCGCGTTGGACAAGGTAAAACCCAGGCTCCACCCGCAACCACTCCGAGGCGGCGCAACACCCGTTGGAGACCATTGAATCGTTGAAGAAACGCAAGACCTTCACAGCACGCCTGTCAGACGCCTCGACGGGCCAAAGCTTGCACGTGCGCCTCTCCTCGAAATCATCCTCGGCGCCCACCGCACCCCACACGCCAAGCACACGATCCTTCCCCGGACTGTAATCGTCCTCCTCCTCTGCCACCTGCGCGGTGGCCGGCGCGGTGGCGTCGGAAACACCGGACGACGGCCCGCCATTCCTGCACGCCACCACCAAAAGGAACAAGCCCGGGAACAAAACAACCATCCTCTTCAAAGCCACGGTTTTCATGATGGCCACATGGACACCACCCACGCTCAACCGTTCCATTCCGGAGAATCTGGAATGGTTTTTTTTTTCCCATAATCGGCATCCCCAAGCGACGCCCGAAGCGCGGACGCAAGCGCAGGCACCCTGTCCGCCGTCACACCCTCATGCAACGCATGGTCAACCTGCACCACCGGCGCACTCCCGCACGCCGCAAGGCACTCGACAAATTCCAGCGTCACAGCACCATCCGCCGACGTCGCACCACATTTGACGCCAAACTCCCCCTCCAACGCCTCCATCGTCGCATACGCCCCCCGCAACGCACACGAAAGCGTCCGGCAAACACGCACATGGCGCCGCCCGCACGGCTCCCTCCGGAACATCGGATAAAAAGTCACCACACCCAAAACCTCCACCGGCGCAAAACCCGTCTTCCCGGCCACCCACTCAATGGCCGCATCGGAAACCCACCCCTGCGCCTCCTGCGCCAAGTGCAGCAAAGGCAGCACCGCGCTGCCTCGCTCAGGATACTGCGCAACAAGGGCATCGGCGCGTGCAAGAACCTCGGCGGAAAATAAATGCGGGGATTGATTCGCTGGCATATCGACCGCAAGACTTGCGCACAAACGCACCTTGGCAAGCAACGACTGCACCCACGCCACGGCAAGGGCCTCTGGGTTGTGCATGGCGCGGACGGGAAGGTGATCATTGGCGATTTGTCACTTGATGCCGCCGCCGCTGTGAAAGAGGCGATGGCGGATCCGAATGATCCGCTTGGTGCGGAAAGCATTGATGAGGCGGCGTCCAAGCTTCCGGCGGAAGAA
>JAITIB010000125.1 GCA_031279675.1 Puniceicoccales bacterium | reverse complement strand
GTTTCGAGGCCGCCGCATTCAGTTTAAATGCAGGCTCCCTGTATTTCACTTGCCTGGCAAACGGAAACAGCCGCTTTTATCGCGCAGACGCAATGAAAGCCTGCATCGAAAAAGCAGGACTTCGCGTGGAACGAGAAATCGACAACATCGGCATCGGCAGCCATACCCTGTGCATCTGCAGCGTAAAAAAATCCTGAAAAACCCTGTTGCGACCAATAGCTGAGGCAAAAAATCGCAAGCAGGACTGGAGGCGAACCGCCTTGTGTCCAAACATCTGGTGTTATTCCACAACTGGCCCAATCCCCACCTTGGCGATGCGCTTCGTGGTTTTTTTGCTTGCATGAGATTTTTTCATGAGAAAAATGACTCGTGTTTAATTGACGTCATCATGGACATGCCGAAGACAGTTTTTCAAAAAATCGCCGATCGTGAAATTTCCGCCACGTTTGTTTACGAGGACGAGCTTTGCTTTGTCATTCGCGATATCAACCCGCAGGCGCCAACGCATTTGCTCGTTGTTCCCAAGAAACTCGTGGCACGCGTCTCCGAAAGCGCCGCCGCGGACGCCACCGTGATTGGGCATTTGATCGTTGTTGCCGGAAAGCTTGCCCGTGATCTTCAGCTCACGGATGGATTTCGGCTGGTTATCAACAATGGGCGTCAGGCTGGTGAAACTGTGCCGCACTTGCACGTGCACCTTCTCGCGGGCCGTGAACTGGCATGGCCTCCGGGTTGACAAAAGAACAAGGCGTCCGTGAGTGATTTTGCTAAATTCGCCAAGGCGGGGGGTTCGTGGCTTTTTCTCGACGCATCGGGCCGTGTTCCCTGTGCTGCTGTCTGGCGCGACGGCACTTGGGTGGCGTTGCGGCAGGCGTGTTCGGTTCCTGCCACGGAGGCATTGTTCGCCCTGACGGATGATGTTTTGAAAAAATCCTCGCTCACCTTGGGGGAATGCGCCGGGTTTCTCTTCGTCGAGGGTCCTGGGGCGCTTCTCGGCATTCGCATCGCGGCAATGGCCATTCGTTGCTGGCGCGCGCTTCCGGATTTTGCGAACAAACGCGTATTTGCAATGGGAACGCTGGAGTTGTCAGCCCATTTGTTGTCACGGCATCTGGCGGTGACGGGGAGCGTTGAGGGACAACACGCGTTCACATTGCTGTCGGATTCGCGCCAAGGCTGGTGGAACGCCACCGTGGTGCGCGACGGGGTGGTGCCGTCGGGATTCAATGAAATTGATGCCGCGGGAATGGAAACGTTGCCCGAGCCGCGCTTTCACATCGCCCAACGCAATACAAGCAAACCGCCCCCTGTCGCACACAGGCCTTTTCCTGAAAACCTGCTGGGAAACAACCCTGCCGTGCTTTTGACGCATGGACTCCTGAGGGAAACCCACGAGCCCGACGCGGCGAACCATGCCGGGCAATTCGCAAAGTGGCACCCCGGACGCCACCGCGCCTGACAATGGCCCGTTGGGAAAATCCCGCACAAAGAAGTTGTCGCCCCCGATATAACAAGTAATTCACCGCAGATTACAAAAACGCCGCGCCATGCAAAACAACGCCCACGCCACCGACACGACCGCCGCCCTCGACATTGATCGCGAGAAAGGCAATTTCCATTACAAGGAAGATTACGCCTACGACGCCGGCACCGGGCTCAGCCCCGAGGTCATTGACTACATTGCCCGTGTGAAAAACGAGCCCGAGTGGATGCGCGAGTTCCGCCACAAGGCGTTGAAAATTTTTGAGAGCAAACCTCTCCCCACCCACTGGGCGTCGAAGGAGCTGGAGCAAATTGATTTCGGGGCAATCCGCTACTACCTTGCAAAAGGGCAAAAACCCGGGCGCACGTGGGAGGAGGTTCCCGACGACGTGAAACAAACCTTCGAGCGCCTCGGCATCCCCGAGCAGGAGCGCCGTTTTCTTGCCGGTGTCGAAGCCCAGTTCGACTCCGAGTCCGCTTATTCCCGCATGAAGGATGATCTCGCCCGCCAGGGCGTGATCTTTGTCGGTCCCAATGAGGGCCTTACCCTGCACGCTGAAATTTTTCGAAAATATTTCGGAAAAATCGTCCCTCCCTCGGACAACAAATTCGCCGCCCTCAACAGTGCGGTGTTTTCCGGCGGCTCTTTCATTTACGTCCCCCCCGGGGTCAAGGTCACGCAGCCGCTGCAAGCCTACTTTCGGATCAACGCGGAGCGTTTTGGCCAGTTCGAGCGCACGCTCATCATCGCCGACGAAGGGGCCGAGGTCACCTACATGGAAGGTTGCACCGCCCCTCGCTACGACACGGCGACATTGCATAGCGCAGTCGTCGAGCTCATCGCCCGCCCCGGTGCGAAGATCCAATACATCACCGTTCAGAACTGGGCGACGAACGTTTACAACCTCGTCACCAAGCGCGGGCTCGCCGAGGCCGGGGCGCAAATCCGGTGGATAGATTGCAACATCGGCTCGCGCCTCACGATGAAATACCCCGCCGTCATCCTCAAGGGCGAGCACGCGCGCGGCGAAGTCATTTCCATCGCGCTCGCCTCCGACGGGCAGACCCAGGACACCGGCGCGAAGATGATCCATGCCGCCCCTCACACCACCTCGAACATCGTCTCCAAGTCCATCTCCATCGGCAACGGCCTCGCCTCTTACCGCGGGCACGTCCACATCCCCCGCGCCCACGCGCATTGCAAAAACAACACCGAGTGCGACGCGCTCCTCATCAATGCCCGGTCGCGCACGGACACCTACCCGGCGATCACCGTCCACGGCGCGCCCAACAGCACGCAACACGAAGCCAGCGTTTCCAAGGTGAGCGCGGAGCAAATCTTCTACATGCGGCAGCGCGGGCTTGGCGAGAGTGAGGCCATGAGCCTTGCCGTGAACGGTTTCATCAACGATTTGGTGAAAGAGTTCCCCCTTGAGTATTCGGCTGAGCTCAAGCGGCTCGTCGAGCTTGAGATGGAAGGCAGCGTCGGCTAACCGCGGAAAAAACGGACGGCGGAACCGGTCATGCCAGCGCGCGGCCCTGCAGCGCCGTCGTTGTGGCGCTCTCAACGCGCACGGGAAGAAGCAGCCCGACATGGGCCGCGTTGCCGGGGAAGAGCACCTTGCGGTTGCCACGGTTGCGCCCCATGAAAATATCCCGGCCCTTGCGGGCGGGACTCTCCACGAGAACCTCCTGTGTCGTCCCCACCAGGGTTTGGTTGCGGGCAAGCGAGGTGGCGGCAAGGCGTTCAAGAAGGATCTGGTTGCGGGATTCCTTCACGTCGCGCGGGACGGTGTCGCCCATGTCCGCGGACTCGGTGCCGCTGCGCGTGGAATATTTGAAGATGAAAGCCATGTCGAATTTGACCTCGTCAAACAATGCCACCGTTTTGGCAAAATCCGCATCCGTCTCGCCGGGATGCCCAACGATGATGTCCGTGGAAAAACACATGCCGGGATGCGCCGCGCGCAGTGCGTTGACTGTGCGCAGGTATTGGTCCCGGGTGTAGGAGCGGCGCATTGCGCGAAGGATTTGGTCGGAACCGCTCTGCACGGGGAGATGGATGTGTTCGCAAAGTTTGTGCAGGTCACGATAACAGTTTACGAGATCCTGGCGAAATCCGGAGGGATGCGGGCTGGTGAAACGGATGCGTTCAATTCCCTCAATGGCATGGATGCGTTCGAGGAGTTGGACAAAGGGGGTTTTGCCCGCGACAGCGGGGTATTCGCGTTTGCCATAGTGGTTCACGATCTGCCCCAGAAGGGTGACTTCGCGGGTTCCGGTCGCCGCAAGCCCTCGGATCTCGTCAACAATGTCCTCCATGGGGCGGGCACGTTCGGCACCGCGCGCCTTGGGGACAATGCAATAGGCGCAACGCATGTCGCAGCCCTGCATGATGGAAACGAGGGCGCTGACCTGACGCCCCGGGGAATGCCCGCGCAGGAGGTTCTGCGAGTCCGCCTCGGTGTCGAGTTCGACGAGTGTGGAGGGGCGCGGGCCAAGCCCCCGCCAGCTCGCAAGGAGATTGTCGAGGTGGTCCGGGACGTGATGAAACTTTTGCGTCCCGACGAGAAGGTCCAGATCGGGCAGGCTTTCGAGGAGCGGACGTCCGCGGTTTTGCGCCATGCAGCCCATGAGGCCGAGGACGCGCAAACGGGGGGCGCTTAGGGCGGGCGTTGCGCGGTGCTTGTCCTTGAGCAGTCGCCCCGCCTTGCCAATGGCCTTTTGCTCCGCCTGGTCGCGGACGCTGCAAGTGTTGAGCAGGATGATGTCCGCCTCGGCCTCGGCATTCACGATGGTGTAGCCACGCGCCCGCAGCATGGCCGCGATGGCCTCGGAGTCGCGCTCGTTCATCTGGCAGCCGTAAGTCTTGATGTGGACGCGGTTCATGCGGAACAGGTTCTCCCGGGCGGCGGCGGCTGGGAATTACACGATTTCGCACGTGCCGCCGGCGCACGCGGCGATGTCCTTGAGGGAGGTGTTGTCGGTGTGTTCCTCAAGATTCGCATAGTCCACGGGAATGTAATTGAGGGCGTTCCAGCGGATGTGGTCAGCCTCGGTGGTGACGGCTTCGTAGGGGGCCTGGGCGTAAACCTTGTCGCCGGTGTGGGGGAGGAGGGCGATTCCGGTGAAGTAGTCGCGGTTTTCCCAGATGAAGCTGGCAACCTCGTCCCATTCGTCAGGCCGCACGACACAGGTGTTGGACACGTTGTGGTGAAGCCCGGGGTTGTGGCGTTGATGGGCGCACCCGGGACGCACCCAGTGTTGCTGGACGAGCCGGACATGGGCGAGAAATTCGATGGCACGCAGATCATTGCGCACAATGGCGTCGGGCCGCGCCTGGATGGGGAAAGTGATGACCTCATCGTTCGCGTTGTAAACGCTGCGCTCGGTCATGCCGGCGTTGGTGGCGCGGAAGTGCTGGTAAACAGGTTCAAGACGGTTGGCGAGGACGCGGCGGAAGTAGCGCTTGGCATGGTGGGGGTGAATGCCGCTTGAGGTGCCGAGAAGAAGCGAGGCGGTGCCCTCGGGCTTGATGCATGTGGTCCGGGCGGCGGGAGGGATTCCGATGAGGGCGGCAACACGCGCGTTTTCCTTTTTAACCTCGGCGGCGCCGGCCTCCAGAATATCCGGATCGAGCATGAGACGGGGATTGTCGAGGATGCCGGTGATGGAAACGCCCAGGAGGGACTCGCGTTCGTTGATGAACTGGGTGGCGGGACCAAGATAGGGCATCCGGGTGTAAGCGGCCTGAAGGGTGCCGATGAGGGCGGCGGCCCGGCAGCTGTCGTAAAACGCCTCGGGCGTCTGGCAGGCGGCGGCGTTGATGGTGGTGAGGTTGCACATTTGCCAGCCATGGAGGCGTTGCCCGGGCTTGATATCGCCATCGTAGCCAAGCTGGCGCAGGCGGGCGACATCGTGCTCGTCCTGAATGTCGGCAAAAGGGGCGAGCCCGATCTCGACGCAGGGGTTGGCACCGTAGTCCTCGTTTTCCACAAAGTAGAAACCGGGTTCGCCAAACTCCTTTTGTTTCTCGAAAAGGGTCAGGAAAACATCCTTGGGCGTGGTGTGGCGGTTGATGACCGCCGAGTTGTTGGACGCGGAGCGCTGGGGATTTTCCACATACCAGTTGCCTGTCTTGGCGCACATCATTTCCTCGTCGTCCGCGCTAAAGAGGCAGATTGTGGCGCTGCGCCGGATGCCCCCCGAGAGGACGGCCTTGGCAGCGTGCATGAGAATGTCATAGGCCTCGATGGGCTTGAGGCGGCGCCCGGGGGCGTGGTTGAGTATTCCGCGGATGTTTTCCAGCGCACGCCGGAGCGGAACATGCCCGGGTGCCCTGCCACCGGAAGTGAGCAGGGGCTGGCCCTTGGGCCGGATGGCCGAGTAGTCAAATTCGACAAGCACGCCCTGAAGATAACTGCGCACAAGCGCGTCGAGGGCGTCCGCCCAACCCTTGATGGTGTCACCGACCCGGTGGTGGACGACGGGGAGCTCGTCATCAGAGCCGCGCGCCGGAAAAGCCGGGAGGTTGTTGATGTGCCGTGTCTGCACGGAAAACCCGGTGCCGGTGCCGCAGAGGAGCAACCAGAGTGTTTCCGAAAAGGTCTCGATGCGGTTGACGAACGTGAAGGCGCAGTTGAACATGCGCGCCTCCTCCTTTTCGATGGCGGGGCCGCCAAACTGAAGGCTGCGCATACTGGGCAGGACGCGGCGCTCGCACACCTTGGCAAAGGCCTCGTCAATCTGCACGGCAAACGCCTTGCCGCCGTCAATGGGCAGGCGCAGCTGTTGGTCCACCCATGCGAACCTCCGCTTGTGCATCTCGGCAACGCGGATGACGGGCTCGGGCCAGACTTCGCGACGGCGCAGATCGGCCCGGTAACGGGCGTATTTGGAAACGGCAATGTAGTCCTGCAACCCATTCGGCTTGTCCGGTGAGGGAGCCGCCGCACGCAGCTTGCCACGGTTGGCACGGTAAAGGATGAACGCCTTCGCAGCGTCGAACTGCCCGAACGCCGCGAGCTCCCGCTCGGCGGCATCCTGTATCTGCTCCACTCCGGGCGCCCCACCCTGGCCAAGCCTTTCCGCGAACCGAGCCTCGACGGACGCCGCAATACGCGACGCCACCTCAAGCGACGAAGCATCGAGGCCAAAGTCCGGGCGCTCATGCCAGTCGCCATGCGGGAAGGCGACACTGGCAAGCGCACTGCGCACTGCGCGCTCGATGCGAATTCGATCCCACGGCACGACGCGGCCATCGCGCTTGGTGACATGCAAGGGTGGGATGCTCGGTGGAAACTGTTCAGGGGGGAGTGCCATGTGAAAAAGTAGTCACCCACCCAAAGGCATCTCGGGGCAAAAGGGAAACCCCTTTTCAAAAAAAAAAGCCAGGCCATGCACACAGCCAGGAAACCGGTCCGCCATCCCAAGTCCCCCGCCCAACGGGACTGGGGACGCATTCCCACGGGGAAAACTTATGGGGATTCCCGCATCAAATGTTTTCGCGAAAGAAAAAACGCGAATGCCGTGGGAAAAACAGTCAGCAAGGAAAACATCAATACGTGGAGCGCGCGCTCACCATGCACCGGCTCGCCAATGCCAAACATTTGCAAAGAAAAATAAAAAAGAACACCGTCCGCCAAAAGTAAAAACACCCTCATCGCCATGCCCTTTGCAAGCATGAACAAACATGCAAGCCCAAATGCATTTGCGAGGATCGCCGGAAACGTCATATTAAACCGGCATGTCTATATTTATAATTTTTCGGCGACAAACCCTGATAAATACAGGGTGTCGGATAAAATATATTCATGCCGGGTTAATATACATTCCAAGCAACGCCACTGGAACGCCAGACAGCAGGAGGAATGTTTGTTGTCCAAAGTCCATGCCGGACACACTCTTTGCAAACAAACACACAGAGAGAAAAAATGCGTTGATGAACGGAAAAAACAATGCGAACAGAAAGAATCGAATCAAAAATATTTCAGCCCTTGAATTTTCATTTTTAACGACCGGTTTTCTTTTCAGAAAAGCGTCAACATATCTCCTGTCCTTCTCGCACGTAAAGAACAGGGCCTTTTCATTGGATGCAAGGGAAAACCATTCCTTTTTCATTCTTTCCGAACACTGGCTGCACTTCGGCCGGCGAACACTCAAGACAGCCAAAATCCCAAAAACCATTGAAAAAATCAATGTTGCGACGGGCAATGCGACATAAAAACCGCCTGTCTTCGAGATTGCCAGCGGGACAAGGGAAAAAAGAAAAACAACATGAAAGACCAGAGACAGGGAGACGAACCAATTCCTCTTCAAACAAAGGAATGTCATGAAAGACCGCGCATTTGAATCACAAACAAACGTTTTGTCCGGAAACGAGCTTGCTTTCCCAGCAAGGACGCAATGTTTTCGCAAACTCATGATTTTGCTCAAGGTTTGCCCGCGGCCTCAGCATTCCCAAAAATTCCCAAAGGCTCCAGCACCCGCAACAGCCGGACAACGTCCGCATCCTTGAAAAACTCATCGTTGAACGGCTTGTTGGAGGTGATGCGGACAAACAGTTGCTCGCGCCTTTGGTTGAGCCCGTATTTTTTCAGATCGCCCAAATACAACGGCAGCCGGTCAATGCGCCCAAGCAACCCATCGCGCCAGCCCATTTTCTGGGCCTCGTAGCGATTCACCTCATTTCCGACAATATGCCAGAAAATTACCGGGAGCCGGAACGACTTCCCGTCGGCCTTGCGCTGGTAAACGCCATATTCAAAGGGCTTCATCTCACGTGTTCCCAGCATTGATTTCACGCCATACTTGCGCTCCGTGCATTCCCAGCCCGAATTCACCCAGCAGGCATCCGGATTGTGGACACCGGCGTCGGTCGTGGTGACTTTTCCCGGCAGCCAATAGGCAATATAGAAGGTGATTTCCGTTTCTCCGCTTTTGTAGAGGCGGTAAACATATTGGTCAAATTGCAAAATTTTGTTAACTTGCTCGTTCATCGCCTCGGTTTCCGCCAAAGGCAAGTCCTTTGACACCCACCCCGGGACACCCGTCGGGACGATCGCCATGGCGGGCGCCTGCTCATCCTTGGCCAGCGGCATGTGCTGAACCCCGGTCGGGATCAACTCCGCTATGGGCTTGGTGATCCGTGGCTCGACATGGGTGAACAGCGCGACATACGCGACCAACCCCACCACCAAAGCGAGGACTACGGCGCCTGCGATTAGAAATATCCTTCGGGCTTTCATTCGTGTTTGTTTATGTGTGAAAAAATCAAGTGATGTTTAACGGTTCCCATCCGTGACAACCGTCTGGAAACAATCCGGCATCATTGGCGTCTTGACCGCAAGGTCAAAAACAAACGTCCCGGCGCCCCCCGCCTCCGCCGACGCCACCGGAACGCGTTCAAAACCCAGCCGCTCGTAGAGCGACGCCACCATGCCGTTTTTCGCGGTCGGGAAATACCGCCCCACCACACGCCGAAGCCCCCGCGCGCGCGCCGCGTCCAGCAACACCGCCGCCATGTAGTCCTCCATGCGCCGCCCGATCACACGGCAACTCATCAAAAACGTGTCTATCTCCCACGCCTGCGCATCGGACGCCATCGAGGTCGCAATCATGACACCGACAAGCCCATTGTCGCCAAAACGATCCTCAAGGCGGAACCACTGCGTCCACGTCCCCCCGTCCGATGCAAACTGCCGCACCTGCTCGCGCGAATGCCGCCGCGTCGTCAAATTAAACTGGTTCGTCTTGCCCAGCAACTGCGTCACCCTGTCAAACACCGCATCCCCAAACGCCCCCCGCGAAACACGCATGTCAAGGCGGCGCAAAAACTCCCCCATGTCCACAGCCGCCGCCTGCAACGCCACACGCTCCGCGTTCGCCCTGTAACTCGCATGGCGCCCCTTGTCCTCGGCGGACAATGCCAGCGACTCAAACCACCGCCCACGGTGCAAAATGGACACAAACGCGGACGGGTCCGCCGCGTCAACCTCCGGAACGGCCACCTCGGGCAATTCCCTCCGCATCAACGCACGCTCCACCGGGTTGTCGTCGATGAAAACAAAACTGTCCACACCCAGGTTCAGCGTCCTCGCCATGCGGCGCAAATTGGACGGTTTGTCCTCCCAATTCGCGGAAAAAGCCACGAAATCGTCCATCCGCAAAACCATCCCCTCGTGTTTCTCGAACGGCAGTCGCGCATCCGCCTCGTTATTTTTGGAACACACCGCCAGCAACACCCCCCTGCCCTTCAACTCCAGCGCATACCGCTGCAACGCCGCATGTGCCTCCCCCTCCGCCGACGGCGCCCCGACACGGATCCCGCCCAGCCCATCCTCCCCGATCACCCCCGCCCACAAGGTATTGTCCAAATCCAGCACAAGCACCTTGCGCGCCAGCCCCGCCACCGCGCGAATCACCCCCAGATAAACATCCGCAAGCACCGGGAGGCACTCCGCCGCCGGAAGCTGCTTGCTCATGTGCCACTGCCTCGCCGATGCCCAGCGGGCCTTCCCGCACAGTGCCGCCACCCCGTCCACATCCACCACCACAACCCCCTTCGGCGCCGTTGACGCCAGCACCCTGTTCAACTCCCTCAGGCACGCCACCCGCGCCCCCGGCTCGACCCCTCCCAAATGTCCCGCCGCATCATCCCACGGCACATCAAAATTATTTTGCAAAATCGTGCACGGAACCCGCGACAGCAACACCTCCCACAAGCCCCTTAACTCACCCGCAACCCCCGCGCACGCATCCGCGGACGACGCCGAAAAATCGGGCAGATTCGCATCACGCCAGCTCGTCGCAACAAGGACGATCTCCGGCGCAAACGCATACAACCCCGACTCCCCGTCAAGGATCTCCTGCCGCCACGCCCCATAGCTCCCCTCGTAAACCACCGGGGCAAACCCGTCGCGCACCGCCGCCACGCGCACCGCCTGCGCAAGAAACGCCGTCGTGCCCGACCCCAGCACGGCAATCCGCAAGGGACGCCCCGCGACGCCACCGGGGGTTTTCGCCAAAATCCGCGCAAACAGCCTGTCCGCGCGCACGGCAAACCCCTGCTCAAACTCTCCGCAACGCAACGCCTCCCGCAACGCAACCAACGCCCCGGCAACTTCCCCTGCATGCAACAGCAACCGCGACCGCGCAAGCAACGCCGCAGCCAACTGCCCCGCCCCGCCAGCCGCCACGACAGCATCCCATTGCTCCAACGCCCCGGCAACATCCCCCGCGCCCTGCGCCAGCTCCGCAAGCAACCAGCGCGCCGGCACACTCCCCTCCCCCGCCGCCCCGCACAATGCACGCGTCCGCTCCGCCGACGGCGCCGACACGGCCCAGCAATCCAAAAACGCCCGGACCACACCAAGATCCACGCGACGCCACCGGACGACAACCGGCAACAACGCCGACGCCACCTCGTCAACCGGGCACGCATGCAACAGCGCGCAAACACCACGCGCATCCAATGCCATCAGGGATTTTTCCGATAACGAAAACGCAACTGCCATAATGAGCACCTGACTTACAACATCCCGCCCCCAAAGAAAACACGGATATTCATGCAAAACAACCGCCCAACCCCCGTGACGCGCTGTGACGGGCCTTCCAACACAAAAGGGACAAGATGTCGCAAAACGACACCGCGCACCCTCCCCGAACACAATCCCAATGTCAGATTAAAAATTCATAACTCATTGGACTAAAGCGAATTAAGTGATCGAACAGCCTTTGGCACCACGATTGCTTGCTTGGGAAGCCTCTTCTTTTCAGACAACCATGAGCAAAGAAAAACCAACCACCAAAACCAACTCAGTGCGCGTTCAGCCCCTCGGCGACCGCGTCCTCCTCCAGCGCTCCAACGCGGACGAAGAAGTCAAGGGCGGGATCATCATCCCCGACTCCGCAAAGGAAAAGCCGCAGGAAGCAAAAGTCGTTGCCCTCGGCACCGGAAAAACCGACAAGGACGGCAAAACCGTCGCCTTCGACGTCAAACTCGGCGACACCGTTCTCATCGGCAAATACGCCGGCACCGAAGTCAAGGTTGACGACATCGAATACATCCTCCTGCGCGAAGAGGAAATCCTCGCCGTCGTCGGCTGAACACGCAACCCGGACAACTTCCCAACTCAATAACCAACAACTCACATCACATACCAACCATGTCAAAAAAACAAATCCTGTTCGATGAAGCCGCGCGTCGCAAAGTGCTCAACGGCGTCTCCATCCTCACCAAAGCAGTCAAAGTCACACTCGGCCCCAAAGGCCGCAACGTGATGATAGACAAAAAATACGGCGCTCCAAAAGTCACCAAGGACGGCGTCACCGTCGCCAAGGAAATTGAGCTGAAGGATCCCTACGAAAACATGGGCGCTCAAATGGTCCGCGAAGTCGCCTCCAAGACCGCCGACAAGGCGGGCGACGGCACCACCACCGCAACCGTCCTCGCCGAGGCCATCTACCGCGAAGGCCTCAAAAGCGTCGCCTCGGGCTCAAACCCGATCTTCGTCAAGCGCGGCATCGACAAGGCCACAGAGGCCGCCATCGCGGACCTCGCCTCAAGCTCGAAAAAAATCAAAACCCGCGACGAAATCAAACAAGTCGCCACAGTCTCCGCAAACTGGGACGAATCCATCGGCACCATCATTGCCGAGGCCATGGACAAAGTGGGCAAGGACGGCACCATCACCGTCGAGGAAGCCAAAACCATCGAAACCACCCTCGACGTCGTCGAAGGCATGCAATTCGACAAGGGCTACCTCTCCCCCTACTTCGCCACCAACCAGGAATCCCTTGAGGCCGTCATTGAGGACGCATACATCCTCCTCTTTGAAAAGAAAATCAGCAGCCTCAAGGACCTCCTCCCCGTGCTTCAGGAAGTCTCCAAGGCCGGCAAGCCCCTCCTCGTCATCGCCGAGGACATCGACGGCGAAGCCCTCGCCACGCTCGTCGTGAACAAACTCCGCGGCACCATCAACGTCGTCGCCGTGAAATCGCCCGGCTTCGGTGACCGCCGCAAAGCCATCATGGAAGACATCGCCGTCCTCACCGGCGGTAAATTCATCACGGACGACCTCGGCATCAAACTCGAATCCGTCAAGCTCGCCGACCTCGGACGCGCAAAACGCGTCGTCGTGGACAAGGAAAACACCACCATCATCGAAGGCGCGGGCAAACCCGCCGACATCCAGGGCCGCGTCAAGGTCATCCGCCGTCAAATCGAGGAAACCACCTCGGACTACGACCGCGAAAAACTTCAGGAACGCCTCGCCAAACTCGCGGGCGGCGTCGCAGTCATCCAAGTCGGCGCAGCCACCGAAACAGAGCTCAAGGAAAAGAAAGACCGCGTGGACGACGCCCTGCACGCCACACGTGCCGCCGTCGAGGAAGGCATCATCCCGGGCGGCGGTGTCGCTCTCCTGCGCACGCTCAAGGCCATTGACAACACCATCGCAAAACTCGAAGGCGACGAGAAAACAGGCGCCACCATCGTCCGCAAAGCCATCGAGGAACCCCTCCGCATCCTGTGTGAAAACGCAGGCGTCGAAGGCTCCCTCGTCGTCAAGGAAGTCCTCAAATCCAAGGGCAACACCGGTTACAACGTTGCCACTGGCGAATACGAAGACCTCGTCGCAGCCGGCGTCGTGGACCCAACCAAAGTCACCCGCACCGCCCTGCTCAACGCTGCCTCGGTCGCAGGTCTGCTCCTCACCACGGAAGCCCTCATCACAGATCTTCCCGAGGACAAGCCCGCACCAGCCGCCCCGTCCCACGGCGGTGACATGGATTACTAAGCCAAGCCCGGACAACAACCAATCAACAGAAACGGCGCCGCCCAAACGGCGCCGTTTTTTTAATGCCCCCACACCCCCCCTCACCACCGCACGCCCTTGCAACAATCGGAACGGCGACTTCAGTCGCCGCCCCCACCCCACCCCCCCCTTACCACACTCATAAGCACCTCGCCACCCCAGAAAAATTTTCATAAAAATTCACCCACCACGCAACTTTGCCTTGACACCGGGGTATAACCCATCCAGCGACTTGTAACATTCTTTCACCTTAACTCGAACTCCTCGTGAAAAAACTCCCTATACCCTCTCCCGCATGGACAGCGTTGCAATGGATTGAAGTAGCCTCCCCGGCGATCGCGGGCGGGGCCGATGCTCCGAAGCTTTCCGTTTGTCGTGTCAGATTC
>JAITIB010000104.1 GCA_031279675.1 Puniceicoccales bacterium | reverse complement strand
CCGAAAACGGCAAAGACGGCTCGCCGAGCCGTCCGCAAGATCTCCACCGTCAACGGCGGAACTTATTCCATCCCAATTATTTACAAAATTATTATTATTGGGGGGGGGGGGGGGGGGGGGTAACGAAATTCAACCCCGAGGTGGCGTCGGTTGGGGTGCCGGCGCGGTGACGGGTTTTTTAATTGGGTTTGTTTTTGTTTTTCCCCCCCCCCCCCCCCCCCCCCCCAACTCGCTCGTAACTCTGACACACTTACAAAATACGACGCATCCTCAAGGTGCGCCGCGCCTTGTGCTTTTTCCTAACCCAACATCCAACATCCAACAACCAATATAGAAAATAAGTTAATAACATGAAAACGACAACACTCAGAACCTTAATCCTCATCGCTGCCGCCACCGTGGCCCCAAGTGCCGCTTACGCGCTTACTTATGATGGCGTCACTCTGGAATACCACCAGCAAACCACTCCCTATAGTTTCTCGCCTGCCAGCTCGCCTTACTATTTGCCCACGGATGTGCAGGACCATTCCGGTGTGACGATAAGCAGAATTGCGGATGTCACCGAGCTTGGGCCCGCTATCCTTATTGCCGATCATAAGTCAATTGATCAGCTCTATGTTGATGGTGGTTCAGGCGCGGGCTATTTTTATGTGGGTGACACTGACGGCCCTGGTACCCTGATTATGCAAAATGAAAGCATCGGGAATTTTCAGAATCTCCGTGTTGGTGTACAAACAAATGCTGAAGGACATTTCATTATTGACAACTCCTATGTGGACATCTACAACGAGCTTCTCGTTGGGGGCAAGAGTTATGGCGAAATAGTCATTCGAAACAAGGGCGCGCTAACTCTTTATCATAATGGCAATATTCTTATTGGCTCTAATTCGTCGGTCAACTCGGGTTCCGGCAGAATGGTTGTTGATGGTAGCAGTTCACTCTTGCTCGGAAGGAGCCCTCGCATAGTTGTCGGGGGAACTTCCCCGGGGGACTTGGTCGTTAGCGCAGGCGGAACCATTCAAGGGGACGCTCGCACCGGTAGCGTGAACGGCATCAATTTTGCTGGTTTTTCCACTTTTTCCGTTGGGTTGGATGAAGCAAGCATGGCGAATTCCTTGCAAGCGCCTGTAAACGTGAACAATGTATCAATTGGACTTGGGGCAAAACTGTCGGTGGATACGAATGGTCATTGGCTCACTCCGGGGGACGAATATCTCGTCATTCAGACGCTCGGTGGGGTGTCGGGCTATTTTGATGGGCTCATCAATTCTGTTATAGTGACATCGGACACGGGGCAAATCTTTGATGTGGAATATCGCGGCATGAATCGCGACGTCGTTCTCATTCCGACAGCCAATGCGATACCCGAGCCCTCGACGTATGCGTTGTTGGGCGGGGTCTGCGCGCTGGCGCTGGCGTTGCTGCGACGCAGACGCCGCAAAGCGTAGGCGCGGTTTCTCTCTCTCAATCATCCTGACACAGGCACGCGGCCCGGACCGCGTGCCTGTTTTTTTTGCCTAAGAAATGGCGCGCTTGCGTGTCTTCATTGCATCGGTCTTTTTGACGCGTTTCCAAACAATTCACCTTAGTTCCCCATGAAGAAAACTTTTGCTTTTTCCCGATTCGCAATGGCGGTGGCGTCGGTTGCCGCGTGCGTATTCCCACTGGTTGTGGCGGCGTCGGAGACGCCCCAGATTGTGGAGCCGGCATCCCCGGTGGCGTCCGTCGAGAAACCGGACGTGGTTGTTGGAAAGACAGTGCCGACAATCGAATGCGTGAGGCAGTATGTCTTGGTTGAGGAGAAGGGGGTGAGCGTCAGGGGCTACATGCTCGTCCGTGGCGGTGCCGGGGATCGTTTTAATTTTCTCCGTTCGGAAGCCGTGTTGACGCATTGCCTGTTGCCCAAGGGCATCCGGCGCGTGCATTTGCCGGAGGG
Organism: Puniceicoccales bacterium; assembly: GCA_031279675.1. Taxonomy (GTDB): domain Bacteria; phylum Verrucomicrobiota; class Verrucomicrobiia; order Opitutales; family UBA953; genus CALNBE01. The sequence goes on along the minus strand of JAITIB010000104.1, from coordinate 8,927 downwards.
CCGGAGCACTGATGCGTCGTGGGCGCAGGGCCTTGTTCTCGACGAGGCGGGCACGTTCATCGTGAGGTTTGATTATCAGTTGTCCGCGAAGGGGGGGGCCGCGGAGTTGCGACTGCCGACGCCCTCCGCGGTGAATGATCACGCCGAGGTTCTTCTTGTCGCGAAGGATTGCCAGGTCACGTCCTCGGAGGCCGCTTCGGTAACCGGCAGGCGCGCGACAGCGTCCGGGGAGTTTGAGGCGCTGACGAGATTTCGCAATGTCGCCTTGGATTCAAGGCCCGTGGCTGTCCTCCGGTTTTTCCCCAGTGCCGAGCGCACGATCCGGTGGGCGCCCAATGTAAGGGACCGGCGGAGCGAGGCGCTTGTTTTTTATGCGGAGACGGCGGATCTTTATGTGCCGTCGCTGGGCGTCCTTGGCGGACGGCATCTTGTCAGGATTCGCCCCGCGCAGGGGATTCTTCACGATGTGAACATCGTTGTCCCCGCCGGGCTTACCATTGCCAATGTGAGTGGTGATGGAGTGGGGCGCTGGCGTTTTGATCCTGAGCGCCGCCGTCTGCACGTCCCCTTTGGGATGGGCCAGGCCAACGAAAACACGCTTCTCGTCGAGACGCAGATGGGCATTGGCGCCCTGCCGCAGTCGCTCACGCTTGCGCCTCTCGTTGTCGAGGGTTCGGCGACGCAGGTGGGCATGTTTGCCGTGGGCACCGGGGACGATGTGCAGGTCGCCACCGTCCGCCCTGGCAAGATGCTTGCCGTTACGAATGATGATTTTGCCGCGGCCAAACTTGATGCCGGCAATGCCGTGCTCCGCCGGAGCTACCGTTACAGCGATCCGGCCACCGCGCACCTTGTTGTGGAGGCTGCCGCCGTCGCGCCTGAAATCCGTCTTCAGGGCGTTCAAAATCTTTCGCTTGGCGAGGATCGCACGAGCCTTTCCGCGACGTGGAATGTGGACATCAAGCGCGCGGGCGTATTCCGCCTCGCTTTCGACCTCCCGGAGACGCTCGACATCGAGTCGCTCTCGGGGCCCTCGCTCAGCCATTGGACCGAGTCCAAGGAAAAGGGCAGGCGCACTGTCATCATGCATTTGCGCGGGCGGACACTGGGCAGCCAGACGTTTGCGCTCAGCCTTGCCGGTCCCGGAATTGCCGGGAAAACGACATGGAGCGTCCCGCGTCTTGTCCTCCACGACGCGGTGCGCCAGTCCGGGCAGATCCTCATCATTCCCGAGGACGGCCTTCGGCTGCATGTCGCCCAACGGACGGGCGCCACCCAATACGACCCCTCGGTGCGCAACGTCGAGACCGGGTCGCGCTCAAAGGCGCAATTTCAAAAAATCCCCCGCAACGCCCTCGCGTTCCAGCATCCGCAGCGTGAGTGGAGCATAGAGTTCAAGGTCGAGAGCCTCGCCCCGTGGATTCAGGCCACCTATTTGCACGATCTCACCCTGCGCGACGGGCAGGCGCGCGCCCTTGCGAATTTTGAGTACAACATCGAGAATGCCGCCACCAAGACACTCCGCGTCCAGCTTCCCGCCGATGCCGAGAGTGTCCACTTCACCGGTCCCCACCTTGACAGCGCCCACATGCTTCCCGCCGGGCAGGGCGGGGAGGCGGGGGCCGCGGCAATCTGGGAAATAAAGCTCCAGCGCCGCATCCTTGGCAAAACCACCTTTCAGGCCACCTATCAACGTCCCGCACCCGCGGGGACGCCGTATCTCGTCTCGCCCGTCGGCGCCATTGACGCCGGTTTGCAGCGCGGATGGCTGACCCTGCGCACCGCCGGGCGCCTTGAGCTCAAGCCCGGGGCGATCCCGCCCTCGCTCACACCGACGGACTGGCAGTCCGTCCCGCCCTCGCTCCGGGCCACCCTTGCCGAGCCCGCGACGACACTGTGTGTGATTGAGAACAACTACCGGCTTCCGCTCACCACGCTCACGCACGATCCCGCCCGGCTCCTCGCCTTGCGCATCGAGAGGGCGGACCTGCAAACGCTGCTCTCCGAAAACGGAAAGGACGGCGGGCAGGCCCTCACGCGCGCCGCCCTCACCGCGCGTCTTGCCGGAAAGGGCCTTTTGCGCGCCACCCTTCCGTCCAACGCCACCTACTGGCACTGCTACGTCAACAACGAGCCCGTGCGCGTCGCCGTCAACGGAGCCGAGCTGCTCATCCCCGTCGCGCCCAATCCCGACACCACCCAGCCCACGACCATAGAGTTTTACTACGCCGACGGCACAGGTGGCGGCGAGCTCAAGCACCGGCTCGAAGGGCCGCGCTTCAATGTTCCGTTGGAAAACATCACCTGGCGCGTGCATTTGCCCGACGGGCGCACGCTCGGGCGGCACCGCGGCGACCTCCGTCTCCAGCCTGCCGCGCCCGCCACGAAAAAGGCCCCCTCGTTCGGCCTTGGCGAATATCTGGCCGGCAACACCAAGGCTGTGAAACAAAAGGAGGCGGACGCCCAACGGTTCATCCAGCTTGGCACAAAATACCGCTACCAAGGCCAGCAGGAGCAGGCTGTCCAGGCGCTCGCGCTGGCGGGCAATCTTTCCCAGGGAAACAAGTCGTTGAACGAGGATGCCCGCGTGCAGCTCAATGTTCTGCGCTCCGAGCAGATTGAAGTCGGCATGAACCGCCGCAAAAACACCTTTTACAACAACATCTCGTCCAATGGCGGCTCGCTGGACGGACTGAATGTCGCGATCATGTCCAATGGCACCAATCTCAACCACGACTATAACCAGCAGGAGATAAGCGACTACCGCAGCCAGAACACCACCGAGGACAATGAGGTCAACCAGCGCATCGCGGCACGGATGCTCGCCCAGCAATTGACGGCTGCCAGCGCGCCCGATTCGATTCGCACCCTCCTGCCGGCCCAGGGAGAGACACTGACTTTTGAGCGCTCCCTCCAAGTCGGGACGGGCAGCGACTTGCAGGTGCAGCTCGAATTGCGCCCCGTGGTCTGGAAGGCCGCCGGACGTTTTTGGCCGTTTGCGGGCTCCGCTGTGCTGGCATTTCTCGCGGCGTTGCTTCTGCCGCGTCTCGTCCGCCCGAAGGCGCCGGGTTTCGCCGTCCGGTAAGTCTGCCGGTTGAATTTTCAGGCGCCGACGGACGTTTTTTGTTGAACAAGGCACCCGCCGTCGCACTGTGGCGGCAGTCAGGCCCCATGCAATGCGCGCCGGCGAATCCCGCCAGGACCGGAAGGTAGCAACGGCAGTTAGGATGCGCATGTGCCGTGGGTCGCCTGGCTTTTTTTGCGCCCCCCCCTTCCCCTCAATCCCCGCGCCACGTGAATGCGTGGCAGAGCGCCACCGCGGTGGCGTCCGATTCGTCCAGGGACAGGGGGGCGGGCAGATGCAGCAGACGGCGTGTCATGTCGCCGATCTGTTCCTTGCTCGCGCGACCGAATCCCACCACGGCCTGTTTGACTCGCAGCGGGGGGTATTCAAATACGGGCTTCCCCAACACTGCCGCCGCCGCGATTGCCGCGCCGCGCGCCGCGCCGAGGATTTGCGCGGTTTGAAAGTTCTGCACGTAGATGGTTTGCTCCAGGGCGACGTGACGGATCGGCCAGTCCTCAATGCAGTCCGCCACCGCCTTGTAGATCGCGCCCAAGCAATCCGGCATGGTGAGCCCCGGGCCCAGGCGCAACCGGCGGCTTGCGCGGAAGGTGGCGTTGCCGTTGTCAAATGCGATGACGGACAGGCCCGTTCCGCGCAGGCTCGGGTCGATGCCGAGCACGTGCCCCGTGTAGGGGCGCCGCGCCATGGGCGCCGGCGCCGTTGCGGCGGACGCGGTGCCGCGGAGAATTTTGTCCGTCCACAATGCGCGGGAATTTTTGCGGGCCATCCTTTGGATTGCACAGATATCGTCCGCGCATGACAAGCGCGTGGTGGGTCCCGGCGGGAATGGTCTTGGACAAAAAGCTGCTTGCTCCGTTTTTGGAAATCCTCCCGGACGCCGCACGAAATAACCCGTATGCGTGTTCCAACCACCAGCACTGCCGCCAGAGCCGATGCCCTTGGTTTGAACCAAGAGTGCGTGCCGGGTGTCCTTGCCTGGAGTCTATCGCGGCTGCGCCGCATTCCATGACAGGGCGATGGCTGAGTTTTGGGTTGGATGCGGGGCTGGGTTCCTTTTGTTGTCCCTTCCATGCCTGAAGAGCTGATGCCGAGATTGACCGGGATGTTGCGCGCGAGCGAGCTGGATTGCCTTTACCGTATTGGGAGCCTTGTGAACAGCACGGAGGATCCGGGGGAGGCGCTGGATTTGATCCTGGACGAGATTGTGCGTGTGCTGGGGGCGAGCAGTGCGTCCATTGCGTTGCTGGATCCGGATACGTTGCGGTTGCGCATCGAGGTGTGCCGCGGGCATGGGCGGGGGGCGTCGGATGTGGAGTTGGCGTTGGGGCAGGGGATAACGGGTTGGGTGGCGTTGCATGGGCGGGCGTTGCTGGTGGCGGATGTGTTGCGCGACAGCCGGTATTTTGAGCTTCGCGCGGGGGTGCGTTGCGAGCTGGCGGTGCCGATGGAGGTGATGGGGCAGGTGGTGGGTGTGGTGAATTGTGACAGTGAGCGGGCGGGGGCGTTCTCGGAGGCGGACCTGGCGTTCCTGGGTTTGCTTACGAATGAGGCGACGAAGGTGGTGGGGCGGCTTTGGTTGTTGCGGCAGTTGAAGGCGAAGGCGGCGCAGTTGGAGGCGTTGGTGCTGGCGGCGCAGTCGCTTGTGCATGAGCGGGATTTGCCGGGTGTTTTTTCGGATCTTGCGGCGCATACGCGGCAGTTGGCGGCGTGCCGTGCGGTGGCGGTTTACGCGGTGGGGGAGGGTGGGCTGCGTTTGGAGCATGTCGCGGGGGATGTGGGGGGGTCGTGCCTGGAGCCGGTGGTGGCGTGCAATGAGACGGCGTTGGGGGTGGCGGTTTCGCGGGTGCGTCCGGTGGAGGTGTCCAATGTGGGGCGGGATGAGGAGTTTTTGTTTGCGCGGCTTGATCCGGCGCTTGCGGATTCGGCGTTGCTGGCGGCGCCGGTGGTGTTTGAGCGCGAGGTGCTGGGTGTGCTGTTGGTTGTGCACGGGGGGGCGCACCGGTTTAGCGATGATGAGAAACGGTTGCTGGAGACGATCGCGTCCATCGGGGCGTCCGCGTTGCAAAATGCGCGGCTTTATTCGCGTGTGTTTGCGAGCGAGGAGAGTTTGCGCCGGAGCGAGCGTTTGACGACGCTTGGGTTGCTTGCGGCGGAGATTGCGCACGAGATTCGCAATCCGCTCACGGTCATCAAGTTGTTGTTTGACACGCTGGATTTGCATTTTGAGGCGGGGGATGCGCGTGGGGAGGACTTGGTGGTGATCCGTGAGAAGCTGGCGCATCTTGAGGAGATTGTGGCGCGTGTGCTCAATTACGGGCGGCATCAGGCGGGGGCGTTTGCGCGTGTGGAGCTTTCGGCGGTGGTGTCGGAGACGCTTTTGCTCATGCGTTTGAAGCTGGAGCAGAGCCGTGTGCGCGCGTGCTTTGATCCGGTGCGCGGGCCGTTCTGGATCGAGGCGGACAGGGGTCAGGTGCAGCAGGTTTTGTTGAATCTTTTTTTGAATGCGATCCAGGCGATGCCGGAGGGCGGGGAGATTGGCATCCGGCTTTGGTGCGGGGTGAATGATGCGGGGCCGACGGTGCATCTTTCCGTGCGGGACACGGGGCGGGGGGTGCCGGAGGAGTTGCGCGGGCGCATTTTTGAGTCGTTCCTGACGGGGCGCAAGGAGGGGACGGGGTTGGGGTTGGCGATCGCGAAGCGGATCATGCGCAGCCACCATGGTGACATTGCGCTGGAGTCGAGCGGGGGTGGGGGGACGGTGTTTGCCTTGTGGTTCCCTGCGGTTGTGTAGGGTGGGGCGGTGTCAGGTTTTGTCTTTGGTTGGCGTGGTGTCGAGTTCCCAGCCTTGGTTGGCGTCGATGAGGGGTTGGGCTTTTTTCCACTTGAGGTCTTGGGTTTCGATGCCGCGGCGGATGCGGACGATGTCGTTGCGTCCGATCTTGGGGTGTTCGCGGCGGATGGTGATGCCGGGGGTGGGGGGCGGGGGGGATTGGGCGGCTTTTTGTTCTTGTCTGGCGGCTTCGGAGAGGGTGGCGGGGGCGTTGGCGGGGCCGGTGGTGGTGACTTGGTTTTGGATGAGGTGGATGAGGCGTTGGAAGGCGTCCATGCTGGTGGCGGAGCGGAAGAGGCCGGTGCAGATGTCGCCGCGGACGCGTTCCATCATGCGTTCGAAGTAGTTGTAGGCTTCGTTTTTGTATTCGTTGAGGGGGTCTTTTTGGGCGTAGCCGCGGAGGCCGACGCTGCGGCGGAGTTCTTCCATCTCGGTGAGGTGGTCCTGCCAGTTGCGGTCGAGGCCGCGGATGATGATGTGGCGTTCGACGGCGGTGAGGGCTTCGGGGGGTTCGAATTCTTCGCGTTGGAGGTAGAGGTGTTCGATGCGGTCGAGGATTTTTTTGCGCATGGTGGCGGGGTCGAGGCCGCGGATTTCGTCGGGGGTGATGCGCAGGGGGAAGGTGCTGTGGATCCAGGTGAGGAGGGTGTCGAGCTGGGTGTCGTCGGGGTGGGTGTTGTCGTCGGGGAAGAGGGTGTGGGTGCGGGTTTGGATTTCGTCGGCGATGATGCCGAGGAGGAGTTTGCGGGGGGTGTCGCTGCGGAGGGCCTGGTTGCGGACGCCGTAGATGATTTCGCGCTGGTTGTTGAGGACGTCGTCGTATTGGAGGAGGCGTTTGCGGATGGTGTAGTTCTGGCCTTCGACGCGTTTTTGGGCGGTGCCGATGCTGCGGTTGAGGAGGGGGTGTTCGAGGGGTTCGCCTTCCTTGAAGGATTTTTCGAGGAGGCGTGAGATGGGGCCGGCGTTGGCGAAGAGGCGCATGAGGTCGTCTTCGAGGGAGACGAGGAATTTGGAGCGTCCGGGGTCACCTTGGCGGGAGCAGCGTCCGCGGAGCTGGCGGTCGACGCGGCGGGATTCGTGGCGTTCGGTGCCGAGGACGTAGAGGCCGCCGAGGTCTTTGACGCTTTCGCCGAGGCGGATGTCGGTGCCGCGGCCTGCCATGTTGGTGGCGATGGTGACGGCGGCGCGCTGGCCGGCGTTGGTGATGATGTCGGCTTCGATGGCGTGGTTTTTGGCGTTGAGGACTTGGTGGGGGATGCCGGTGCGTTTGAGCATGCGGCTGAGGGTTTCGGAGGCGTCAACGCTGGCGGTGCCGACGAGGACGGGTTGGCCGCGGGTGTGGGCTTCCTGGATTTCGGCTATGGCGTGGTTGTATTTTTCGCGGCGGGTTTTGAAGATGATGTCGTTTTCGTCGATGCGGATGCAGGGTTTGTTGGTGGGGATGGCGACGACGCCGAGGCGGTAGATGTCGTTGAATTCGGAGGCTTCGGTCTCGGCGGTGCCGGTCATGCCGGCGAGTTTTTCGTAGAGGCGGAAGTAGTTTTGGATGGTGATGGTGGCGTAGGTTTTTGTCTCTTTTTCGATTTTGACGTTTTCCTTGGCTTCGACGGCTTGGTGGAGGCCGTCGGACCAGCGGCGTCCGGGCATGATGCGGCCTGTGTTTTCGTCAACGATCATGACTTTGCCTTCTTGGACGACGTAGTGGATGTCGCGTTCGAAGAGGGCGTAGGCGCGGACGAGGGTGGAGATGGTGTGGATTTCCTCGGAGATTTGTATGTAGCTCGTTTCGGCTTCTTGTTTGGCGGTGGCGCGTTGCTCGGCGTTTCGGGCGGGGTCTTTTTCGATTTCGACGAAGAGGGCGGGGAGGTCGGGGAGGACGAAGGCGTCGGGGTTGTCGGGGCGGAGGGTGTCGCGGCCGAGTTGGGTGAGATCGGCTTCGTGCTGTTTTTCGTTGATGGCGTAGTAGAGCTGTTCCTTGAGGCGGTAGCGTTTTTCTTTGTTAAAGTCGGCGTGCATTTCGGCGTCGAACTTGTCGAGGGCTTTGCGCCAGGTGCCGTTCTCCATCATTTTGAGGAGTTGTTTGTTGCGGGGCATGCCGAGCTGGGTCTGGAGCATTTTTTCGAGCGCCTCCTGGGGGATGGGTTGGCGGGCGGCCTCGGCTTTCTCGATTTCGGTGCGCGCTTCGGTGATGAGGCGTGTGCAGAGGCGGGCCTGGCGGGCGGTGAGTTCTTGGATGAGGGGTTTGAACTGAGCAAAGGGGGCTTCGCGTTCCTCGGCGACGGGGCCGGAGATGATGAGCGGGGTGCGCGCTTCGTCGATGAGGATGGAGTCCACTTCGTCCACGATGCAGTAGTAGTGTTCTTTCTGGACTTGTTCGTCGGCGGTGGTGGCCATGCCGTTGTCGCGCAGGTAGTCGAAGCCGAATTCGGAGGCGGTGCCGTAGGTGATGTTTGCGGCGTAGGCTTCGTGGCGTTCGTCGGGGCGCATGTAGTTTTGGATGCAGCCGACGGTGAGGCCGAGGTATTCGAAGAGGTATCCCATCCATTCGGCGTCGCGGCGGGCAAGGTAGTCGTTGACGGTGACGATGTGGCAGTTGCGCCCGGAGAGGGCGTTGAGGTAGAGGGGGAGTGTGGCGACGAGGGTTTTGCCTTCGCCGGTGGCCATTTCGGCGATGTGGCGTTGGTGGAGGGCGATGCCGCCGATGAGCTGCACGTCGTAGTGGACCATGTTCCAGGTGAGGGTGTGTTCGCAGACGGTGTGCTGGGTTCCGCAGAGGCGGCGCGCGGCGTTTTTGATGGTGGCGAAGGCTTCGGGGAGGAGCTTGTTCAACGATTCGCCCTTTTTGTGGCGCGCCATGAATTCGACGGTCTTGGCCTTGAGCTGCTCGTCGCTGAGGGTCTGGTATTTTTTCTCAATGGCGTTGATTTGGCGGACGATGGGCAGGCACTGCTTGACGAAACGGCGGTGGTGGCGTCCGGCAAAAATTTTGAGGAGCGAAAAAAGGGACAT
>JAITIB010000086.1 GCA_031279675.1 Puniceicoccales bacterium | reverse complement strand
AGGAGGGTGTCGTTGACCCAGACTTGCATGGTGAAGTGGCGGGCGTGGGGGGGGCCGGTTTCGGTGGCGAGGCGGTATTCGATGCGTGGGGGTGGGGTGTTGTTGGTTTGCTGGAGGTGTTCTTGGAGGCGGTTTTTGGGGGAGCGGTTTTGTTCGGGTTGGGTGAGGTTGTTTTGGAGTTCGGTGGCGAAGAGTTGGCGTGCGAGGGTGCGCGCGGCGTCGAGGCCGCCGTCGAGGTAGAGGGCGCCGAAGAGGGCTTCGAGGGCGTCTTCGCTTGCGGTGTCGGTGTTGCGGATGCGTTGGGTGTCGCCGTGGGGGGTGGTGTGGAGGTGTTGGGCGAGGTGGAGGCGGCGGGCGGCGGTGGCGAGGGTGCTTCCGCGTGCGAGGTGGGCGCGGGCTTCGGAGAGGGCGCCTTCGGTGGCGTTGGGGGTGGCGGTGGCGTAGAGGGTTTCGGCGAAGATGAGGCCGAGGACGGCGTCGCCGAGGAATTCGAGGCGTTGGTAGTCTTGGGCGGCGGGGGTGTGGCCTTTGATGCTGGGGTGTGTGAGGGCGGTTTGGAGGAGGGTTGGGTCGTGGAAGGTGTAGGCGATGCGTTGTTGGAGGGTGGCGTGGGAGTGGGGCATGCGTTGGGGTTATCTGTTGCTGTAGCCGCGCGCCATTTTGGGTTCCCAGACGACGTTGCCGCCGGCGAGGTCGATGTTTCCGGGGATGTGGCCTTTGGTGCCGTTGGTGTATTCCGCGGGGATTTCGTCCTTTGACATGCGGAAGAGGTGGAGTTTGCCTTTTTCGTCGGATTTTTCGAATGCGAGGGCGGCGCAGAATTCGCCGCCGGGGGTTTCGCCGAGGGCGATTTCGATGGGGTATTCGGCGTTGCGTGTGACTTCGATCCAGGGGCCGCAGTGCATGTTGGGGCGTCTGCCGCCGTAGGGGTAGGTGTCGGTTGTGCCGGGGAGGGGTTTGCCGCTGCTGTTTTTGACGCTGCCGTTGCTGGTGAGGACGAAGTTTGCGGAGTATCCGGTTTCGAGTGCGAGTTTGTTTGCCCAGCGCACGCGCATCCAGTCGTCGGCGCCGCCGACGAAGCGGAATTTGCCGGAGAAGGGGGCTTTGACGGTGCCTTTGTAGTGGGCGATCCAGCGGGAGGGTTGGACTTCGTTTTGGACTTGGAATGCCTTGGGGGCATCGACGGCGTTGCCCTGCCTGAGTGGGATGAGGACTTGTGTGAGGTAGAGTTTTCGCGCGGATTTGTAGAAGCGTTGGTCGAGGTAGGTGGTGTCCCAGTTGCGCTTGGCGAAGAGTTCGCGTTGGATGTTGATGTAGCCTCCTATTCCGGGATCTTTCTTGGCTTTGTTGGGGGCTTGCTTGGTGTCGTAGAGGGAGCCTTCGATGCCGATGGAGTTGGGGCCGGACATGCCGAAGGGGGAGACCATGCCCCTGAGTCCGCCTTTGCCGGGGCCGAAGCCGGGGCCGTCTCCGCCGCCGCCCAGTCCGCCGCCTGTTCCGCGTGTGCCTGCGTTGAGTGAGTTGGAGCCGGACATGAGTGAGGACATGTTCATGTTGGGGATGTCGGGCAGGGTGATGCCGCCGGCGGATTTGGCGACGAGCTTGGCGGGGGTGCGGACGTTTTGGCGGACGTTCTTGGGGCTGATGCGGTGCTCGGCGAGGGTGACTTTTTCGCCGTTGCTGCCGCCGCCTGCGGTTTCAAAGTCGGTGGGTGGTTTTTTTTCGGCGGTTGTGGTGAGTGTGGAGACGGCCCAGTAGATTGCGACGATGGCGAGCAGGGTGTGGAAGGCGATGGAGATGAGGAAGCTTTCGCCGCCAAATTTGCGCCAGAGGCGTTGGCGGGTCGTCAGCTCGGGTGTTGTGAGCTGGGTTTCGTAGGGGATGGGGGGCAGGGAGTTTGCCGGTTCGTTGGAGATGTTTTGGTTGTAATGGTGCGGGTTCATGGTGGTGGTTTGTTTTGAGGGTTGGTGGTGTGATGGTTTCGGGTCTTGTGCTTGTGCGTTGGGGTGAACGTTGGGCGGGGGTTTTTATTAGGCGGGATTTTTGCCGTGGTGGGATTTGTCGTGGCAATGGGTTCAGGCCGGGATTTCCCAGCCTTTGCGGTAGGTGCGTTGGACGTGGGTGTTGGCTTCGGGGTGGTCGAAGTTGAGTGTGCGGCTGTTCCAGCGCAGGGTGCGGTTGGGGAAGCGTTGCGCGACGCCGCCGAGGAGGACGGTTTCGGTGAGCGGGCCGGCGTAGTCGAAGTTTGCGGATGTTTTGCCGTTGCCGCGGCAGGCTTGGATGAATTCGTCCCAGTGGTTGCGGTTTTTGGGGCGTGGTTTTGCGTATTGGGTGAATTGGGCGGTGGGGAGCAGCTGGGGGGCGCTCGTGTGGGGGAGGTAGAGGATGCCGTGGGTGCCGATGTAGAGGCTGCCTTCGTTGCTTGGTTTGCGGCCTTCGAGGTGGGGGGCGAGGATGGCGGCGGGGGGGGCGGAGGCGCCGTCATGCCAGGTGAGGGGGAGGGTTGGGGTGGCGGTGTGGGGGGTGCCGTTGAAGAGGTAGGTGACTTTTGTGTTCACGGGCCAGTTGGTCGGGGTGGGGGCGTCGCCGGTGGAGGTGATGGTGATGGGGGTGGTGAGGCCGAGGGCGTCAAATGCGGCGTCGAGGATGTGGCAGGCCATGTCGCCGAGGGTGCCGACGCCGAAGTCGAGGCGGCGGCGCCAGTTGCCGGGGTGGTAATAGGCGTTGCCGAGGTAGGGGCGCGCGGTGGCGCAGCCGAGCCAGAGGTCCCAGTTGAGGGTGGGTGGGATGGGGTCGGTGCGGGTGGGGAGCGGGGTGGTGTCGCCCCAGCGTTTGTTGGACCAGCAGTGGATTTCCTTGATTTTGCCGATGGCGCCGCCCTTGAGGAGTTGGACGGTGGTTTGGAAGTAGGCGCCGGCGTGTCCTTGGATGCCCATTTGGGTGACGAGTTTGCGGGTGCGTGCTTCGGTGACGAGGCGGCGTGTTTCGTGGAGGTTGTGGGCGAGGGGTTTTTGCGCGTAAATGTGTTTGCCGAGTTGCATGGTGGCGAGGGCGATGGGGGCGTGCATGTGGTCGGGGGTTGAGATGTTGACGGAGTCGATGTGGCGGGCTTCCTTGTCGAGGAGTTCGCGCCAGTCCTGGTAGCAGCGTGCCTTGGGGTGGGCTTTTTTCACGGCGTCCATGCGCGCGGTGTCCACGTCGCAGATGGCGACGATCTCGACGTTGTGGCAGCGGGCAATGGCGTCGAGGTCGGTCCTTGCCATTCCGGAGGCGCCGAAGCTGGCGTGCCGGATGCGTTGGGAGGGGGGGGCGGCAAGCAGTCCGTTGGCGAGGAAGGGTGCGGTGGCGGTGGCGAGGCCGAGGGTTTTGAGGAAGGTGCGCCGGGTGGTCTGGTCGTTGGTTTTCATGGGGCGGTTTTCGGGGGGAGTTTTTTGATGTGAATGTTGCGGAAGGAGACGGGGTCGTTGTGCCCGGTGAATCCGAAGTGTCCGGTTTTGCGGTCTTTGCCGGGATGGGCTTTGTTGCCGAGGGTGCGGGTGATTGGGGCGAGGTCGGTGTCGAGGATGGTGGTGCCGTTGAGTTCCACTTTGAGCGTGCTGCCGATGACGGTGACTTGCTGCCGGTTCCATTCGCCGGCGGGGAGTTGGAATCCGCGCTTGGCGGCGGCCATGCCGTAGGCGGAGCCGTGGGCTTGGCGCGGGTCAATGCGGTGGCGTGTGTGTTTTTCGTAGTTGTCGTCGAGGATTTGCAGTTCGCACATGCCGGAGTAGGCGGCGTCGCCCGTGCCCGGGTAGCGGATGGCGAGCCCGTTGTTGGCGCCGGGCGGGAGTTTGAATTCGAAGCGCACGATGAAGTCGGCGTATTGTTCCCGGGTGTAAAGGACGCCGCTCTTTTTGGGTTTCCATTGCAGGGTGCCGTCCTGCACGCGAACGGAGTCCAGGGCGCCCGCCCACCCGTCCAGGTTTTTTCCGTTAAAGAGCGGTTGGAAGCCATCGTCGGGGGCCTTTGAGGTGGCGTCGGCGAGGGGTGCCATGCCAAGCGTCATGAGGGCGCCGAGAGCGGTTGGGGTGCGCAAAAGCATGGATAGGCGCTCAAATATCTTCATGCGCCCAGTCCAGTGTTCCCCCGGGCGGGACTCAAGCTTTTACGCGACGGGGAAGGGTGAAAGTTTGCGAAAAAACAAAAGAACGGCTTGAAAGTGCGCCTGCGGGGCCCCATTGGTCGGGCTCGTTTTACAAACATCACGTTTCCCCTCATGAGCAGAATAATACTTCAAACACCCCCGAATGCCGGCGGCGACGCCACCTTGCCAAGGACGCCCCCGCCTCCGCCGCCTGCCACGGAGCGTGTCGCGTATGCGCCTTCCGGCAAGGTGCTGCCGTTGTGGCCGTCGCAACCGCCGGGCGAGACCGCTCCCGCGCGGACGGAATACAGCACGATTGTGCGCGGCTACGTTCACGGGGATCACATTAACGTGAATGATGTCTGGGCGCCGGGCATTGAGGTTTTCCCTGCTCCCGCGGACAAGAACACGGGCGCTGCCGTCATTGTCTGCCCCGGGGGATGTTATAGTTTTCTGAGTTACACGATGGAGGGCACCGAGATGGCCCCGTGGCTGAACGCGCTGGGCGTGACCTGCGTTGTGTTGAAATACCGCGTCCCCGCCCGTGCGAACGCCGGCCGGGGCGCGATGGAGCTCATGGATGCGCAACGCGCGCTCAGCCTTGTGCGTTCGCGGGCCGCGGAGTGGAAGCTCGACCCTGCGCGCATCGGCATCATGGGCTTTTCCGCGGGCGCGCACCTGAGCGCTGTGTCCGCCAGTGCGCCCCGGCGGACGTATGAGCCCGTGGATGCCGTTGACGGGCATTGTTGCCGTCCCAATTTCACCATATTGCTCTACTCCGCCTATGTTTTTGAAACTGGTGCGGAAAATGGCCCCGAAATCGCCGTCACGAGCGCGACGCCACCGGCGATATTGATCCATGCCGCGGACGATCCGTATCCCGTGGAAAGCAGCATCGTGTATTACAACGCGATGCGCAAGGCGGGCGTTCCCGTGGAGTTGCACCTCTACGCCACCGGAGGGCATGGCTACGGGCTCCGCCCGACGGGATATCCTTGCCAGACGTGGACGGCTTGCGTGGCCGCATGGCTCAAGGTCAATGGCTGGCTCAAGCCATGAGGAGGGAGGGTTCACGCCCGCCCTGCCTCGCGCATGGTTTTGCTCGCCACAAAGGGGATAGCCAGCAGCACCATCACCCCTCCGCAGAGGACCATCAGCAAGTCAATGCCCACGCTGTCGCTCAACGGGCCGAAAAGGAGCATCCCCGATGGCAGCATTAGCGAGCCCACCATTGAGAACACGCCCAGGACCCGCCCCATGTACGCCTCGTCCACATTGCTCTGCAACAACGCCACCGAGGGCGTGTTGAAAAACGGCAGTACCACGCCAATGAAGAGCATCACGCCGAGGTAATGCCAGAAGTTGCCCAGCACCCCCAGCATTGCCGATCCCGCCCCCATGAGGACGCACGCCGCCGCCATGGAATAAACCTTGTTTTTAAACCCGCCCCAAAAACCCACCAGGAGGCCCCCGGCCAGCATTCCCGCCGAAAATGCGATTTCCATCGTCGAAAGCCGCCAAAATTCCTCGCCAAAATTCCGGGTGACTTGCAATGGTGTCAAAAACGCCGCGGGCGAGACCACGATGTTAAAAAGGATCGAGATCCCGACAAGCTCCCCGATGAACCGGGTGCGTTTCACGTAACGAACCCCTTCCCGGAAATCATGAAAATAGTTTGTCCTTCCCTTGGGGAGTGCCGGGGCGTTTCCGCCATCGCGCAGGGAAACCCGCGGAATTTTCACCCCGAAATAAACGATCGAAATCCCGACTGCCGCCGTCACCACATCAATCAGGAAAACAACTTCCAGCGAAACATGCGTAAGCAACGCGGCACTGCCCATCGGAGCCACAATCATGACAAATGAAAATATGCTGTTATTGATGCCGTTGATTCGCAAAAGGTGCTCGCGCGGGGTGATTTGCGGGATGAACGCGTTGACAGCCGGTGTCTGCACTCCCTGCCCCAGCGCGCGCACCGCCGCGCCGGCAAACAACAACCACAACGCCCTGTGATTCAGCGCAAACGCCACCACCACGATCACGGACACCAGCGCAATGCTTCCGTCGGCAATGTTAATAAGGTGCTTGCGGTTGAACCGGTCCGCCCAAACTCCGCCGAATGGTGACAAAAAAAACGTTGGCAGGACACCGAGCACGACAAACAGGGTCATCGCCGTCCCCGAACGCGTTTCCAGCATGATTTCCCACATGATTGCATACTGGACGAGCGCCGACCCCAAAAGCGACACTCCCTGCCCGCCAAGAAACAAGGCCACATTCTTCCCCCAACCAAAATCTTTGTCCATAAATCCAAAAAAATCAGTTCCAATCATTCCCGCCGGCCCGCCGTTGTCAATTTTTTTCAATTTTCAGGAGGCAGCTATTGAACTTGCACCCCGGTGGCGGGACATCATCGTCCGGAACCTTTCTTCCTTTTCTTAACTCAACAAAATGAAATACGACCGCATTTTCTCCTCTGAATCCGTCGGCGAGGGCCACCCCGACAAGGTTGCCGATTACATTTCCGACAGCATTCTCGACGCCTGCCTTGCCCAAGACCGCCACAGCCGCGTCGCCTGCGAGACAATGGTGAAAAGCAACACCGTTTTCCTTGCCGGGGAGATCACCACCAAGGCGCGTCTGAACCTCGACGCCGTTGTGCGCGCAGCCATTGACGACATCGGTTACCGCACGCCCGCGGACGATGACGTGTTTAACGCAAACACGGTGTTCGTCACCAACGCCCTCACCTCGCAATCACCCGACATCGCGCAGGGCGTGGACGCGCGCGCCGCCAAGGGTAAAAAAACCTCCGAGCAGGGCGCCGGGGACCAGGGCATCATCTTCGGCTACGCCACTGACGAGACTCCCGAATACATGCCCGCGCCCGTCATGTTCGCGCACCGCCTGCTGCGCAAATTGCGCGATTTGCGGCATGGGAAAAAAGTCCCCTGGTTGCGCCCCGATTGCAAATCACAGGTCGCCGTTGCCAGCCGGGACGGCGTTCCCGTGCACATTGAGAACGTTGTCATCTCCACGCAGCACGCACCCGGGGTGGCGCACGCGACGATAGAAAAATTTTGCATCGAAAAAGTCATCCACGACGTGCTTCCCCGCGAACTGCTCTCGCGCCGGACCCAATACCTCGTCAACCCCACGGGCAAGTTTGTCACCGGTGGCCCGCACGGCGACGCCGGGCTCACGGGGCGCAAAATAATCGTCGATACTTATGGTGGCGCCGGGCGGCACGGCGGGGGCGCGTTTTCCGGAAAAGATCCCAGCAAAGTTGACCGCTCCGCCGCCTACATGTGCCGCTGGGTGGCCAAGCACGTCGTTGCCGCGCGCCTTGCCCGGCGTTGCGAACTCCAGGTTGCCTACGCCATCGGGCATCCCCATCCCACCAGCATTTACGTCGACACCTTCGGCACCGGCGCGCTGGGCGACGCCACCATTGCCGAGGCGGTCAGGAAAGTGTTCTCGTTCAAACCCTCCGACATCATCACGCAACTCAACCTTCTGCGCCCCATTTACCGCCGCAGCACGCATTACGGGCACTTCACCAAGCCCGACCTCCCGTGGGAAAAACTCACCCGGCTGACGGCGCTCAAGAATGCCGCCCGCGCACTTCAATGACACGAAACAATGTGTGCCGACTCCATCTCCCGCATTGCCAACCCCGCCCTCGCCGCGTGGGGACGCAAGGAAATTGAAATCGCCGAGCACGAAATGCCCGGCCTCATGGCAATCCGCCAGGAACACGCCCCGCGGCGTCCCCTCGCCGGGGTTCGCATCAGCGGCTCGCTCCACATGACGGTGCAGACCGCC
This sequence comes from Puniceicoccales bacterium, assembly GCA_031279675.1. GTDB lineage: Bacteria > Verrucomicrobiota > Verrucomicrobiia > Opitutales > UBA953 > CALNBE01. The sequence goes on along the minus strand of JAITIB010000086.1, from coordinate 11,982 downwards.
GTGCTCATCGAGACCCTTGTCGCCCTCGGCGCCGACGTCCGTTGGGCGTCCTGCAACATATTTTCCACGCAGGACCATGCCGCCGCCGCCATTGCCGCCACGGGCACCCCGGTCTTCGCATGGAAAGGCGAAACACTTGAGGAATACTGGGATTGCACCAGTGCCGCCCTCGCATGGCCGGACGGCTCCGGCCCGCAGCTTATCGTTGACGATGGCGGCGACGCCACCTTGCTCGTCCACCAAGGGCACGCGATTGAGCAAAATGTCCCGTCCGCCCTCTCATGGCTCGACGCCACCTCCGGGAACGAGGAAGAGGGCGTCATCAAGGCCTTGATCCGGCGCATCCGCCACGAGGACCCCGCCCGGTGGCGTCGCGCCCTCGGCAGCCTGCGCGGCATCTCCGAGGAAACCACCACGGGCGTCAAGCGCCTCTGCCGGATGCACCTTGAAAACCGCCTGCTCGTGCCCGCGATCAACGTCAACGACTCCGTCACCAAGTCCAAGTTCGACAATCTCTATGGCTGTCGCGAATCGCTTGTTGACGGCATCAAGCGCGCCACCGACGTCATGCTTGCGGGCAAGATCGCCGTCGTGTGCGGCTATGGCGATGTCGGCAAGGGCTCCGCGCAATCCCTCCGCGCGCTCGGATGCACTGTCTGGGTGACGGAAATCGACCCCATTTGCGCCCTTCAGGCGGCGATGGAGGGCTATCGCGTCGTCACGGTCGAGGACACGCTGGGCATTGCCGACCTGTATGTCACTTGCACGGGCAATCGCGACATTCTCACCCTGGCGCATCTCCTCCGGATGAAAGACCAGGCGATCGCGTGCAACATCGGCCATTTTGACAACGAGATCCAAGTCTCCCTGCTGAACCGGCATCCGGGCGTTCGCAAGGACAACGTGAAGCCTCAGGTTGACCGTTACACGCTGCCGGACGGGCGCCAGCTTTACATCCTTGCCGAGGGGCGTCTTGTGAACCTTGGCTGCGCCACCGGACATCCCTCGTTCGTCATGTCGAACAGCTTTTGCAACCAGGTTCTGGCGCAAATCGCCCTTTGGGAAAACCGCGACACCTACAAGCCCGGCGTTTACACCCTGCCCAAAAAACTCGACGAGGAGGTTGCCCGCCTTCACTTGGGGAAAATCGGGGCCCGTCTCACGACACTCTCGCCTGCCCAGGCGGACTATATCGGCGTGCCCGTTGCCGGTCCCTACAAGCCGGAGCACTACCGGTATTGATTTTCAAGCGCGTGCCCGTGCAAATGCGTTGCGCGCGGCGCGTGCCCGTGCTTCATCCCCGCCTCCCGTGCCCATCATCACTCGCCAGTCCATAGAGGAAGTCCGGTCGAGGGCGGACATTGTCGCCCTCGTGGGTGATTACACGAATCTGAAAAAAGCGGGCGCGAGCTGGAAGGGACTCAGCCCGTTCACCACCGAGAAAACGCCCTCGTTCCACGTCCATCCAGAGAAGGGGCTTTTTTATTGCTTCAGCACAAGCCAGGGCGGGGACGTTTTCCGTTTTCTGATGCTGAAGGAGGGGCTCAATTTCCAGGAAAGCGTCGAGCGGGTGGCGTCGCGTTTCGGGGTCGTGCTCCAGTATGAGAAAGGGGGGGGCTCGCAGGATGAGCGCACGTTGCGCGCCCGCTTGCTCGCGCTTCACGATGTTGCCGCGGCGCATTTCGCTGCCGCGTTCAAGGCGGACAACGAGGCCGCGCGCGCGGTGCGCGATTATTGGACGCAATCGCGGCGGTTTTCCCTCGGGACGGCGGAGCAATTTCAAATCGGCTTTGCGCCCGTGGACGGCGGCGGGCTGGCGCGCGCGCTGCTCAAGGCGGGTTTTCCCGGGGACGTGCTGCGCAAGTCGGGGCTCTTTGTCGGGACGGATTACTCGCCCGACCCGTTGCGGTGGCGGGCGCGTTTTCGCGGGCGGCTCATGATCCCGATACGCGACATCCAGGGGCGCGTCGTTGCCTTCACCGCGCGGCAGCTCGACCTGACGCCAAAGGATGACCCCAGCCACGAGGCAAAATACGTGAACTCGCCCGAGACGGAGATTTTTCGCAAAAGCCTCATGCTGTTCAACCTCGACAAGGCGCGTGTGAGTGCGCGCGAGGGCGTGCCGTTCGTTCTCGTCGAGGGGCAGCTCGATGCCATCCGTGCCTATACTTGCGGAGTGTTGACCGTCGTGGCCTCGCAGGGGACGGCCATCGGTGCCGAGCATGTCACGCTCCTGCGTCGTTACACAAACCGTGTTGACGCGCTTCTGGACGCGGACCGTGCGGGGCAGGCCGCGGTGCTGCGGTTGCTCCCGCTCGCATTCCAGTCCGGGCTCGACCTTCGCGTCCTGCACGTCCCCGGAGGCAAGGATCCGGACGAATACCTTGCCGCGCACGGCGCCGACGGCTGGCCCGCTGTGCGCGATCATGCCGTCGGGGCGATCGCCTTTGCCGTGCGCGCGCTGATCCCGCCCGGCGTCCCGCTCACGACCGTTCAAAAACTTGAGGCGTTGCAAACGCTCTTTGCCATCATCGCCCAGTCCGCCTCCGCCGTGGTGCGGGACGAGACACTGGGCGAGGTCTGCCGCCTGACTTCGCTTGATCCCCACGCCGTGCGGAGCGACTTCCTGCGTTACCAGCAAAAGCAACGCCATCGCCCCGCCAATGCCGCCGCGCCCGCCGCCGACCCTGCCACTGACGCGCCCGCCGCGCCGCTTGCCACCGCGGAAGAGGCCCTCCTTGCACTCCTCCTAAAGCCCGGCGCGGAAGGGTTTGCCCGGGAGGTGGCGGCGGTGGTGCAGCACGAATGGCTGGACACATCCACGGTGACGGGCCGTCTGCTTGGCCGCGTGCTCGCCGAAATCGCGTATGGGGACTGCCAGACTCCCGCGCACACGCTCGCGGAAACCCAGGAGGAAGTTAACCTGTTTTCCCAGCTCTCGCTCTCCCCCATCCGCATCAACGACGCTCGCGCGCAAGCCAGCGAATGCGTCGCGGCGCTGTTCAACCGTTTCGTCCGCCGCCGCCGCGCGGAAATCGCCCGGAAAATCGCGGCGCTCCCGCCTGCCGAATCGCCGGAAAAAACCAGGGTTTTGCAGGAAGAGGAAATCCGCCTGCGAAAAGCCCTGCAAACGCCCCCCCGGATCGTGTGGGCACACTGAACCCGAATGATGCAATCGGGCACCCCGCACGCCGCTGAGCGTCCTGTCGGAACAGATCCCGTCCCAGTCCCCTTGATTGCGTGCGCACAATGTTTTTGAAAAAACTGCTCCCCAGCGCAGCTGGGAGTCTTCCCAGAGCGGCTGGGAGTCTCCCCAGAGCGGCTGGGAGTCTTCCCAGAGTGGCTGGGAGTCTCCCCAGAGCGTTTCGGGAGTCCCCGGAGCGTTTCCGGGAATCCCCGAATTCCTTCCGGGGGTTCCCGAGACGGGTGTTTCCGGAAAAGTGGAAAAACCGGGTTGCATTTCCATTTTTCATCCCCACAGTGCCGCGTTTTTCCAAATCCCCCTGTGCGGGGCGCGGCTGCAAAACATGCGGGCCCGTGACTCGCCGGGGCACTTCAGACACATGAAAAAACAACTCAAGCTCTCTGTCAAAAACCGTTCCGGCATCGGACGCGGTCCTGCGCGCCGCCTTCGCAACGCGGGCTCCATCCCGGGCATTATCTACGGCAAGTCCGGGAACATCCCCATTAGCGTTGACGCGGTCGAGCTGCGCACCCTGATGCGCGCCAAGGGCAGCGAGGCCGCGCTCGTCGAGCTCGCCCTTGAGAACGGGGGCACGACGCTTTCGCTCATCAAGGATTTCCAGCGCGATTCGCTTTCCCTCTCCATCGTGCACCTTGACCTTCTCTCGGTGGATCCAAACAGTGAAATGACCGCGAGCGTCCCCATACGCTTCACCGGCGAGGCTGTCGGCGTGAAGCTGGAGAACGGCACCCTCGACATCATGCTTCACGAGATTGCGCTGCGCTGTCTTCCGAAGGATCTTCCCGGCTCCATCCTCGTCGATGTCTCCGAGCTCCACGTCAACCAGTCCATCCACGTCGGCAATCTTCCCAAAATCGAGGGCGTCACCTATCCGGGGGATCAGCAACGCGCCGTTGTCGTCTGCACCGCGCAGGAGGAGGACAAGCCTGAGGAACAACCCGCCGCAACCGCCGCCGCCGCCGCGCCTGCCGCCGCTGACGCTAAAAAGACTGATGCCGCCGCGCCTGCCGCCGATGCGAAAAAGGCCGACGCTGCGAAAAAATAACGGGTTCCCTGCCGGTTGCCGTTGTGCGACAACACTGTTCTTTGAGTAAGTAATACGAAACCATGGCACCTGCCGTCATCGCCGGATTGGGGAATCCTGGTTCCGAGTATGCGGACACCCGCCATAATGTTGGCCGGCACGTGCTCGCCGCCTTCGCCGCGCGCCTCAATGCAAACTTTGCCGGCGGCGCCACCGCTGTCAGGGCGGCGCATGGCGGGAGGACTCTCTGGCTCCTCAAACCGTGTGTTTACATGAATGAGAGCGGGCGTGGCATTGCGCCCCACTTGAGGTATCATAGGATTCCCGCCGGGAACCTTCTCGTCATCCACGACGATATCACGCTTGAGCCCGGGACAATGAAACTCAGCACCGGGGGCGGCGACGGCGGGCACAATGGCATTGCCAGCATTCTCCAGAACCTGCCCAACACTTTTGCCCGCCTCCGCATCGGCATCGGTGGCAAGCACTATCCCGGACAGGACCTTGCCGCCCATGTCCTCGGAAAACTCAGCCCGGAGGAACTCGCCATCCACGCGGCCCGACTCGACAATTACCTCAACGCCGTTGAAATCTGGCTCGCCCAAGGAACCGCCCTCGCCCAAAACCAAATTAACAAAAAAACCAAGACACCAATCCAACAAACAACACCAACAATATCACCAGCAACAACATGAGCGACACCACCACCACGCACAATAACTACCGCGCAACCCTCATCCTCGATTTGCGCGGCGTCACCGAGCCCGTCGAAAACGTCCTCGCCCGCCTCAAGGACACCCTTGGCGCGGTCGGGGCCACCGCCACCGGCGAGCAATCCCTTGGGCAAAAAAACTTTGTCCGCGTCACCGATCGGAAAAATCCCGGCGGCATCTACGTCCAGCTCGCCTTCAGCGCCCCCCCCACCGCGCCGTCCGCCTTTCGCGAAAAACTCCGCCTCGACCGCACCATCAAACGCCTTCTCATCCAGGCCGCCTGAGAGACTCCGCCATGGCATCCTATAACAAAGTCATCCTTGCGGGCAACCTCACGCGCGATCCCGAGTTGCGCACCTATCCCAACGGCACGGTCATCGCCAAGTTCGGCCTCGCCGTCAACCGCCGCTACACCACCAAGGAGGGCGAAGCACGGGATGACACGCTCTTCGTGGATATTGACAGCTTTGGCAAGCAGGCCGAGGTCATCGGCAAATACTGCACCAAGGGCAGCGCAATTCTCATCGACGGACACCTCAAGCTCGACCAGTGGCAGGACAAGACCACCAACGAAAAACGCAACAGGCTTGTCGTCGTCCTCGACACCTTCACTTTTATTGGCGGACGCGGGGACGCCACCGCTGCCGGCGGCGGCAACACCGCTTCCTACGATGATTCCGCCCCGCCGCCCCGCCGCCCCGCCGCCCCGCCGCGCGCAAGCACCGCGACCAACGACTCCATTGAGGAGGACGTCCCCTTCTAAAACCAATTCACACAAACATAACTTGGAACCCATCACATATTAATACCAGCACAACCATGGCACTCACCGAAATCCTCCTCCTGAAACCCGTCGAAAACCTCGGCGCCGAAGGCGACCAAGTAAAGGTCCGCGCCGGATACGCCCGCAATTGCCTGCTCCCCCAGGGCATCGCGCTTCCCGTAAGCCGCGCCAACCGCAGGCACATCGAGGCCTTGCAAAAAGCCCGCGTCGTCCGCGAAGCCCGCGAGCTCGAAAGCGCCCAAAGCCTCGCCACGGCGCTCGCCGCCGTCTCGCTCGTTTTCCCCGTGAAAACAGGCGAGGGTGGAAAAATGTTCGGCGCGGTCACCACTGCCGACATTGCTGCCAAACTCGCCGCCCAAGACCTGGACATCGACCGCAAGCGCATCCACCTCCCGCACGGTTCCGTGAAGGGCCTTGGCAAGCACACGGCGCACATCAAGCTCCACAGCACGCTCACGCACGAGTTCGAGTTCGAAGTCGTTTCCGAAAATCCCGTGGAAGCGCTCCCGGAAGCACCCTCCGCCGCGGATGACGAGCCAAAGGAAAGGCGCGGCTCCAAGAAACACACCCCAAAGGGCGAATAATCACATGTCCCGGTTCCCGTTCCCGATACTCACCGCCGAGGAGGCCGCCTCGCTCATTGACGACGGCGCCACCGTGGGCTTCAGCGGCTTCACTCCCGCGGGCGCCGCAAAGATCGTCCCGACCGCCATGGCCGCGCGTGCCACCGCCCTCCATGCCGCGGGCAAGCCGTGGCGCATCGGCGTCATCACAGGCGCCTCCACGGGACCCTCGCTCGACGGCGCGCTTGCCAGCGCGGACGCCATCGCATGGCGCACCCCCTACCAATCCAACGACACGCTGCGCAAAAGCATCAACGCCGGGCGCACCGTGTATTTTGACATGCACCTCTCGCAGGTGCAGCCGTGGCTGCGCGCGGGATTCCTCGGCAAAGTGGACTGGGCCGTCATTGAGGTCTGCGACATCGGCGCGGACGGAAGCGTCGTGCTCACCACCTCCGTGGGCGTCGCCAACACACTTGCGCGCATCGCCGGCAAGGTCATCCTCGAACTCAACTCAAAACAGCCCGCATTCCTGCGCGGACTGCACGATATTTACGAGCCCGCCGACCCGCCTTCCCGGCGCGAAATCCCTCTGCTCGGCGCACGGGGCCGCATCGGGGACACCGTTGTGCGCATAGACCCCGCGCGCATTGCCGGTGTCGTGCTCAACAACGCGGAGGACGAGGTGCGGGGCTTTGACGAGACCACCGAGGTCACGCGCGCCATCGGCGCCAACGTCGCCCGGTTCCTCGCCGCGGAGCGCAAGGCGGGCCGCCTGCCCGACGGGCTGCCATTCCAATCCGGTGTCGGCAACATCGCCAACGCAGTCATCGAGGCCATGGCGCAGAACGAGGATATCCCCGCCTTCGACCTGTATTCCGAGGTGATCCAGGACGGCGTCATCTCACTCATTGAACGCGGGCGGATCACCTTCGCCAGCGGCACCTCGCTCACCGTCACTCCCTCCGTCATCCAGCGTGTTTATGCGAACTGGGACGCTTTTCGCGACAAGCTCGTCCTGCGCCCGCAAGAAATCTCCAACAGCCCCGAAATGGTGCGCCGCCTTGGCATCGTCGCAATCAACACGGCGCTTGAGCTCGACATCGGCGGCAACGTCAACAGCACCCACGTGCTGGGCCGCCAGATGATGAACGGCATCGGTGGCTCGGGTGATTTCACACGCAACGCGCACCTGTCCATTTTCACCTGCCCCTCGGTTCAAAAAGGCGGCGCCATCAGCACCATTGTCCCCTTTGTCAGCCATCTCGACCATAGCGAGCACTCCGTTCAGGTGATTGCCACCGAGCATGGTGTTGCCGACTTGCGCGGCAAGGATCCACGCGGGCGCGCCGACGCCATCATCGAGAATTGCGTTGACCCGCAATACAAGGACATCCTGCGCGCCTACGTGAAAAGTTGCGGCGAGACACATTCCTATTGTCACCCCGACAAATCGTTCATTTTCCACCAAGCCTTCCAACGCCACAAGGACATGCGCAAAGCTGCCGAATTGCTGTGATTAAATTTCGGGCCTGGGAACAAATCCTCCGCCCCAAGTCAGTTTTTCCCAAACGCCTTTCCCTTCGAGAAAAAGAAATGCACAACTCACTGCAAAAGGCGGCGGGTTTTCTGCGGCGCCGCGCTTCTCGCGCATGGCAAAATCCTGTCCTCCTTGGCATTCACGCGGTGCTGGGGCGGAGAATGCTTGCGGCAGGTTGGTTGCGTCCACGGGACAGATGGCGGTGCAGTTGCCATCCGGAGGGAACAGGTGGCGTCCATCCGCCCGGGGCTTCCAAAACAATGCTGGGGACGACGCCACCGCTCTTGTCCGCCCACGAGACAAGCTTGGCGATCAGGGGGCCTGCCACGCTTGTCCATAATGCCCACGGGGGGTCGCAAAAAATCAAATCAAATCCCGTGCCGGCACCGGTGGCGTCGCCATCGCGCCATTCCCAAGCCAGTGCGTCGGCCGTGAGAACAAGGGGTGGCGGTGGCGGCGAAACTCCGAGTCCGGGGACACGCGGGGTCTGGCATGCCTTCAGCACGGCAACGGTATTGGCGCGAATGGCCGCGATGGCGGCGGGGTTTTTCTCAATGAAACAGACGCTGCCCGCGCCACGACTCAACGCCTCCAGCCCGTAGGCGCCTGTCCCGGCAAAGGCGTCGAGCACGCGCGCTCCGGACACGAGTCCGCCGAGGGAGGAAAAGACGGCTCCGCGCAAAAAATCCGTCGCGGGCCGGATTTCGCCACGTGCGGGCAGGCAGAGTGGGATGCCGCGGGCATTGCCTCCTGTGATGCGCATGGGCGGGGGGGCGGAGGATTACTCAAGGCGCCAGTTGGTGATGTTGTCCGCGCGGTATTCGTCGTCAAAATAGTCATTGGGGACGACGCCGGTTGTTTCCATCGAGCCGACAAAATAATCGGTGTTGGCAATGGGGTCGCGGTGTTTTTCTCCCGCGCACACGAGCAGATACCCGGGGCGCTCCCACTGCCTGCCAACAGAGCCGCCGGAAAGCGGGCTGTAGCGATAGCCGTAGGGGTTTTCCCAGGGGTCCACGTAGTAGCGCTCGTTTTCGTTGGGCGCCTCGCCCTTGGCGTCGCGGTTGGTGTTGATTTGCGCATCCGAGAGGAATGCGCGGCGCACAGGCGTCTTGGAGGGGTCGTCCGAGGCGTTCTCGTAGTTGACGAGCTGGATCTGGTTTTCCTTCACCTTGAGAACTTTCAGTCCGGAAAGGCAGGCGTAGAAGCTGCGCCGCCAGCCCTCATCGTCGTTGGCGCCGCCGTTGTGCAGCGGGTATTCGCCGTAGGTGCGTTTGAAGCTCTCGATGGCGACCCCAAACATCTGGATTTCCGCACGTGCGCGCGCGGAGTTGCGCGAGGTGTAAACGTGCCCGGCTATGGACAGGACCATCGCGCCAAGGAAGCCGATGAGGGCGATGACGCAGAGGATCTCAACAAGGGTGAAGGCGCGGCGGCGGTTTCGCATGTTCGTGAGGTGGCGTTGGAATGTCAGATGTGGCGGGAATCGTTGGCATCCTTGGTGGCGTAGCCGGAGTCCTGCCGCTGGTGGTTGATTTGGTTTTTCTTCAAATACGCGTCATAAACATCCTGCGCGCTCATGCCAAGCGTTTGCGCAAGCGAGACGAGAAAATGGAAAAGATCCACGACCTCGACGCGCGCATTCTGCTCATCGTATTGCTGGTATTTGGCCCACCATTTCCACGGGACGGAATCAATGAGCTCGGCAAGCTCCTGCTGCATGGCACGGGTGTAGTTGAGGATCCACTGCGCTTTGCCGGCGGCATCGTCCGCGGCGGGCGGCAGGACGCCAATGCGCGCATTGAGGCGCGACTGCATTTGGAAAATGTGTTCAAGCTTGTCCATGTGACGGGCGGATTGGGTTTCAAATCGTTGAGGCGCCCGTTTGCTTTGCGGGTGGCAAAACCACTGTCAACCCTTTAGCTCCCGCGGAACCGCTTCCCGCGCTACGCGCAAAAGGCCGCGCAAGCCTGACTGACGTGTTCGGGGCTGGCGGTGGCGTCCCCGCCAAGCCGGAACATGACCGTCGGCGCCTCAAGTATCGGCCCGCAACGCACGTCCGTTTCCTCATCCAGCAAACAAATCACGGGCACCCCAAGAAGATTTCCCAAAAGCAATGCAGAGGGAGCATCGCCCACGAGACAACGGCACCCGGACACGGCACGCAACAACACCGCACAGTCCTTTCCCGCCACCGTGACATCCTCGACAACGCCCTCGGGCAAATCCGCCGCCACCGCGCGCGCAAGGGGCTGCGCGCCAAAAAGGCAAATTCTCACGGAGCGCAGCGCGAGCAAGTTCAAGGCCAGCCGCCGCCACTGCGCGCCCGGCCAACGCCGCCCGGCCCCGCTCACGCCGCCAAGAAAAAACCCGACACGCGGCACCATCCCCAGCGCCACCTCCCTGGAATCCAGCAACAATCCACCCCGGCAAACATCACGCACACGCAACGGGGCCAAATCCAGCGTCTCCGGAAGCCCGTGCGCCATCCGCAACCACCACGCCCATTGGCGCGTGAGATGACACCGCCGGGCATCCGTGCCCCGCGGTGGCGTCCACACATGCGTTGACAACGGACGCCACTGCCAACGCCCCCGCCTCATGCCAAACCGTTGCGGCGCGCGCGCCAGCCACCCCTCCACATCATGCCAAAACGAATTCCCCAGCACAACGAAAGTGTCGGGAAACGCCCCGCGCATCCGCCAGAAAAACCTCCAGCGGCCCAATCCATTCCCGGATGGCACCGCCAGAACACGATCGGCGACCTTCAACGCGTCAATCAACGCCACCTGTGCCGCGGGCACCAACAGCGTCACCTCCACATCCACCCGCGCACTCCGCAACGCACGCACGACCGGAAGCGCCAGCAACGCGTTCGCAAACTCGTCAGGCACACGCACCCAGACACGCTCGCGTCGCGGACACGCCGTCGCGCCACACGCCTCAAGCGTCGCGCCAACCACATCGCGCCGCTGGCTCACGGGAGCAAACCGCCGCCGCGCATCCATCCCGAGCTTCCACCGCCGGTGCAACCAGAGCCAGTCCGCGCAAAGATTCGCATCCGCGCGCAACTTGTTTTCAAGCCAGACATTCGCCGCCACCGTGACAGCATCGGCACTCGCGGGGGCTGTCGTGACGCGCTCACTCCGGAGCGTCCCGCGCCAGAACGCCGTGCGCTCCACATACATGGCAATTGTGTCCGCGTTGAACTTCCCGGCCAAAATCCCTGGCAACTCGCTCGTCGAGACAAGGCGCCCGAAAAAAAGTGAGAGCGCGCCGGGCCCGCCGGCATGTTGGTCAAAAAGAATCACGACGCGTCCGTTCCGGCGCAAAATCGCCATCGCCTCTCCAAAGCCATCCCGGCGCGAAAGCAAACGCATCCCGAACCGCTCGCGCGTCGCCTTGACCCAGCGCTCAAGCGAGGCACTCGCAAACGGACGATAAAAAATCCCCACCTCCATGTCCGCGGGAACAAACCCGGGCGCGATCGCCCGCAAAAGCGGCAAGGCCTCCATCAACGAAAAATGCGGGCTCAAAATGACCGTCGGCGCCCCGGAACGGATAACACACGACACACCTTCGCCCAGACTCGCATCCGTGCGAAACATGCGCCGCAACCGCCCCTCGCCGAAATACGGTGATGCAAGCACGAAAAGCCCCATTTCCACCATGCGCCGGCAACTTTCAAGCCCCACCTCACGACGCCACCGCTCCGATCTTTCAGGAAACGCATGATGCAGATTGCCCAGCAGCACACGGCGCCTCGCGCCCGGAAACACGTAGATCACCCAGCCCACAAAACGAGCCGCCGCGGCAGGCACTCGCTCGGGCATGGCGGCGAGGGCGCGGCCAAGGAAGGATAATGTTCCATAAAGCACGGCTTGTCGCTAATGTTGTTTTTCACGTCCAATCCGAGCTTTTTTTCCGCAAGACCTTGTCATCATAATTTTCCGCAGCCATGGCTTCCGCCGGACGACCCGGCAAGCGGGAAAACATCGGTGACATCTCCAAAATCACAGCGAGATGTCGTTGGATCGGCATCAGGCGCCCCAGATGGAGGTGGGGCGGGTGGTGGAGGTGGCGTCGCGGTGCCAGATTTTTTCCTCCCAGCTTTTTCCGCTTTCGCGGTCAAAGATGAACAGGTGCGCTTCGT
>JAITIB010000130.1 GCA_031279675.1 Puniceicoccales bacterium | reverse complement strand
ACGGTGAGCGGGGCCGGTCTCGCGCCCGGTTCGGGGTTTGTGCTGTCCGGCGGAGTCTATAGCCTTGTCGCGGTTCCCGAACCCTCGACCTACGCCTTGCTCGGCGCCACCGGCGCGCTCGCGCTGGCGTTGCTGCGACGCAGACGCAAAGCGTAGGCGTGGACATCCGGAAAATCTGGGAAAAGCACGCGGTCCATGCCGCGTGCTTTTTCATGGAACGAATTTCCGTCACGGGAGTCTTATCCCTCCCTTCGTTATTGTGTTGGCGGCGGTGGCCCGTTGCCATAGACACCCTCCGATTTTCACCATTTTTTAGAAGACCTCATCATGTTAAAACCTTGTTTCTCGACACTTATGTTGCTTGCAGCCTCCGGTTTTGCCGCGAATGCCGCGGATGACGGGCTTGTCGCCCGCTGGAGTTTTGACGGCTCTGCCAAGAATGCCGTCGTCGGCAAGTTCGACGCCACCATTGGCAAGCGGGCGCCGAATGATGGCGGCCCCAAGTTTGTCCCCGGAGTCTTTGGCCAAGCGCTGGAGTTTTCCGGGAAGCTGGGCGTTGCTGTCGGCCCGGAAGTGCTGCCCAAGGATTTGCGCGCGCTGACGTTCTCGGCGTGGGTGGCGCCGCAGAATCTCAACGGCAACCTCGTCCTTTTGCGCAAGGAGGATGGTGACAACCGTCTGCTTTTCGCGTTTCAGGAGGCGAAGTTCCTCACGCTCGGGCTCAATTGCGGGCGCAGCTATCTGGAGCTCGACGCACTCATTTCGCCCGAGGAAATCCTGGACGGGCACTGGCACTTTGTCGCGGGAACCTTTGACGGCAAGACGATGCGCGTGTATCTCGACGGACGCGAGATTGGCTCGTGCGAACGGCAGGCGCCGCTGAACACGGTTTACGATTACTACCAGCGCGGGCAGGCTTCGTGGGCGGACGCCAGGGCGAGCACCGCGCCCGCCGCGGATGTCGTCGGGGAGCCGCTTTTTATTGGCTCGATGCTGGGCAAGGAGGAGTTTTTCCAGGGGCGGATGGACGATGTCCGTTTTTATTCGAAGGCTCTGGATGCGGGGCAAATTGACGGGCTTTACCGCGAGGGCGGCAAGTTCATCCAGAAAGAGCCGCCCCCGGTGCGGGCCGTGGCGCAAGGGCTTTACAGCAAAAAGGATTCGTTCCTTGGGACGCTTGAGACGATCCGGCTCGGCGCGACCAACGATCCCCGGCTGCCGATTGAAGTTCAACGTCTTCTGCGCGCGGATTTTCCGGAGGAGGTCAACGCTTACATCCGTCGGAACCAGAGAAATCCCGTGGCGTATTTTTCCAATGCCCCTTCCGAGCGGCGCGAGATCGCGAAGAGACTTGCCAACGATGCGTTTGAATACCTCCCGTTGACGGACTTGCAGTGGAGCGTGCTCCCGGCGCGCGAGCGCGCCAGATGGGAACGCGCCAAGGTGTTGAAGGCGCTCGTGGAGGATGCCTCCAAGCCCGTTTCCGCCGCTGTGCTCGTCGAGCTTGAGGCACTCATCGACCCGCGCCCCAAGCAAAGCGAACCGGTTGCCGGGCGCGAAAAGCCGCAGACTCCCGCCACCGTCACCCTCTCAAAATCCAAGGCGCGCGCCCTGCTTGAAAAAGAGTGGCTTTACCAGTGCGACAACAAGCCGACCGTTGGCGTCGCGCTCAAGGAGATCGGCTATGCGCGAAAAATTCTCGGACGCATCAAGCTTTCCGCCGACGCCACCCGCGCCTACGCCCAAAAACTGGATGCGCTTGAGAAGGCTGGCGAGGGGTTCCCTGACTTGGCGTCCACCGACAAGGCGTATTATCTCAAGGTCCGCGAGCTCAAGCGTGAGATCATGTTCAAAAATCCTGTCATCGATTTTGATTCCGTCCTCTACATCGACACGCCCAACCCCATTGGCAGCGAATGGCAGCACGAGACGCGCCACCGCCTGGGCTACATGGGGCGCAGTGGTGGCGGGCGCCTGCTCGTCCAGAAGGGCCTCGGCCCCGATGGCAAATTGACGCAGCTCGCGCCATCAGCGCCCCTGCACGGCGTTTTCTGGCGGCCCGACCTTTCCTACGACGCCTCGAAGGTGCTTTTCTCGTTCAAGCCGCATAACGAAAAAACATTTCACATCTACGAAATCGGACTCGACGGCACCGGCCTGCGCCAGCTCACCGGAGGCATGTTTGACGACCTCGACCCCATTTACCTGCCCGACGGGAAGAACATCATGTTCCTCACCACGCGCGGGCACATCTACGTGCGTTGCATGCCGCCGACGAACGCCTTTGTCACCGCCCGCATGGCCCTCGACACCAAACCCGGGGACAGAAACCTCTACATCATCTCGCGCAACGGCGAGCCCGAATACACGCCCGCGGTCATGAACGACGGGCGCGTCCTCTTCACGCGCTGGGAATACACCGACAAGCCGCTCTGGCGCGCCCAAAGCCTCTGGACGATGGGGCAAAACGGTTCCTACGTCCAAACCTTCTGGGGCAACCAGTCCGTATGGCCGGACTTGCTCAAGGACGCGCGCTCCATCCCTGGCAGCAACCGCGTGATGTTCACCGGCAGCGCGCACCACAACTGGTTCGCCGGCAGCGTCGGCATCATCGACCCGTCCAAGGGCCTGAATTTCCCCGACGGGCTGACGAAGGTCACCGCCGATGTCGAATGGCCCGAGAGCGGCAACGGCCCTGTCGATCCCAAGGAAAGTCCGGACTACCACCGTGCCGGCAACTACGTCGCGTATTACTCGCCCTATCCCTTGAGCGAAAAGGATTTCCTGGTCTCGGCCCGGCGCAGCGGACGCGCAGGCGGCGGTTTTGCCCTCCTGCTCATGGACGTGGATGGCAACCGCGAGCTCATCAACCAGGGCGCGCACAACATCTGGGATGCCATCCCCATTCGCAAACGCCCGCTCCCTCCCGTGATGGTGGACACGCTCGCATGGCCGACATGGGCGGAACGCAACGCGCCCAAACCCGGCATCCTCTACAGCAACAATGTTTACGATGGCGCCGACCCGATCCTTCAGGGCAAGGCCAGGTATCTGCGCATCTGGTCCATTGAGCACAAGACCTACACCTACTGGTACAAACGGCCAACACTCTCCACCGGCCCCGAGATTTCCCTCAACCAGTCCGAGGGGGTCAAAAAAATCATCGGCACCGTTCCCATAGAATCCGACGGCAGCGTCAACTTTGTCGTTCCCAGCGGCATCGCCGTCCACTTCCAGTTGCTGGACAAAGACCACCTCGCGCTCCAGACGATGAAGAGCTTCACCGGCGTCCAGCCCGGCGAAACCCGCGGCTGCTTCGGTTGCCACGAGCAACACATGAACTCCCCCGTGTCGCCCCCCAACGCCATGGCCATGCGCAGGGCCCCCTCACCAATCACACCCGTCCCGTGGAACGACATCACCGTCGGCTTCGAGCGCTATGTGCAGCCCGCGCTCGACAAGTATTGTGGCAAGTGCCACCAGGACCCCGGTCACGAGGGTTACAAAAAATTCAACGCCACCTTGCGCCCCGGTTTCCTCGGCTTCAAAGAACCCTACGCCACCCTCATGGGCGACCCCACTTGGGCTTCCGGATATCATAACCGCAAAAGCGACTCCAAGCCGGGCCGCGGAGGCTTTGGCTGGGCGGACACGATCCTCGTCGAGTCCTACAGCACCGTGGATCCGAAAGCCTACGCCACCTATCCGCCAATGAAAAAACTCTCCTACAAGAGCCGCCTCGTCGAGCGCATGTCCAGTGGCAAGCATCACGGCGTCAAGGTGGACCCCGAAAATCTCCTCCGTGTCATCCTTTGGGTGGACGCCATGGGTCCGTATTACGGCGCCGAGGAAGTGCGCAAGATCGAGGATCCCACTTTCCAAGGGGTTGACTGGATTTCGCAACGCCCGCGCGTGCGCACCGCCCCGATTGTGCAGCGCCCCGGGCCCTTCGATCCCTTTGACACTGCTGGTGACGAGGCATACCACACGCCCTCACCCGACAAATACAACGCCCTGCCTCATGGCGTGACACGATAGATCAGGTTTCCCGTGCAAACAAAATGCCCGGCGGACACTTCCCGGCGGGCATTTTTCGCGCACGGTCACACGCGGGGAAACTCGATCAATTCCACTTCATATCCCTCCGGGGCATCAATGAATGCGATGCGTCGCCCGGTCTGCGTCGTATGCGGGCCGTCACTGAATGCGAGCCCGTGTTTGCCCAGGTGGCGTTCAAACGCGGACAGGCTTTCCACCTCGAAGGCAAGATGCATCAAGTCGGGCTGGACGCGAACCGGGCCCGAGGCGGGGAAGCGGGTGATTTCGAGCAACTCCTCGCTCCCGGGGGTGCGCAGGAAGACG
Source organism: Puniceicoccales bacterium (assembly GCA_031279675.1). Lineage (GTDB taxonomy): Bacteria > Verrucomicrobiota > Verrucomicrobiia > Opitutales > UBA953 > CALNBE01. The sequence goes on along the minus strand of JAITIB010000130.1, from coordinate 1,089 downwards.
AGTTGCGAGCCGCGCGGCGACACCTCGCGCTCAACTTCCTCAAGGCCAAGCACATCCTTGTAAAAGGTGACGGTGCGCTCAAGGTCGTCAACGCGCATGCGTGTATGGAGAAGTTTTTTAATCGTGGAAGACATGGTGCGCGCAGGATGAAAAGCAGCCTCGTCCCGCTCAATACCGAAAAAGCGCCCGTTCCCGGACGACATCCTTGGAATGCGTTTTCATTCGACATTTGCGCGTCTCATCCGACTTTGAACACATCATGCAAATCCGTATGAAACACCCCCGGAAGACATTCCGGCCCCGCCAAGAAGGGGATGCGAAGACGGGAGTCCGTCCACGGCTTCTCCCTCTTCTTGCCGGGATCGTGTTTGTGACAGTCTCTTTTTGTTTTGTTGGATCTCCCGTGCGGGACCTTTCGCGGCACATCAGCGCGGGGTCTTGGAAAGAAGTGCCTTGCACCATCCTTCGCGCAGAGCTTGGCGAGAACAAAAGAAGGGATGCGTTTTGTGTCGAAATCACTTACCAGTATGTTGTTGATGGCAAGCGGCATACTGGGAAGCGCGTTCGTTTTTCCGGAAATCTTTCCGCCGTTTCATTTGCCGAAGCCAGAGCGTTTATCGGGCGTTATCCGGGAAAATCCCCCCAAACCTGCCTTGTTAATCCTGAAAACCCGGAGAATGCCGTTCTTGAGCTTGCGCCGGTGCTGGAACATGTGCTTCCCGTTCTGTTTCTTTTTCTTTGTGGCGTGTTTGGGGTGGCGTCGATACTTGTTTCCGCATGGCCGTTTTTGAGGAGAAAAAACAAAATGGCGCAAACATCCGACGCCACCGGAGCGTTGCTGGCTGTTTGCGGAAATTCGCCTGTGCAAGCGGCTTTGGAATCGCTTCGAAACTTTCCGTCGAAAAAACAGTTGCATCCTCTTTTTATCACTCTCTTCGGACTGCCGTTTTTTGCCGTGGGAATTTATTTCGGTTCCTCGCTATTTTGAGTGGGGAACAGATGCCGAACAGGTTGACGGCGGTTTGGGATACCCATGATACCTGCGGGCTCTGCGACATTCAGGTGACGAATCTCACGCCCCGGAGGGGC
>JAITIB010000056.1 GCA_031279675.1 Puniceicoccales bacterium | reverse complement strand
CACCAGCATGAGCGCCGAAAGCGGATCGAGCAAAAACCCCAGGCTCACCGAAAACCCGCCCGCCGACAGCCAGACAAAATTACTCGTCGCCACACCCGACGGCAGCGCCAACGCCTCGCACAACGCCAGGCAGGACAAGACAAACGCCCCACCCATGGCCAGCAGCGCGCAAGTGGACGCCACCCGGCGGCAACGCCACGGAACCACCGCACCCACCGCCGAGGCCACCAACGGCAACGCAGGCACAAGCCAGAGAAAATCAACAAGACGCGGCATGGTTTTTAAAAAATCTGGAAAAGGGGAAAAGAAAGGGGCGCGCCGGGGCATTCACCCCTTGAGCACCACCGCCTCCTGTAGGCGGATGCTCTTTTGGTGGCGGTAAATGGCAATGACAAGCGCCAGCCCCACCGCCGCCTCCGCCGCCGCCACCGCGATGGAGAACAGCACAAACATCACCCCGGCAGAGGCGTCGGAATGCGGCGAAAAGCGCCAGAACGCGATGAAGTTGATATTGGCGGCATTCAACATGAGCTCAATGCCGAGCAGCACCAAAATCCCGCTACTGCGCGCAAGCGCCGCCGCCAACCCGGTGGCAAACAGGAGCGTGGAAAAAATCAGGCAACAATGGAGCGTGGTCATCGCGAAAAACGGACTCCCCTTTTTTTCAAGCCCGGGACAGCACCCCGGCGCCGTCCCCTGTTTGCGCGTGGAAAATCGCCGGCGCGTTCCCGAACCGCGCCGCGTAATCCGCGACGAGCCTGCCCGCCGCCTCGCGTGAAAACGAGCTGTCCGTGAACGCCATCACCGCCCCTCCGAAACCGCCGCCGCTCAAACGCGCCCCGAAGACCCCGGGCAGCGCCGTGACGCGCTCCACGAGGAAATCCAGCTCCCCGCAACTGTTTTCGAAAAGCGTCCGCGAGCTCTCGTGCGAGGCCGTCAGGTTCGCCCCTGTCCGCCGCGCATCCCCCCGGTCCAGCGCCTCAAGCGTGTCGCGCACGCGCGCCGTCTCGCGCACCACATGCAGCGCGCGCTTGTATCGCGCGAGCCCCAGCGCGTCCCGCGCCACCTCGACCTGCGCCTCGGTGGCCGCCGCAAGGTTTGGCAGCGCCGCGTCCGCGCGCCTCAAAATTTCCGCCGACTCCATGCACTCCCGGTTGCGCGTCGCGTAAAAGGAATCGATGAGCGCGTGCTTTTTCTGCGTGTTGAAGACCCAGAAGTGGGTGCCCGCCGGAAGGGGCCGCGTGGAAAAATCATTCACCGCGCAATCGATCAGCACGAGCGCGCCCGCCTTGCCAAACGCGCTGCACCCCTGGTCGAGGATCCCGCAGGGCATGCCGACAAAGGTGTTTTCGGCGGCACGCCCAAGCATCGCAATCCCCTTGCGGTCGATCGCGAATCCATAAAGGGCCGCCAGCGCGTAGCCCGTGGCAAGCTCGATCGCGGCGCTGCTGGACAGCCCGGCCCCGATCGGCAGATCATTGGACACGGCGAGGTTGAACCCGTGCCGCGCGCGCATTCCCGCATCGCGCATCACCTTCAACATCCCCAACGGATAATTCCCCCACGAGGTGGCCCCGGAGGCCGGGGAAATGATTTCGAGCGAAGTCTCAACCCGATCCTCCTGCGCCTCGCTCACGAGCACCACCCGCTCGTCCGCGCGCGCCGCCACCGCCACCGAGACATACCGGTCGATCGCCGCCCCGAGCACCGGCCCGCCATTGTAGTCGAGATGGTTCCCGATGAATTCGAGGCGCCCCGGCGCGCGCGCGATGACGGCGGGGGCTGCGTTAAACTGGGTGTGAAAGTAATCCTGGATCGAAGCTGCCATTGTGGCCGGGCAGCATGGAGACACGGCCCGCCATGAAAATAAAATTCTCACCGGCCCCGTCCATTTTCTGCTTGCCTTTCCCGGTGAAAGGACATGCTGGCGCGAATCACCGACGCCACCGCGGGAAGGTCCCGGGGACGGCGCTGGTGATTCAATCAACCACCATGAAATAAAACAGGAGTACCAAACACCCATGAAAAACACGTCCTCAGAAACTCGCCGTCCCAACGGCACCGCAACCGACGCCACCTCGGCGTTTAAGTTGTCTCCCCCCCCCCCCCCCTGCTAACTCCAGCCTAACCAAACTCACCAAACCAGCCCTTCTCGCCGCCGCCTCGCTTTGGGTTGCCGGCACGGGCGCGGTTCAGGCCGCCACCTATTACTGGGTCGGAGGCACCACAGGAAATTGGACTGACGCGAACGCGTGGAACTCTCAGGCAGATGGCTTGGGGAACTCTTTCACGTGGAGCTCCAATCAGACCCATACCGCCATCATTAGTGCGGGGAACACGGTCGTGGCTCCCGCTATCTTCAAGGGCAACGACAATCAACTCACTCTTCAGCTTGATGGGGAACTCGACTTCACATCCATAGCTGGTTCTTGGTTTGGTTTCGTTTCCCTGTCCGGTTCGGGCCGGATTTTCACAAGCGGGGCCAGTGGGGAGATTATCATACGTCAAAATTCGAATTTTGACGGAGTGCTCGCCGGAGCGTTGGGCTTTCGCCCGCTGAACAGTAGGACGATGACCTTCTCAGCCGTTCAGGAACACACAGGTGTCACGAGCATTTCCGGTAGCTCCAGCATGATCAAACTGGTTGGCGACGGGTCGCTCGCCTCCACCTATATAAACATTTCCGGCGATTCCGGTGGTAATCACAGGTTTGACATTTCCGGGATCACTGCCGACAGCACCGCCATCCGAAATCTTTCCGGTGGAAACAATGGTGTAAACCACCGTGTTATTCTTGGCAGCAAATACCTTCAGATCGGCATCCACGATGCGAATACAGCCATTGGCGCATATTCAAACGCGAACCTTAGTGGCGTGGTTGGAAGGTTTGATGGAACCCTCGGTGATCTCAATGGCGCTGACACAGGCGGCATCATCAAGGACAGTTTGGAGACATGGATTTACAGCCCGCAGGGTAACGACCGCCAGGCGCGTTACAAGGGCGAGACGCGAATTGTGCAGGGCAGGCTTGGCCTGTTAGGTGGCGCGGGCGTTGCCGAGGACGCGTTCGCGAGCTCCAGCGCGATTGTGATGAGCAGCGATGCCAGCGCGATCTTTGACATCGCTGGAATGGGCGCGAGTCACACCTTCATCCAATCGCTCAAGGGCGCCGGGGGCGAAGTCATTCTTGGCTCAAAAGAGCTCCGCATCGGCGGCACCATCACCAGCAACATCACCACGGTGGGCGTCAACGGCGTCATCACCAGCACCGGCGAAGGCGTTTTCAATGGCGTCCTCAGCGGCGCCGGCGGCATCACCAAGGACGGCACGGGCACGCTCACGCTCGGCGGCGTCAACCTCTACACAGGCAAGACGATGGTTTCCGGTGGCGTCTTGGAAATTGCCGCGACGGGCGCCCTTGATGGCGCGAGTGAGATTGAGGTTGGGGTGGGCGCGGAGCTCGTCCTGAAGCAGAGCGGAACGCTGGGCAATGTCATCAACGGACTGGGCACGACAAGCGTTTCCGGCGGCCAGTTGAGGTTGGATGGCTCGGGCAGGATTGAAACGAGCGTCATTGAGATCAAAAACAACGGCGTGCTCATCCTCACGGCGAACGGGCAGGTCAGCGTCGATCCGACGCTCACCAGCGGCAAGCTGATCTTGGACGGGATCGATATTGCGCTCGCGGCCATGTTGACGATTGGCGCAGGCAACAGCTTTGGCGGCTCCGGCAGCGTTGGCACCGCCCTTGATGTGAGCGGCGGGACGCTGGAAGTCGCGGGCGCGCTCGCTCTGAACGCCGCGGTCAACTTGGAAAATGCCACAGTGCACTTTGATCTAAGCGCGGGCACCGGGACCTTGAACTTTGACAGTGCTCCCGGTGGCAACAGCGATGTGAATGTGACCTTCGCGCCCGAGTTGTTGGACGGCTCGAACGAGCTCACCGTCATTGGCGTGACCAAGTCCGTGCTCGATTCGTGGAAGGTGAACAACACGCCTGTTGGCAGCAGCAACTACGAGTGGGTTTCCGGCACTGGCCTGAACGCATACAGCCTCGTGGCCATCCCCGAACCCTCGACTTACGCGCTCCTCGGCGGCCTTGGCGCGCTGGCGGTGGCGTTGGTTTCGAGGCGTCGTCGTAAGAGTTAAATGAAAACGAGGGGGGCGCCCGCCCCTCTCGCCATTGTGTTAAACCAAGACCGGGGGGCGGACGCTCCCCGGCCTTTTTTTTGTGTCCGCGCAATGTTTTTGGAAAAAGGGCCTGCGCAAACTCCGTCCCATTCCTTTTCTCCTTGTGCGACTTGTGCAGGGGAGGGTGTTGGATGCGGACTGTTTCGGGGTTTCTCCGGGCGATTCGTATCCCTATACAGAACTTCCGTATCCCTATACGAAACTCCCGTATCCCTATACGAAACTTCCGTATCCCTATACGAAAGCGCCCCCAAGCCACCCTGCCGCCCTTTGACGCAGTCCCCTGACTTTTTCACCCAAAACCATACAAAACCATGTCATCCATAGACTACATCCCACGGCCCGACGCCGATTTTAACGAATGGCAGGAGCAGTTTATGAGCTTCCTCGTCCCCAACCTCGCCTGAAACTTTGTTCACCATGAACATTATAAACAACAACACAACCAACAACACAGTTAACACCAATAATAGAAAGAACACAACCAGCATGAAAACAATGACAACAAGAACAAAACTCAGAACACTCACTCTTGCCGCCGCCGCGGGTTTAATGGCACTTGCCTCCTCTCCCGTCGCGGAGGCGGTTCAATATCACTCGCACACGACGTTTGCGAGTGGCCTGGATTTCCACATAAATGACGGTGACCATCATTACTACGCTGGCATTCAAGTAGGGGATTTCTCTAAGCCTGGTGTGATATCCATCACGAATAACACGATCGTCGAACTGATCGGTGGTAGTCTCAATATTGGTTCTGCCTGTGCGGGCTTTATGAGGGTGGATGTGAGCTCGCAATTGATTGCGCCGTCGAATGAGATTAATGTGCGCGCTGGCGACGCCCTAGGCCTTTTGTGGATTGACGGGGGATACGTGAATGCGAACTACTTTAACCTCGACGACCAGAATTCCCCGGGTGAGTCCGGACATCTCTACATTACGAATGGCGGCATTCTTGAAGTTTACTCCTCGGTGAACTTGGGGCAGCAGGCCTTAGTGTCCATCGATTTGGATGGTCTTGCTGCTTCGGGAACTCCGTCCATCATCATCCACGGCGATCTTTTTATAAATAGCCCCGGGGCTCTCTTGGAAGTGGAGTCGGGACAGATTTATGCGCCGGGAACGGAGTTTAACATCATGGAGGTGTTTGGATCTGGGGGAGTGGATCCTTATCTGTTCGGACCAAGCTTTGTGGCTCCGGTGACGGGGCAGGAGTTTCTCGCGAGCGGGGATGGAACCAACATTATCCTTACTGCGCAGGCGATTCCCGAGCCGTCAACGTATGCGTTGATTGGCGGGGTGGGCGCGGTGGCGTTGGCTCTGCTGGCGCGGCGGCGTCGGCGGGGTTGACGGGCGCATAGAGGGGGGGGCTTTGGCTCCCCTCTTTTTTTTGCCGTTGCTGGTGTTGGGGGGGCTGGGTTTTGGGGAAAATGGGGCGGGGCGGTTTTTTAGTCGTTGATCCAGACGAGTGTGTCCGGGGGCACGGCGTCGAAGAGTGCGACCATGTCTGCGTTGCGCAGCAGGATGCAGCCGTGGCTGTTGCGGGTCCCGATTTTGTCTTCTTGGTTGGTGCCGTGGATGTAGATGTGGCGGGCGTGGGTGTCGCATCCGGGGCCGCGGTTTTTTCCTTCCTCCAGTCCGTCGAGCCAGAGGATGCGGGAGGTGATCAGGTTTTCCGCGCGCAATGGTTCCGGTGCGTCCTGCCATGCGTATCCGAGCGGGCGGCGTGCTTTGAAGACTGTGCCGGTGGGGGCGTCTCCGCCGATGCGTTCGGCGATGCGGTGCAGTCCTGTTGGCGTTCCGAGTGAGCCGGGGAGGTGGGAGGTGGGCGCGCGCGAGCTTGAGATGGTGTGGGTGGAGAGGATTCGGTTGGCGCGAAAGTGCCATAGTTTTTGCTCGCCTACGGAGATGCACAGGCAATCTTCGCGCGCCTCCAAACGCAGTTCGTCGCGTTTGCGCTCCAAGCATTTCAACAATAACCAGGCAGTTGCAGATTCCAATGGCACAGAAGCAATCATACAAGGTTGGCATCGTTGGCGTGACAGGCGCCGTCGGTCAAGAGCTCCTCGCTTTGCTGGCGGGGCGCAATTTTCCCGTGGGCGAGTTGCGTCCGCTTGCCTCGGCGCGTTCGGCGGGGCGGAAAATCGCCTTTGGCGGCGAGGATTGGACGGTCCGCGAGGCGGTGCCGGGGGCTTTTGAGGGGCTGGATTTTGCGATTTTTAGCGCGGGTGGCGGCATTTCGCTCGCGCTTGCTCCCGAGGCGGCGCGGCGTGGGTGCACGGTGATCGACAACAGTTCCGCGTTTCGCATGGACGCGGCGGTGCCGTTGGTGGTTCCCGAGATCAATGCCGGTGCGCTTGGGGCGCATCGTGGCATTATTGCCAATCCCAACTGTTCCACGGCCATCGCGCTCATGGGCCTGCATCCTTTGCACCGTGAATTTGGGCTGAGGCGCTTTTTTGCGGCCACTTACCAGGCTGTGTCGGGGACGGGGGCGGCGGCGATGCATGAGCTTGAGACGCAGGTCCGCCAGTGGGTTGATGGGCGGACGTTGGAGCGGAGCGTTTATCCGCATCCGATCGCGTTCAATCTCATCCCGCACGTGGACGCGTTTCTCGACACCGGCTACACCAAGGAGGAGATGAAGATGGTCAATGAGAGCCGGAAGATTCTTGAGCTTCCCGCGTTGCGCGCCACGACGACCTGCGTGCGCGTTCCCGTGTTCCGCGCCCACTCCATCGCGATCAACGCCGAGTTTGAGCGTCCGGTGGATCTTGCCCGTGCCCGTGCCGCCATTGCCGGTTTTTCCGGGGCGGAGCTTTGTGACGATCCCGCGAACGCGCTTTACCCGATGCCCTTGTGTTATACGAGGAGGGAGAAATGCGGCGTCGGGCGCCTTCGCGTGGACACCGCGCTCGACAACGGGCTCTCCCTCTGGGTGAGTGGCGACCAGCTTTGGAAGGGCGCCGCTCTCAACGCCATTCAAATTGCCGAGGCGCTCATTGCTTGAGCGTTCACACTGCCGTCCCGCACGCCATGCCTTTCCCTCTCGCCCGCGACAACAAGCACACCGATGCGCATCGTCCCATTGCGAAATATTGCGAGGACGATCTTGAGGCGCTTCTGGGCCAGGTCACCGATCCTCTGATACTGGTGCTGGACGGGCTTCAGGATCCGCACAATCTCGGCGCCTGCCTGCGCACCGCGGATTGCGCCGGGGTGGATCTCGTCATCATTACCCGGAAACACAGCGCGCCTGTGAACGAGACCGTCAAGCGCATTGCCTGCGGCGGGGCGGAGAATGTCAGGATTCTCCTCGCCAACAATTTGCGCAACACTCTGGACAAGTTGAAGAAACTGGGTGTCTGGATTGCCGGCACGAGCGACAGCAAGGGCACGCAAAATCTTTACCGTGCGAATCTCCGCGGCCCGCTCGCCTTGGTCATGGGCGCCGAGGGCGATGGCATGCGCCACCTCACGGGCATAACGTGCGATTTCCTGATCACCATTCCCATGCGTGGGAAAGTCCCCTGTCTGAACGTTTCGGTGGCCACCGGAGTGTGCCTGTTTGAGGCTGTTCGCCAGCGCACCACGTCCCCGGGGAAACGTTGAGCAAACGGGATGGGGCGGGGGTGCCTTTTTTCTCGCCACGTGTCCGGTGCTTTTCACGATGCTCCGGTCATGTCCAAAAATACTGCGACTCCGAAGGCTGTGCCGGCTCTTTTGCCGACATTGAACGATCTGCCGAAACCTGCTCGCGAAAAATCGGTCATCCTGCTCAACCAGGTGCTGGCCGATTTGAGCGATTTGCATTCGCACGCGAAATACGCGCATTGGAATGTGCGCGGCCCGGGTTTTTTCCCGCAGCACGAGCTGTTTGACAAGCTTGCCGGGGAGTTTTTTGAGCCGCTCGACGACATTGCCGAACGCATCGTTGCCCTGGGTGGAACGGCCCGGGGCACCGTCCGTGCCATTGCCGCGGCGAGCGCGCTGCCGGAGTTTCCCTCCGAGGCGGGCAAGCCGGGGTTCATCGTGGCGCTGGCCGAGCGTGCGGCGGGTGTCGCCAAGTCTGTCCGTGCCGGCGTTGACGCCACCGCGGGCGCGGGTGACACCGGCACGTCAGACCTGCTCACCGGTTTGTCGCGCACGCTTGACAAGGCGCTCTGGTTTCTTGAGGCGCACACCCGGGTGTGACCGGGCGCGCGACATTTGCCGCGGCGCGCTTACGCCACCTTGGGGAAAATTTCCTTTGTGCTGGCGGTGGCGGCGGCGGCGAGTGTGTCGAGGGAAACGCCAAAGAGCCGGGCGGCAAATTCCGCCGTGTGGCGGATGTGTGCCGGCTCGTTGGTTTGCCCGCGCACGGGTTGCGGCGCGAGGTAGGGCGCGTCTGTTTCGAGCATGAAGCGCTCCAGCCCCTGCGCCAGCGCGGCCTCCCGTATCCCGTTTGCGCTTGGATAGGTCAGGATTCCGGTGAATGAGGCCCGCCCGCCGCGCCGGTTGATTTCACGCACCTCGTCCGCGCCCTCGCTGAAGCAGTGGAACACCACCTTGCGCCAGTCCACGCCACTGGCGTCAATCTCGCGAACGCATTCCACAAACGCATGGCGCGAGTGAATCACCACGGGGACGTCCTGTTCGCGGGCGATGGCAAGCTGGACGCGGAACGCCTCTATTTGCCGCGCGCGTTGCCCGACCGCCTCCTTGGGCAGGCGGAAATTGTCCAGACCGATTTCGCCGAGCGCCACCGGTGCCGGCGTTTCCGCGAACCACGGCGCGAGGGCCGCGGTGGCGTCGCGCCAGCCTTCGTTCACGTTGCACGGATGCAGCCCGACCGTGTAGTGCAGCCGCCCCGGGTGCGATTGCGAGAGCTCGTGGTAGAGCGTCCAATCCCCGGGCTCCGTCCCCACGCAGACGCATTGCGGGACGCCCGCGGTGGCGGCGCGCTCCAGCACGGGCTCGAGCGTGTTGTCGCGAACAAAGGTGTCGAGGTGGCAGTGGCTGTCGAGGAGTGTCATGGCGGGTGGGCGAGGTTTAGAATCCGGGGAAGCCGCTGCCGGTGAACTGGCGCATGAGATCGCGCCCCTTGCTGGTTTTCAACATGCGCATCAGTTTGCGCATCTGGTCAAATTGCTTCAGCAGCGCGTTGACGTCGCTCACCTGCACGCCCGCGCCTTTTGCAATGCGCAGCCGGCGGCTGCCGTTGAGCACGTCGGGCCTCTGGCGTTCGTAGGGTGTCATGGACTGGATGATGGCCTCCGTGCGGAGCATCTTGCGCTCTTCCTTCTCTCCCACGCTCAGGTTGCCCAGCCCTGGCATGAGCTTTGCCATGCTGCCGAGGCTGCCCATTTTTTTGATCTGCTGAATCTGCGAGAGGAAGTCCGCGAGGTTGAATTCCGAGCGCCGCATTTTTTCCGCGAGGCGCTCCGCCTCCTTCTCGTCCACCGCCTCCTGTGCGCGCTCGACGAGCGTCACGACATCACCCATGCCGAGGATGCGCTGCGCCATGCGGTCGGGGTAAAAGATGTCGAAGTCCTCCGGCTTTTCCCCGTGCCCCATGTATTTGATGGGGACGCCGGTGATGCTCTTCATCGAGAGCGCCGCGCCCCCCCGCGCATCCCCGTCGAGCTTGGTCAGGATGATGCCCGTGAGCCGCACCGCCTCGTGAAAATGCCGGGCGACGTTGACTGCCTCCTGCCCCAGCGCGGCATCGGCCACGAGCAGCACCTCGTCAGGCTGCACGCGGGCGCGCAACGCCTTGATTTCCTCGATGAGCGCGGCGTCAATTTGCAGCCGCCCCGCCGTGTCAAACACCGTCACATCCGCGCCCGTCTCCCCTGCATGGGCGAGCCCCGCGGCGCCGAGTCCGGGGACGTCTCGCTCCGCGCGGTCGGCGTAACAGGCAAGACCCTCATTGCGCGCCAGCGTCTCAAGCTGGTCGATTGCCGCCGGGCGGTAAACATCGCACGCGACAAGCAGCGGCTTCACATAGCCCTCCTTGCGGCGCAGGTGGCGCGCGAGTTTCACCGCCGAGGTTGTTTTCCCCGAGCCATGAAGCCCCACGAGCATGACGCGCAACGGACGCCTCCCGCCGATGCCCCCGGTGGCGCCCGCCCCTCCCTCGCCAAGCAGGCGCACGAGCTCATCGTGGATGACCTTCACCGCCATCTGCCCCGGGCTCACGCTCGCGAGAACCTCCCTCCCGACACACGCCTCGCGCACGCGGTCGATGAAATCGCGCGCCACCTTGAAATGCACATCGGCGCCAAGCAACGCCGTGCGCACCTCGGCCAGCGCGTCCGCCATGTTTTTCTCGGACAAGCGCCCCACGCCCCTCAAGTTGCGCAACGCCTTGCCCATCCGGTCAGTCAAAGATTCAAACATCGTCGTGGAAAAATTCCCGCCGCACTATCGTGATAATTCACACTGGCGAAACCTTAAAATACCACGCGCATCATCAGCCTTGACGCCCCCGCGCCACTGCCCAGCGTGCCACCCCGCCGCGCACCCCTCGCGCGCACCCAAGGGAAACCACTCACCATCCACCTCGCACAACAAACCAGACACAAAATGCTCCAAGCCGGAATCGTAGGACTGCCCAACGTGGGCAAAAGCACCCTCTTCAACGCCCTCACACGCTCGCGCAAAGCCGAGGCCGCCAACTACCCCTTTTGCACCATCGAGCCCAACGTCGGCGTCGTCGAAGTCCCCGACCCACGCCTCGCCACACTCGCCGCGATCGCGCGCACCAAGGTCATCATCCCCGCAGCCATCGAATTTGTGGACATTGCCGGACTCGTCGCAGGCGCATCCAAGGGCGAAGGCCTCGGCAACAAATTCCTCGCCAACATCCGCGAAGTGGACGCCATCGTCCACGTCGTGCGATGCTTCGAGGACGACAACATCGTCCACAACATGGGGCGCGTGGACCCCGTCCGCGACATCGAGGTCATCACCACCGAACTCATCCTCGCCGACCTCCAGTCCTGCGAACTCCAGCTCGAGCGCAACCTCAGAAAAGCCCGCGGACAGGACAAGGACGCCACCGCCAGCGCCAACCTCCTGCGCCGCCTCCTCGACCACCTCAACGCCGGCAAACCCGCCTCCACACTCCCCCCCGCCGACCCCACCGAGCACACCCGCATGAAACACTTCGGACTACTCACCCTCAAACCCATCCTCTACGCCTGCAACCTCGCCGAGCACGACCTCGCGCACCCCGAAACCAATCCCCACCACAGCGCCGTGCGCACGCACGCCGCCCGCGAGCACAACGCCCGCACCTGCATCATCTGCGCCCAAGTCGAAGCCGAGCTCGCCGACCTCCCCCCAAACGACGCCCGCGAATACCTCGCCACCCTCGGCGTCACCGACAGCGGCGTCAGCCAGCTCATCCGCGCCACCTACGACCTGCTCGGCCTCGCCTCCTATTTCACCGCCGGGGAAAAAGAAACCCGCGCCTGGACATTCACCCGCGGCATGACCGCCCCCCAATGCGCCGGCGTCATCCACACCGACTTTGAAAAAGGCTTCATCAAGGCCGAAGTCGTCTCCTACGACGACCTCGTCGCCACCGGCTCAACCGCCGCCGCCCGCGACGCCGGCAAATACCGCCTCGAAGGCAAAGACTACCTCTTCAAAGACGGCGACATCGCCCACTTCCGCTTCGCCAATTAACCGCAGGCCCCAGCCCCCTTTTTGCGACCGCGAAATGTTTTTTGAAAAAAAGGCTTGCGCGAACCCCGCCCCATCCCTTTTCACCCCCGCCAACAACACCGCCATGTCCACCCACGCCAACACCGCCACCACCAGCACCGCCGCCCTTGGTTTCGC
>JAITIB010000058.1 GCA_031279675.1 Puniceicoccales bacterium | reverse complement strand
CCCATGCTTCTTCGCCATCCTCGACCTGCTCGCCGCCATTTACATAATGGCGCTGACCCTCGCCGCGCGAACCCACCCCGACACCCCCGCCAGCGCATAGTTCGACGACTCCCTCTGGCACATGATGCTGGCGCAAACCAAGGACCTCGAAACTGCGCGCACGGCCACCGCCCCACCCCCTCTCAGTGAAGCAGTCTTCTGGATAGGCCGCCTCGGCGGCCACCCCTGCCGCAAAAGCGACCTCCCCTGCGGCCCCCTCCGCCTCCACCGCGGCCTTCGCCAAGCCCACACCCTCGCCCATGCCTGGCAACTCTTCTCCCCAAATAATGAACCCAAAAATGAACCCAAAACTTCCGACTAACCCTGTGCACGCACTCCCGCACTCCATAATTGGACGTCATAATTGGACGCGTGTGGACGGAGGCGGCATCCCCAAACAGGCCCGCAGCACTTCCGCTGCAAACAGCAGAAGTCATTCCCTCCCAAACACTTACAGAATAATTGTGTGTGTGCGTGGGAGAGAGAGAGAGAGAGAGGGGGGGGAGGGGGGGGTCAGGGGAACGGGTTGGGAGATAGAATTCAGGAGGGAGAACGCAAGCGGTTTTTTAAAATATTGCGTACGGAAAAATCAAAGGCTGTGGCGGTGCCGCAGGCTTTGATCCACAGGGCGCAGGCAGGATTGCCTGTGCCATTTGAACCGGCCCTATGGGGACAACCCTTCCCCCACAGGATTCCCAAGCGGCGCGCGGGTTGCGCTATTGCGGAATCCGAGGCTATTCTCCCGGAAAAGGATTTCCGTCTGCCATCGTCAGCGCGAAGTCTCAGCGCACGACACGCGCGCTCCCACCGGACATGAGTTTCTCCACCTCCTTGCGTGTCGCCATGGAGGTGTCGCCCGGGGTCGTCGAGGCGAGCGCGCCGTGCGCCGCCCCGTAGTCAACGGCGAGTTGGGGATCGTTTTGGGACAGGAATCCAAATTGGATCCCGCTCGCGAAGCTGTCGCCACCGCCAACGCGGTCGAGGATTTCCATGGCGGGATATTTGCGGCTTTCGTAGAAGCGGCCCCCATGCCAGCAAATCGCGCTCCAGTCGTTGACGGTGGCGGACTTGACGACGCGGAGCGTGGTGGCGGCGACCTTGAAATTGGGATATTCCTTCAGGGCGGTCTCTATCATTGCCTTGAAGGCGTCCACTTCAATGGCGCTGATGTTGTGGTCCACGCCCTTGACTTCGAACCCGAGCGATGCGGTGAAGTCCTCCTCGTTGCCGATCATCACGTCCACATGGCGCGCGATTTCGCGGTTGACCGCCTGTGCTTTTTTGAGGCCGCCGATGCTTTTCCACAGGGAAGGGCGGTAATTCAAGTCGTAGGAAACGATGGTGCCGTGTTTTTTCGCGGCCTTGACCGCCTCGATGGTGAGGGCGGCGGTGGTCTCGGAGAGCGCGGCAAAGATGCCGCCCGTGTGAAACCAGCGCACGCCGCGCCTGCCAAAAATATCCTCCCAGTCAAAATCCCCCGGTTTGAGCTGCGAGGCCGCCGTGTGTCCGCGGTCGGGGACGCCCACGGCGCCGCGCAGGCCAAAACCGCGCTCGGTGAAATTGAGCCCGTTGCGCACAGTGCGCCCAATGCCATCGTCGGCCCGCCACTGGATGAAATCCGTCGCGACGCCACCTTGGAGAATGAAATCCTCAAGGAGACGGCCCACCTCGTTGTCCACAAAGGCGGTGCAAACAGCGGTTTTCAACCCGAAGCATTTGCGCAACCCCCTTGAGGTGTTGTATTCGCCGCCACCTTCCCACGCGGTGAAGTGGCGTGTCGTGCGGATGCGTGTCTCGCCCGGATCAAGGCGAAGCATGACTTCGCCCAGCGAAATTTGGTCAAACTGGCAGCTATTGGCGTCCTTGATGTTCATCATGATGCGTTATGGTGGTGAGAAAACGGGAATGGGTGGCGCGGTGGCGTCACTTTGCCATCTTAAAGTCCCCGGGGCTCCATTCAGGCGCGCCCACCTCGAGCGCGATTTCGCCCAGCGCGGCAATTTCGGCATCGGTGAAGAGCAACCCGCCATTCTCGTCGGAACGGGCCGCGGCCTTTGCCTCGATCTGCCCCGGCAAGAGACACCCCGCGTTGCCATGGCCAAGAATGTCCTCAAGGACGCGCTTGACGTTCTCCGCCTGGGTGCGCCCCTGGGCATAGCGGCGCGCCGACATGGACTCGGGGTGGATGACTTGGAAAAAGAATGCCGGGGTCTGCTTTTCCTCCGCAACAGGCGGGCGGCAGCGCAGGGTCGGCGTCGAGCCCCCGATGAAGGCCGCGTAGAGCTCGTTGATCAGCGAAAGCCCGTAACCCTTGTGCGCCCCAAAGGGCAGCAACGCCACCGCCTGCGCCGGGTCCACGGTGGGCCCGCCGTTTTTGTCCACCGCGGCATTGGGTGGCAGCGCGCCGCCCTCGCGCGCGAGTTGTTGCACACGGCCCATGGCGACAACAGAGGTTGCCCAATCCACCACAACGGGATAACCCAGCGCCGCCGTCGTGGGCAGCCCCCAGCTGTGCGGATTGGTGCCCAACGTCGGGAAACGCCCGCCGAGCGGGACAACCTCGGTGAGGGCCGCGGTGCAATTCGTGTAGGCGATGTAACCACGCTTCGCGGCCTCCATCACGTAGCCCCCGCCCCAGAGATAATGAAAGGCATTGTCCACGCAAACGGTCCCGGAGCCGTATTTCTCGGCCAGCGCGATGGCCGTCTCAATCGCCTCCAGGGCAGTGGCCTGGCCAAGCTTCCTGTGTGCGTCCCAAACCTCCACGGCGGCAAAACGCGTGGAGACTTTCTCAATCTGCGCACCCGGCACACACCCGCCATTGCCGGACCCAAACAAGTGGTCCAAGTGCAGCGCCTTGATGGCGTTGTGCGTGCGGTTGCCATGGCGCGTGGCCATGGCCGCCATGCGGCTGGCGGCGCACGATTCCTCGATGGTGTAACCACGGTGGCGGAAGGCGGCGACAACAAGGCTGTTATGGCGTTCCTCGGGGATGACTCGAAAGGTTTCCATGTGTGAACAATAAAGAAAATTCCGGATGCCGCGGATGCGGCGGGGAAAGGGATGAAAAAAAGCCCATCCCCCCCCCGCACACAAGACCTTTCCTCGTTTTGCGGCTCCACACTTGCCAGCGCCCCGGCGCCACGCCCATGTTCGCACCCATGTCCGACGCCACCGCCAACCGTCCGCCCTCAGGCGGCACCGATCCCGTGCGCCGCATCGCAGCGCTGCGCGCCGAGCTCGCCCGCCACGACATCCTTTATTACAAGCAGGCAGCCCCGGTCATCTCCGACTTTGAATACGACCTGCTTCGCCACGAACTCAACGACCTGCTCGCCCGCCACCCCGCCCTCGCACCCGCGACGGAAACTCCCGGCGATGACCGCGCCGAAGGCTTTGCCAAGGCGCGCCACCACACCCCCATGCTCAGCCTCGACAACGCCTACCACCCCGCCCAGTTCGCCACATTCATCACGCGAATCCAAAAGCTCCTGCCGCCCGGCGAACCGCTTCATTTTGTTGTCGAACCCAAGATTGACGGACTCGCCGTGAGCCTCGTTTACGAGCACGGGCAACTCGCGCGCGCCCTCACACGCGGCAACGGCGCGACGGGCGACGACATCACGCGCAACCTCGCCGCCCTGCCCGCCCTCCCCCGCCAACTGCCTTCTGGCGAATCGCCCGCAACCATCGAATTGCGCGGCGAGATCTACATGACGAACGCCGAGTTTCTCCGCATCAACACCGCGCGCGCGGACACCGGCGAGTCTCCCTACGCCAACCCCCGCAACCTCGCCGCGGGCACCATCAAGCTTCTCGACCCGGCGGAAGCGGCGGCGCGCCGGCTTGAAATCGTCCTCCACGGAATCGGGCACTGTGACCCGCCCCTGTTCGCCACCCTCGGCGAATTCCGCCAGGCGCTCCAGCGATGGCGCCTGCCCACAGTCGAGTTCTTCCAGCACGCCACCGGCGCGGACGCCGCCTGGGCGGCGATTGCGCAGCTCGACACCCTGCGCCACACCCTCGCCTACCCGACCGATGGCGCCGTTGTGAAACTCGACTCGCTGCGCGCCCAGACGCTCGCGGGCGCCAACAGCAAGTTCCCCCACTGGGCGATCGCCTACAAATACGCCCCCGCGCAAGCACAGACACGGCTGCGCGCCATCACCCTCCAAGTCGGGCGCACGGGCGCCCTCACACCCGTTGCCGAGCTTGAGCCGGTGGAGCTCGCCGGCACGACCATCACGCGCGCAACCCTCCACAACGCCGACGAGATCGCCCGCAAGGACATCCGCGAAAACGACACCGTGCTCATCGAAAAAGCCGGCGAAATCATCCCGCGAGTCCTCCGCAGCCTCCCGGAAAAACGCCCCCCGGGAACGACACCCTTTGACTTCGCGCACCGTGTTGCCGAGCTCGGGCTGGAGGCAGTGCGCCCACCCGGCGACGCCCACTGGCGCCTCACCGCACCCACGCCCGCGCAACACGCGCGCCACCTCGCCCACTACGCCTCCAAGCACTGCCTCGACATCGAAAACCTCGGCCCTGCGGTCGCCCAAGCCCTCGTCCACACCGCCCTCGCCACCTCGCCCGCGGACCTCTACACACTCACGCGCGAGCAACTCCTCTCACTCGAGGGTTTTGCCGAAAAATCCGCCGCGCAACTCCACACCGCCATCGCCGACAGCAAACACCGCGAGCTCTGGCGCCTCATCCACGCCCTGGGCATCCCCAACATCGGCGGGCAGACCGCAAAGGATCTTGCGCGCCACTTCCACACCCTGGACCGGCTCGCCAACGCCACCCTCGCCGATTACCGGCGCAAGCAACGCGGCAAAAAGGGTCAGGAGCTCACCTCGGAAGAAAGCATCATCGCAGGCGTCGGCCCCGTCGTCGCCCAAAGCCTCCTCACCTGGTTTTCCAACCCCGCCCATCACGAACTCCTCCGCCGCCTCCGCACTGCCGGACTCAATTTCGGCGACAAAAACGCCCCCGAATCCCCCGCACCCGCCGGCACACCCCTTTCGGAAAAAACCTTTGTGCTCACAGGCACCCTTCCCTCGCTCGGCCGCGAGGACGCGCGCGCACTCATCGAGGCTGCGGGAGGCCGCGTCGCCGACAGCGTCAGCGCGCGCACACACTACCTCGTCGCCGGCCAAAACCCGGGCTCAAAACTCGCCAAAGCCAGCACCCTGGGCATCCCGATACTGGACGAAAACGCCCTCCGCGCACTCCTCAACGCCACCGCACCCGACGCCACCGCAGACCAACCCGGCGCCACCGCAGACCAACCCGGCGCCCAACAGGAATTCACTCTGTAGCCAAACCCCGGAAGGACGCCCGATCCCCCTCCACTCTGCCAACAACGAAAAACATCAGGGAAATCACCGTCTGAGGGGGCTGATTTTTAAAAAATTTTCCTCTTGCCTCAGTGCGGAGAATCCCCACCGTGGCCCTCGTCAATTCAACTCGAACCCTCAGATATTACCACCATGCCAGTCCCTCCTGAAATCAACGCGCGCGTTGCGAACACAGCGCATCCTTGCTATTTTCGTTCGCCCACAAGCCCCGTGAAAGCGGGCGAATGGCGCGCTTACATTGTCTCGGCCTCGTTCACGGTCGATGATCCCGCGGGGGCGCGCGTGCGCATTTGCTGCGGGCTCAACCGATTGCACGACACCGCAAAAAAGCAGACGAGCTCGATGTTCGTTTG
>JAITIB010000055.1 GCA_031279675.1 Puniceicoccales bacterium | reverse complement strand
GCGCCGTTTTTCTCGAAGCCACCACCAGCGCCCCGCATTACAAAATGTATGCCTTCAGCGACGGCACCCTTCAAAAACCCGCCATGCTGCGAACCCCCGCAGGTGGCGTCGCCTGCCATGTCGAACTCTACGAACTCAGCGCCCAAGCCTTCGCCCGATTCATCGCCGCCATTCCAGCCCCTCTCGGCCTTGGCAAAATCGAACTCGCCGACGGACGCCGGGTCAGCGGCTTCATCGGCGAAGCCGACATCCCTGCCTACGCCCACGACATCTCCCACCTCGCCGACTGGCGAAAATACACCCGCGCATGATGCAAACAGAAAACGGACATGAAACCCGGAACGGCGTTTGGGGTTCGGCATGGGCGCCCGGCCTTCGATAGTTGTCGCGTCCCGGATGGTTTGATATGCGAAAGGCGGCATCCTTTGTTCATGGCGTGCAAAATGATGCTTGTGTTATTTAGGCCGTTAAAATCAATTAAGCCCATCCAATCATGATCATTTCCCCTCATAAAAACGCTCGAACTACGCCGGACATCCGAGCTGAAATCGCAGCCAGCAAGGATTCGGTCACTGTCTTGGCGGTGCGCTACGGCGTGGGGCAGCGCACTATTTGCCGATGGCGTGCGCGGGAAGTCAAACCCCGGACACCCCAAACCAACGGCATGGTCGAACGCTTCAACGGGCGCATCAGCGACGTGCTCAAGCCGCACCGTTTCCGTTCCGGGCAGGACATGCGGCAAACGCTGGAACGCTACGTGCACCTATACAACCATCAACTCCCTCAGTCAGCCCTCCACTGCAAAACACCCTTGCAAACCATGAATGATTGGCATGCCCAAAAAACCGAATTCTTTCACCGAAAACCTCCGCCCAATCACACAAGATGCGACAATTGTGCAGAGTGGAAAATTGGTTTTAGCTATAATCGCAGGGAGTTTCGGGTTAATTTGGCTAAAGATGGCGGTGTTATCGATGTTTTTTGAAAATCATGTTGAAAATAGGGCGCTATTTAAATGGGGGCTTTCGGTTTACCGTGAAAATTCAGGTTTCGCAAACGGAACAGGTCTATCTTGCTGAGGTTACAGGAAATCAAACTTTTGCGATATTCGAAGAAAAAACAATGCGGAAAATCGCGAAGTGCAAAACATATTATCCAAAATTTCTTGACGCTTTGTTGTTTTCTAAAAAAACAAAAATAGAAGTAAGTGCTATTCAAAATGAAGGATGCATTTTAAACGGCCATTACGATAATGGCTTTTATGTGTTTGAGAAAGATGGCGCTGCCTTTTTTATTTCACGTTCTCCATTTAAGAGAAAAATATTGGATTTTAAAGGTGCTGAAGTTCCTGTTAAACGTGAATCTTTCTTTAGCTGGACATATTGTTTTCAGATAGAAACGGCCTCTTTTGAAGATATTGTTTTATGTACTTATGCATATCTGCTTTGGGATGCCTCATAAATGACCCCGCTTCCCGATGAAATATAAACACATAAAATCAATTGGGGCAGTTGTGGAATAAGAGAGTGGGCGAGCTTTTTTGCAAGGTCTATTTCCCAGCAGGGCTAATATCAATGGGAGGTTTTCAGAGCAAGGCCCTTGGATCGGTGTCGGGGAGGCGAGTCGTGACAGTGTGGAAATGGCCAACCAAGGTGCTGTAAGCCGGATTCTGTGGCGGTCTCGCAAGCGAGACCGTCCGCATTCATTCCTCTAACCTCCGCCTTGCGGTGGAGGTTCCGCCTTGCGGCGGTGCAACCTACCCGGAGACATTGGGCGGGCCGCCCTGCCTCCCTATTTGGTCTTGCACCGGATTGGGTTTGTCCTGCCGGTTTCGTTGCCGTTGCCGCGGTGGGCTCTTACCCCACCTTTTCACCCTTGCCTAGGCGTGAGCCCGGGCGGTGTGTTTTCTGTGACACTTTCCGTCACCGGCCTTTGAAAGCCAGTGCCCGCGTTTTCACGCGGAATCCTGCCCTGTGGTGTCCGGACTTTCCTCCCGGCGTTGGGCCGGGCGAATGCGCGCACCTTGGTTGGTCCGGACATGCAACAGGAGTGGGTGCGCGCTGGCAAGTGATTTTTTCACACTTTGTCTTGGGCGGGTGGATTCACGGGTGCGGGCGGGCTTGGTTCATTCCATTGGCATGAGTCTTGTTGTTGCGGGGGGGGTTGCTCGTTTTTATCGGGTGCCTGAGGGGTTGGGTCGGTGGCGGGAGTTTCGTAGGTGGCGTCGGTTTTTCTCGGTTTTTTCATGGTCTTGCGCTGGGGTTTTGCGTGTTTCCAGCCGAATTTTTTCAGATAGTAATGCACGAGTCTTGGCGAAACTTTCACGGAGTGGCTTTCCAGCCATTTTTGCGCATCGCTTGCATGGGTGAATTCGTCGCGTTCGATTTTTTCACGCAGGAGGGTCTCGATTTCGTCGCCGAGGAGGCTGTGTTCTGTTTGTTGTGCGTAGCCTGTTTCCAGGAGTTTTTTTATTCCACCGGCATGGAACCGTTGCACATTCGTGACTACGGTTGCGTAAGAGACTCCGACGGTCTTTGCGATTTTCTCGCCGTCGGGATTGTTCTGGCAGGCCATCAGGACGACTTGCAGGCGTTTGCGGCTGCGCTCATCCTGGGCGGTTTTGAGGGCTTCCTCAATTTCCGCGGTGTGTTGGGGGTCAACCTGCAGTCTGTTTTTGCGGACCCAGTTGAATTTGTGCAAATAATAATATAGCAGTCCCCGGGACATTTTCACCGAATGGTCCTCCAGCCATTGGAGTATTTCGCGTGTGTGCCCGAATTCGCCATTTTTGACTTTTTCCTGCAGGAGGGCGTGCATTTCCAGTCCAAGGCGGCTGCGCGCGGTGAGACCTTGGTAGTCCACTTCCATCAGGCCGTTGAGTCCGCCGGTTTGAAAAAGCCTTATGGATTTGAACACAGTCGGGTTGCTGACTCCGACGGTCCGGGCGATTTTCGCGGCACTTGAGTTGCCCTTGCCGGCCATCAGGATGACTTGCAGGCGTTTGGCTCTGCGCTTGTTCTGGGTGTTTTTGAGGGTTTCCTCGATTTCCCGTATGTTTTCCGGGTCGAGTTGGAAGTCGGGTGTTTCTTTTGTGTTCCAGCCGAGTTTGGTGAGGAGGCGGAGCAGGAGCGGCTGGGGTATTTCTATCGAGCGGTTTGCGAGCCATTTTTTAATCTCGATCGAATCGACGAATTCGTTGTTCTCAATTTTTTTGCGCAGGAGGGACAGGGTTTCAACGTCAAGGCGGCTGTAAATGTCATGCGTTGAGGTCGCGGTTTTTAGAACGGCATCCAAGCCGCCGGCCTGAAAAAGCCTTATGTATTTGAGCACGCTTGGAGCGGAGGTTCCGGTGGCGCGGGCAATTTCCGCGATGGAGTGTTTGTCTTGTCCGGCCATTGAGATGACCCGCAGCCGTGCGCGCGTGCGTTCACTCCAAGTGTTTTTCGAGATTTCCTCGATTTTCCTCCGGGTTTCCTGATCGATCTGCAAATGATTTTCCATGCCGTCAAGTAAAGGGATGGCGCTGCCACAATAAAGAAAATATTTTGGGGAAAGGAGAGAATGATCACCGGGGCGTGGCGCGGGCGCGGGCATTCATGCGCGCCGCATTTTTCTTGCCATGAGGGGAGTGGGTGGCAGATCTCCGGTGGCGTATGTCCAAGTTCGCCCTTCTTTCCGTGAGTGACAAAACCGGTCTTGTTCCGTTCGCCCGCGCGCTTGTCTCCAAACATGGCTACGCCGTGCTTTCAACGGGGGGGACGGCGCGGCTTTTGCGCGAAAACGGCATCCCTGTGACTGACGTGAGCGCCCACACGGGGTCGCCTGAAATCATGGAGGGGCGTGTGAAGACGCTTCATCCCAAAATCCATGGCGGGTTGCTGTGCCGGCGCGGCAGTGCGGAGCACCTTGCCGAGGCGCGCGCCCAGGGGATTGCATTGATTGATGTGGTGGTGGTGAATCTTTACCCGTTTGAGGCGGCGGTGGCGAAGCCGGGCTGTCCGCTGGACGAGGCGATTGAGAACATAGACATTGGCGGGCCCTCGATGCTGCGCAGTGCGGCGAAGAATCACGAGAGCGTTACCGTGCTTGCCGATCCCGGGGATTATGAGCGTGTGCTGTCCGCGATGGATGCGGGGGACGAGGTGGCGTTGGCCGCGTTGCGGCGCGAGCTCGCGCTGAAGGTTTTCCAGCGCACGGCGGCGTATGACGCGGCGATTGCCAATTATCTCGAATCCAGGTCCGGTGCCGTCGCGTCGCGCCAGATCAATCTGAACCTGTCGCTTGCGCAGCCGTTGCGCTACGGCGAGAATCCGCACCAGAAGGCCGCGCTTTATGGTTCCTTCCACAGTGCGTTCCGGCAGCTTCAGGGCAAGGAGTTGAGCTACAATAACATTCTCGACATCACTGCGGCGGCGCGCCTCATCGCCGAGTTTGAGAAGCCGACCCTGGCGATACTCAAGCACACCAATCCGTGCGGTGTCGCGAGTGCGTCCTCGCTTCTGGATGCGTGGGCGCAGGCGTTTGCGACGGACAGGCAGGCGCCCTTTGGGGGAATCATCATTGCCAACCGTGCCGTGGATGGGGCGCTGGCGGAGGCGATTGCGGGGATTTTCTCCGAGGTTATCGTTGCGCCGGAGTTTGAGCCGGAGGCGATGTCCGTGCTTGGCCAAAAGAAAAACCTGCGTCTCATGCTCAACCGCGACGCCACCGGGTGCGCTGCCGGTGCGGGTGCGTTGCGGGAAATCCGTAGCGTCATCGGCGGGGTGCTTGCGCAGGATTGCGATGCGCAGCCCGTTGACCGTGCGGCGTTCAAGGTTGTCACCGCGCGCGCGCCGACTTGCGCCGAGTGGGATGCGCTGTTGTTCGGGTGGCGTGTTGTGCGGCATGTCAAGTCGAACGCCATTGTTTACGCCGCGGGCGAGCGCACGCTGGGCATAGGCGCCGGGCAGATGAGCCGTGTGGACAGTGCGCGCATCGCGGTCTGGAAAGCTGGCGAGGCCGGCTTGCCGCTAAAGGGTTCTGTGGTGGCCTCGGACGCCTTTTTCCCGTTTGCCGACGGGCTTGTTGCCGCGGCGCAGGCGGGGGCCGTTGCGGCGATTCAACCCGGTGGTTCTGTTCGGGACAACGAGGTGATTGCCGCCGCTGATGTGCATGGCATGGCGATGGTCTTTACCGGGATGCGCCATTTCCGCCATTGAGCCGTGGCGATAGGGGCGTTTGCGCGGCGAGGGGTTGTTTTTTTTCAAAAAAAACCTTGGCATGCCTTCGGGTGCCATCCATAGAACGCGCCACTTTTCTGGTGGGGTATCCAAGTGGCTAAAGGGTGCAGACTGTAAATCTGTCGAGCGACGCTCTTCGGGGGTTCGAATCCCTCCCCCACCACCAGTTTGTTTGTTCCTGTGTCTGGGTGCGTTTCGGAACTTGGGTGTTTGGCGGATGGCGCCATAGACGAGTTCGTGGCGGGGCAACGCTTCCCATGTGTGAGAATCCTTCCTTTCCCTGTGAAAATGCTTGCGCAACTTTTTCGAACGCCCGCCGCGCCCGCCCTGTTTGCCCTCGCGATCTTTTTTGTCCCGGGCGCACATGCGTCCGGGCAGCTTTATACGTGCGGGATGCATCCGCAAATTCTCAAAAAGGATCCCGGGAATTGTCCGGTTTGCGGAATGAACCTTACCCCGGTTTCCCCCGGTGGCGTCGCCTCCCTTGGCACGGGCAGGCTTCAGGTGGATGCCGCCACCGTTCAGCGGATGAATCTCAAGACGGCCCTTGTCGGGCGCGGGCCTGTGCGCCGCGAGTTTCGCGCCGTGGGCGCCGTGGCTTACAACGAGGTGGCGTTGCGTGACATCACCACCAAATACGAGGGGTGGGTGGAGACGCTCCACGTCAACGCCACCGGGGTGGAAGTGAAGGCTGGCGAGCCGCTTTTTGAAATTTATTCGCCCGAGCTCTACAACGCGCTGCTCAATTACGCCACCGTGGCCGGGGATGGTGCGGATGCCAATGGCACGCTTGCCCGGGCGGTGGCCGCGCGCCTGCGTCACTACGATGTTCCTGATGCGGTTGTCGAGCGGGTGCGTCGCACGGGCGAGGCGCCGCGCACGCTGCTTTTTCGCGCTCCCGCCGCGGGCGTTGTCGTGGAGAAAGGGGTCGTCTCCGGGCAGATGATAAAACCCGGCGAACGTCTTTTCAGGCTTGCCGGCTTGGACACGGTTTGGGTGCGGGCGCAGGTTTACGAAAAGGATCTGCCGTTGGTGCGCGAGGGGCAGGCGGTCACGGTGCGTTCCGGTTACGAGGTCGGGGCGCCTGTGCGCAATGGCGTTGTCCAGCGCATCCTTCCGCAGATCGAGGAGCAGACGCGGACGGCCACTGTGCGCATCGAGTTGCCCAACAAGGGCGGGACGTTGCGGCCCGGCATGTTTGTCGATGTGGGGTTTGCGGCGCAGCTTGACGGCGATGCGGTGCTTGTGCCCGGGGCGGCTGTGCTTCGCAGTGGCGGAGGCAACACGGTGTTCATTGCCCTTGAGGGTGGTTTTTTTGAGCCGCGCGAGGTGAAGCTCGGGGCGCGCAGCGAGGGGGATCTTTATCAGGTGCTTGGCGGGCTGGAAGCGGGCGAGCGCGTGGTCGTCTCGGGCCAGTTCATGCTGGATTCTGAAAGCCGCTTGCGCGAGGCCGTTCAAAAAATGCTTCGTGGGAATGTCGCGTCCAAGCCGGTGCCACCCTCTGTGGGCGAAACCAATGTCGGGATCATCCCCGCGTTGCTTGGCCCGGTCGCCTTTGCCTCGGCTGATGTTGCCGAGGCGCTTTCACGCGATGATTTTGCCGCTTTCCAAGGCTGTCTGCCAGCACTGCGGGGCGCGCTTGAAAAATTTCTTCCTGCCCACGGGCAGGTGGCGCGCGGGGCTGTGGGACGGCACAAGGACGCGCTTTTCGCGGCGGTGGATCTGGCTGCCGCCCGGCGCGATTTTGAGCCGTTCGTCACGGCGATTGCCGATCTTGTTCGCGCGAATCGCAAGGGGCTTTCCGGGACTTTTCACATTTTCGAGTGTGCGATGGCGCCGGGGGCGGGAAAGGCGCGCTGGCTTCAGCGTGCGTCCGGTGCGCGAAATCCTTTTTACGGCAGCGGGATGCTCCGGTGTGGCGAGGAAATCGAGGCGCCGGGCCTGCCCAAGGTTCCGTAGGCGGGAGGGCGCTTATCGCGGTGGGGAAGGCCGGGGGGCGTCGGGCAGGGCGCGTTCAAGGGCGTGAACGCGGCTTCCTTTGACAAAGACCGGACCGGCGAAGCCGGCAATCGTTTCACGGATGGCGGTAATGTCGTCGAATTGCAAAATGCACCCGGCGTCCATTCCGGCGGCTCGCGCTCCGGCGCCGATCAACGGGGCGTCGCCTCCGTGGAGGGCGAGGGTGTCGCCTTGGCGCAGGGGGAGTTGTCTGCCCACGCGCTCGTGCAGCGCGGCGGATTGCGCGCCGAGCTCGCTCATGCCGCCGAGCACGAACAGGCGTCGGGGGGCGTGGGTGGTGCGGGCGTGGAAGGCCTCGGCGGCGTCCAGCATGGATGCGGGGCTGGCGTTGTAGCAGTCAACGTAGAGGAGGCGCCCCGCGTGTTCGCGGATTTCACCGCGGTTGGAGCTTGGGCGCCAGTGTGCGAGGATGTCTTGGATGCGCTGTGCCGGGATGCCGTTGAGGTGGGCGGCAAGGGCCGCGAGCGCGGCGTTTTGCGCCATGCCTTGCGTGCCCTCGGGGAGCGTGAAGGTGAGGGTCGCGGTGGCGTCCCCGGGAAGGATTGCCATGCGGACGTGGTAGCCGGTGCTGGTGGCGGGGCGGGTGAGGGTGACGTGGCAGATGCGCGGATAGCTGCCGAGCGGGAGGGAGGGCGCGGTGGCGTCGAAGTGGACGGGGAGGGTGCTTTCGCGAGGAAGTTGGGCGAGCGCGGGGTGGCGGAGTGTGGCGGCGGGCAGGAGGGTGTGTCCGTGGGGGCGGAGGTGGTGCGCGATGATGGCTTTCTCTCGCGCGATGGCGTCGAGTGTCCCGAGCCCGGCGAGGTGCGCGGGGTGGATGTTGGTGATGATGGCGATGTCGGGTTGGATCAGCGGGGCTGTGTGCCGGAGTTCCCCGGGTTCGCTGATGCCGACCTCAATAATGGCGGCGGTGGTGTGGCGGGCGGGATCGAGCTCGAGGAGGGTGAGGGGGACGCCAAGCGTGTTGTTGAGGTTGCCACGGGTGGCGTGAACGGCGGGGGCGTGAAGCATTGCGAGCATGTCCTTGGTGGAGGTTTTGCCGTGGCTTCCGGTGATGGCAATGAGGGGGTGGGGGTAATGGTTGCGCCAGTGCAGGGCGATTTGCTGGAGGGCGAGGAGGGGGGCGCCGACGTGGAGTTGGGCGAGGGGGATGGCGGGATTGGGCTTGCCGACGAGGGCGGCGGTGGCGCCGGCTTGCGCGGCGTGGGCGAGGTAGTCGTGCCCGTCGCGCCGGGGGGTCTGGAGGGCGACAAAGCATTGGCCGGGGGCGAGGGTGCGCGTGTCGTTGTTGAAGCCGTGTATGGGGCGCGCGGGGGGATGGTGCGTGGCCCATGCGCCGCGCGTCCATTGCTGGAGTTGGGCGGGGGAAAAGGTGTTCATGCTGGCAGGGCTTGTGCGAGTCCTTGCCGGCGCAGGAGGGCGGCGGGGTCGGGGGTTCGTCCCATGAAGTCATGGTAGAGTTTTTCGGGAGGCGCGCTGTTGCCCTTGGCGAGGATTTTGTCGCGAAGTTCGCGTCCGGTTTTCTCATTGAGAACGCCGTCGTGCTCAAAGCGTGTGAAGGCGTCCGCTTCGAGGGTTTCGGCCCATTTGTATGAGTAGTATCCGGCGGCGTATCCGGTGGGGTCGCCGAAGATGTGCGTGAAACGGTTGGTGATGGGCGGCGTTGGCGGGGTGGTGCGGGGGTGGTAGGCGGCGAGGGTGTGCTGCCAGACATGGGCGAGGCTGGGGGCGTGGCGGTGCTGGTCGTAGTGGTGGTGGAGTTCGAGGTCGAGTTTGGCGAGGGCGAGTTGGCGCAGGGTATGGGTGGCGGCGCGGTAATGGGTGGATTGGGTGAGCTTTTCGACGAGCCCGGGAGGGGGGGGCTCCCCGGTGGCGTGGTGGCGGGCGATGAGGGGGAGGCTGGTTTTGTGCCAGCACCAATTTTCGAGGAGTTGGGACGGGAGCTCGACGAAGTCCCATGCGACGCGTGTTCCGGCGAGGCTTTCGTAGGGGATGGTTGTGAGCAGGTGGTGGAGGAGGTGTCCGAATTCGTGAAAGAGGGTGAGCACTTCGTCGTGGGTCAGGTGCGGTGGGTGTCCATTGATGGGCGGGGTGAAGTTGCCGCAGATGAGCCCGAGGTGGGGGCTGAGGGTTCCGTCGTGGCGGGGTGTTCCGGTGATGAGGTGGTTCATCCATGCCCCGTCGCGCTTGGTGGCGCGCGGGTGCCAGTCGGTGTAAAAGGAGCCGAGGTGGCGCGGGGTTTGGGCGGGGGCATTGTCGTGGATTTCGTAGTATTTGACTTCGGGGTGCCAGACCTCGACGGGCGTGGTGTTGAGGGCGGGTTCGGTTGGCGTGTGTGTGGTGGTGCGTCCGGTGGCGGGGTCGGTGTGTGTGGTGGGGCGGGGGTGCACCCGGATGCCGAAAAGGGGGCCAAAGAGCGAGAACATGCGCTGGATGACTCCGTCGATGGGGAAATAGGGACGGAGGGCTTCGGGGTCGTAGTCGTGTTTTGCGCGGCGTTGGCGTTCCGCCCAGTAGGCGCTTTCCCAAGGGGAGAGGGGTGTGGGGGTTGGGGAGTGGGTGGTGTTTTGCCTGAAAGTTTCAAGTCCGGCGGTTTCGCGTTCGAAGTGAGGCTGGATGCGTTGGTGGAGATCTTCGATGAAGTTGAGGGCGGTTTGTCCGGTTTTGGCCATGCGGCGGGCGGTGGCGAGGTCGGCGAAGCTTTTTTTGCCGAGGAGAACGGCTTTTTCATGGCGCAGCCCGAGAATTTGCCAAATGAGCGGAGTGTTATCCCACGGGGAGAGGGTGCCGATGCGCGTGCTCGCTTCCCAGCATTCACGGCGGAGGGCGTCGTTGTGCGCGTATTGGAGGACGGGGGTCAGGACGGGCGCGTGAAGGGTGATGCGCCAGGTGCCGTCGGGGTGTCCGGTGGCGCGCGCGTTTGCGGCGAGGGTGGCAAGGGCGCTGGCGGGGAGGCCGTCGAGCGCGGAGGGGTCGGTGATGAGTTTTTCCCAGGCGTTTATGGCGTCGAGGACGTTCTCGGCGTATTTTTGGGTGAGAGTGGCGAGTTGGGCGTTGATGGCCGCGAGGCGTTTTTTTCCCTTGGGCGGGAGCGTTGCGCCGTTTTCGATGAAGTCTGACAGGGTTTCGTCAATGAGCCGGCGTTCGGTCCCGGTGAGATTGGCGAGGGCGGGTGTGGCGGCGGCGGTCTGGAGCGTTGTCCAGAGCCGGGGATCAAGGGTGATGCTTGTTGTGAACGCCGTGACTTGGGGCAGGAGGCGATTGTAAACCCTGCGAAAGGCGGGGGTGTTGTTGACACTGTTGATGTGCTCGACTTTGCCCCAGGCAAGGTTGAGTTCGCGGGTGGCCTTTTCGAGGGCGAGGAAGGTGTTTGCGAAGGTGACTTGTCCGGGCGGCTGCGATGCAATGGCCTTGAGGGCCGCGGTGGCGTTGCGGAGGGCGATGGGAATGCCGGTGGCAATGCTTTCGGGCGTGAGCTGGCTCCAGCGGATGTGAAACTCGGGGTTGAGAAGCGGATGCGTGGTGGTCATGCGCGTGTTGCCTACGGGGTTCGGGTGGCGCGTGCAATACTGTCTTTGGCAGGGCGCCCTCCCTCTGTTCATGATTTTTCGTTTCACCCTGTGCTTCTTTTCCGGCGGGATTGGGCGAGGGCGCGGGGTGTTTTGAGGGGGCTGATTTTTAAAAAATTTTCCTCTTGCCTCAGTGCGGAGAATCCCCACCGTGGCCCGCGTCAATTCAACTCGAACCCTCAAGTATTACCACCATGCCAGTCCCTCCTGAAATCAACGCGCGCGTTGCGAACACAGCGCATCCCTGCTATTTTCGTTCGCCCACAAGCCCCGTGAAAGCGGGCGAATGGCGCGCCTACATTGTCTCGGCCTCGTTCACGGTCGATGATCCCGCGGGGGCGCGCGTGCGCATTTGCTGCGGGCTCAACCGATTGCACGACACCGCAAAAAAGCAGACGAGCTCGATGTTCGTTTG
>JAITIB010000015.1 GCA_031279675.1 Puniceicoccales bacterium | reverse complement strand
ATGCGGCGGTGGGTTCGTTGATGATGCGGAGGACTTCGAGGCCGGCGATGGCGCCTGCGTCCTTGGTGGCCTGGCGTTGGGCGTCGTTGAAGTAGGCGGGGACGGTGATGACGGCCTGGGTGATTTTTTCGCCGAGATAGGCTTCGGCGTCGGCCTTGAGTTTGGCGAGCACCATGGCGGAGATTTGCTCGGGGGCGAAGGTTTCTTCTTTGCCGTTGACGGTGCAGGCGATCCAGGCGTCACCATTTTTGCCTTCGATGACTTTGTAGGGGAGGGTTTTGATCTCCTCCTGCACTTCGCGATATTTGCGCCCGATGAGGCGTTTGGCGGAGAAGATGGTGTTTTGCGGGTTGGTGACGGCCTGGCGTTTGGCGGCCTGGCCGACGAGGCGGTCTCCGTTTTTCGCGAATGCGACGACGGAGGGTGTGGTGCGGGCGCCTTCGCTGTTGGGCACGACGACGGGTTCGCCGCCATCAATGACGGACATGCAGGAGTTTGTGGTGCCGAGGTCTATGCCGAGAATTTTGCTCATGGTTGGATGCTGGGTTGTTGAGGTTTGTTGTTTGTTTGATTGAATTATGCAAAGTTCAGCAATTCAGGTGCCAAGGGGTGATTTGGGAGTTAATTTGTTGTTTCAGAATGGGGAATGAGGATTTTCGCAATGTTGTTTTCGCGGCGGGAGGGATGGTTTCCCCTGCCAAAATGTCGCAGTGAGACAGTGATGCGGGTGGCGCTTGCGAGTGCGTGAAGCCCCTGTGGTGTCGTTGTTCGTGAAATGTTTCCGGGGTGAAAAAAAGCCGTGTCATTTGAGATAAAAGCCACCAGTTTGCCCCTCCAAAACAAACCATGCTTTCCGTCATACATTCCGGTGCTCTCGTCGGCGTCGAATCGGTGCCAGTGACCATCGAAGTCAACGTCGGCGGATACGGTGAGTTGCGTTACTACATAGTCGGGCTGCCTGACACTGCGGTCAAGGAGTCCATGGATCGTGTTATTTCCGCAATTCACAACAGTGGGTTGAGCACTCCCAGCACCAAGACCACCATCAATCTTGCCCCGGGGGATTTGCGCAAGGAGGGCGCGCACTACGATCTTCCGATTGCCCTTGGGCTGTTGGCCGCCACGGGGCAGCTCCAGCAAACCCATCTTGAGGAATATCTTGTTGCGGGAGAACTCAGCCTTAGCGGGGCGACACGGCCCGTGCGCGGTGGCGTCGCCCTCGCGTTGCAAGCGCGGCGCCAAGGGCGGAAGGGGGTCATTCTTCCGCCGGAATCGGCGGAGGAGGCCGCGCTCGTCGAGGGCGTTGCCGTGCTCCCCGTCAACACCCTGCATGCGGCGCTGCGTTTTCTCAATGGCGAGCAGGAGATTGCGCCACTTGCGCCGCAGGACAGCGCCTTTCGGAGACCTCCGCCACCGGAGGTCTCGCTTGATTTTGCCGAGGTCAAGGGGCAGCACTCCTTGCGCCGTGCCGTGGAAATCGCCGTTGCCGGCGGGCACAACCTTCTCATGATCGGCCCTCCCGGCTCCGGGAAAAGCATGGTTGCGCGCCGCATTCCCACGATTCTTCCCGAGCCCACGTTGGATGAGTTTTTGGAAATCCTCGGCATTCAGTCCGCCGCGGGTGTCACGCACACGCCGGAGAACCGCCGTTACCAGCGCCCTTTTCGTGCCCCGCACCACACCATCAGCGACATCGGGCTCATTGGCGGCGGCACCATCCCCGGCCCCGGCGAGATTTCACTTGCGCACCATGGCGTGCTCTTTCTCGACGAGCTTCCCGAGTTCAAGCGCAGCGCCCTTGAGGTCATGCGCCAGCCTCTTGAGGACGGCAGCGTCACCATTTCCCGGGCCAATGGAAAAATCACCCTTCCGAGCCAGTTCATGCTCGTTGCCGCGATGAATCCAACGCCATGCGGGCACACGGGCGCCAAGTGCCGTTGCACGCCCCAGCAGATCCAGCGTTACCGCGCGCGCATTTCCGGCCCGCTTTTGGACCGCATTGACATCCATATCGAGGCGCCCGAGCTGAGCATTGAGGAACTCCGCACTGCGCAGCCCGGCGAGTCTTCCCATGCCATGCGCCAGCGCATCAATGCCGCCCGGCAGTGTCAGCATCGGCGCTATGCCACCCACGCCGCGCGGCAGGCGACCAACGCCTGTATGACTCCGCGGCACATCCGTGCCCACTGCACGCTCACCCCTGCGCAGGGCACGCTGCTTCAGCGCGCCATGGAGCGTCTTGAGCTTTCCGCGCGCGCCTACGATCGCATTCTGAAGGTCTCCCGGACAATTGCGGATCTTGATGCCAGC
Source organism: Puniceicoccales bacterium (assembly GCA_031279675.1). Taxonomy (GTDB): domain Bacteria; phylum Verrucomicrobiota; class Verrucomicrobiia; order Opitutales; family UBA953; genus CALNBE01. The sequence continues at coordinate 4,485 of JAITIB010000015.1, read as the reverse complement.
GAGACCATTCAGGACAGGCATCTCCTTGAGGCCATCCAGTATCGCGCCCTTGACCGCAATCTCTTTCAAGGCAACCCGTGCCAACCCGCGTCATGAAAAAAACCGCGCTCCCGCTTTTTACTGGCAAACGCATCGTCATCACCCGTCCTCAGGGGGCCGCTACCCAGGCCCTCCGCGAAGTTCTTGCCGGGCACGGCGCAACCGTCCTCGAAGTCCCCTTGCTCGACATTGAATACGCTGCCGACGCCGCCACGCTTGCCGCCATCTGGGCGCAAATGGGCCAGTATGACTGGCTCGTTTTTACCAGTGCCAACGGTGTCCAGGGTTTTTTTGAGCGCTATTTCGAAAGTTTTGACGACATCCGCGGGCTTGGCATCTGTCGCATCGCTTGCGTCGGTCCCGCCACTGTTGCCGCCGTTCGCGCCTATCATCTCCACATAGATCACATTCCCCCTGACGCCACCGCCGCCGCCCTTGCCGAGGAACTTGCCTCCACGGAGGATCTTTCCAACCAGCGCGTCCTCATCATTGCCGGCACTCGCAACAGCGATGTGCTTGCGCGCACCCTTGAGGAAAAATCCCGCGCCATTGTCCAGACGCTTACTGTTTATGCCACGGAGGAGAACGATGTCAGCGCGCTGGCCGGCACCGAGGACTTTCGCGAACACGGGGCGGATGCGATCGTTTTTGCCAGTCCTTCCGCCGTGGAGTCCTTTGTTGCCCAAGCGTCCCGTCTCACGCTTCGCCCGGGCGCGTTTCCGCCCAAGACCGTTGCCATCGGCCCCACGACCGCGGCGGCCTTGCGCGAGCACGGCATTCCTGTCGCCGCGCAGGCTGCCGCGCCCGCGCAAGGTCCCCTTGTCGCTGCCATTGCCGAGGCCTGTGCGATCCGCGTTTCTTCCTCAAAAAAATTGCCGGCAGCTTCCAAGCGCTCCAAGACAAACCGCCAACCAGCCAACCCATGAGTATCCATCCTAACACCGTCCCCCACGATATTCCCGCCATTGCCGCCCAGTTCGACCTCCGCGGCGATTTCATCAACGCCACCGCCTATGGCAGCGGGAACATCAACGACACCTTCGCGATTACCTGTGACCAGGCGGGTGTGCGGGTCCGTTATATTCTCCAGCGTGTGAACCACCACGTTTTCAAAAACACCGCGGGCGTCATGGAAAATGTTGCCCGCATTTGCCGCCACACCCTCAGGCGTCTTCAGGTGGACGGCGTGCCCGATGCCGCCCGGCGCACCCTCACCCTTGTGCCCTCACGCACGGGGGCGGACTGGTTTGTGGATGCGGGCGGGAACCACTGGCGCGTCTTCCTTTTCATCGAGCTCGCGCGCAGTTACGATGTCATCGAAACCACGGAGCAGGCGCGCGCGGCGGCTGAGGCCTTTGGCAACTTTACGAAACTCCTCGTGGACCTTCCCGGCGGGCGCCTTGTGGAGACCATTCCCAATTTTCACAACACGATGTGGCGTTATGGTGAGTTTCAGCGCGCCCTCGCCTCCGACGCGCGCAATCGTGCCAGGGATGTCAGGGACGAGATTGCCTTTTTGCAGGAGCGCAAGGCGGATTGTTCCGTTGTTGTTGACGCCATTGCACGCGGCGAGATCCCGGAGCGTGTCACGCACAACGACACCAAGCTCAACAACATCCTCATCGACAACCGCACGCAACGCGCCCTCTGCGTCATCGATCTCGACACTGCCATGCCGGGCAGCGCGCTTTACGATTTTGGCGACATGGTGCGCAGCGCCACCTCGCCCGTGGGCGAGGACGAGCGGGATCTCCGCAAAGTCGTATGCCGCCCCGGATACTTCAAGGCGCTCGCGCTTGGTTATCTCGCCGCGCTCGGCGGCACGTTGAACAAGGCGGAGAAAGCGCTCCTGCCTTTCAGTGGCAAGTTGCTCGCGCTTGAGCTCGGGATGCGCTTTCTCACGGATTATCTTGATGGGGACGTGTATTTCAAAACCACCCGCCCCGGGCACAACCTTGACCGTTGCCGGAACCAGTTCGCCCTTGCGCGTTCCATTGAAACCCAGATGGAGGCCATGGCGCGGGTGGTTGACTCACTCTGAGCGTTTGTCGATGAAACAGGAGACGATTCTCGTTACCGGTGGCGCCGGGTTCATTGGCAGCCACATTGCGGAACATTACCAGGGATGCGCGCGCGTGCGCGTTCTCGACAACTTGCGCACGGGCAGCCTGCGCAACCTTGACGGGTTGCGCGGCGTGGAGTTTTTGCACGGCAGTGTTACTGACACGGAGCTTGTCGCCCGCGCCATGGAGGGTGTGGATTATGTTTACCATCTTGCCGCGCTCGTGAGTGTCCCGGAGTCCATGAATAATCCGGGGGAATGCGCTGCCATCAACGTCACAGGGCATCTGAACGTGCTTGAGGCCGCCGTTCGCGCCGGTGTGCGCAAGCTCGTTTTTGCAAGTTCGGCGGCGGTGTATGGGGACAATCCCGCCGTCCCCAAGGTTGAAACGATGCCTGCGGAGCCGCGGAGCCCCTATGCGATCACCAAGCTCGACGGCGAATACTACAATGCGCTGTTTACCCGTGAAAACAGGCTTCCCGCTGTGAGCATGCGTTTTTTCAACGTCTTTGGCCCGCGCCAGAACCCGGCGGGCTCGTATGCCGCCGCCGTCCCCATCTTCATCAGGAATGCGCTTCGGGGTGCTCCCATCACGATTTATGGTGATGGTGAGCAGACGCGCGATTTCGTTTACGTGAAAGACATTGTCTCTGCGCTCGTGTTTGCCGCCACCACGCCCGGTCTGTCCGGCGAGTTCAACATTGGCTACGGTGCTGCGACGAGCATCAACGCGCTTGCGCGAAAAATCACCGCACTGTCAGGGTCGCACTCCACGTTGGAATACCGCCCGGTGCGCACGGGGGACGTGCGGCATTCCGTGGCGGGCACGGATAAGATCCGGGCTGCCGGCTGGACGCCACTTTACGATCTCGACGAGGGATTGCGCGCCACTGTGGCGCATTTCAATGAGGTGTGGGCGCGATGAATTCCCGTGAACGTTTTTTGTCCGCCTGCCAGTGCCGTCCGGTGTCGCGCCCGCCAGTGTGGTTCATGCGCCAGGCGGGGCGTTATCTTCCCGAATACCGTGCGTTGCGCCAGCGCCACGAGTTTCTCTCCATGGTGCGCACGCCCGAGCTTGCCGCCGAGGTTTCGTTGCAGCCTTTGCGCCGGTTCGGGTTGGATGCGGCGATTGTGTTCAGCGACATTCTTGTCGTTCCCGAGGCGATGGGGCAGGGGTATCATTTTCGGGATGGCGGGGGGATCGCCATGGATTTCACACTCGATTCCGCCAGCCATGTTCGCGCGCTGGAGGTGGCGTCCGTTCGTGAACGCCTTGATTATCTCGCCCGGGCGCTCCGTCTCGTGCGGCGTGAATTGGGCGGGGGGACGGCACTGCTTGGCTTTGCCGGCGCGCCCTGGACGCTTGCCGTTTACATGGTCGAGGGTGGCGGGGCCGGACGGCTCGCGCCCGCGGGCTCGCGCTTGCGGGCAATGGCGGATGGCACGCCCGGGATTTTTTCCGAATTGATGGAAAAACTCACCGCGGCGGTTGTCGAGTGCCTGCTCATGCAAATTGAGAGCGGGGCCGACGCCGTGCAGATTTTTGACAGCTGGGCGGCGCTTTGCGGCGACGCCACCGCGTATCAACGCCTCTCGTTGCAATGGGTGGCGCGCATCATCGCGGCGCTTCCGCCGCGCGTGCCCGTCATCGTATTTGCCAAGGGCATGGCGGCGCACGCCGCCGCGCTTGCCTCCACCGGCGCCCGGGTGCTCGGGGTGGACTGGACACAGCGTCTTTCCGCGGTGCGCGCGATCGTCGGACCGGGGGTTGCGTTGCAGGGCAATCTTGAACCCGCCATCCTTGAGAGCACGCCGGAGAAGGTGCGCGAGGCGACCCGTGCCGTGCTTGATGACATGGCGGGAGCACCCGGGCACATATTCAACCTTGGGCACGGAATAACGCCGGGCGCGTCCTTGGAGAACGTGTCCGCCATGATAGAGAGCGTCCACGCATTCCGCCCCGGGTGAGAAACTTGTTGAACCGGTGAGGGCAAAACATGAGTTTCCCCGCCCAAACCACCGGCAAACCATCACAACCACCATGAGTTTCGACATCAAGGCGCTCGTCGCGCAACGCTTCGGCACGAACTATGAGTTGCACGAGCAATATCTCAACCGCACCCTCGTGAAGGTGCTCCGCACCATCGGTTTCGACAAATGCTACGCCCGCGCCGAGGGCTGCTATCTCTACGACAAGGACGGCAACGACTACCTCGATTTCCTCAGCGGATATGGCGTGTATGGCATCGGGCGCAACCACCCCGCGCTCAAGCAAACCATTCGCGACGTGCTCGACCTCGACCTCCCGAACATGGTGCAAATGGACTGCGCCCTGCTCAGCGGACTGCTCGGCGAAGCCGTCGCCAGGCACACCGGCGCGGATC
>JAITIB010000097.1 GCA_031279675.1 Puniceicoccales bacterium | reverse complement strand
CACCTTCCTCGGACGGGTTCTCTTGCGGCTGTTCTCCAATAGCTCTCTCACCGCTTCAAATTGTTCACGACTTATATCACTCGGATACACTCTTCTCATCAGACATCCTTTCCCTACTTTATCAGTCCCGTCAAGAAAGATATTGAACAGTCTCTAAGACATATGCGAGTGCATACGGGGCAGTGGACATGACCGGGAATGTGAGGGAATGGACTGACAGTCCGAATCAAACGTACCCAATCTACCGCTTTGTTCGCGGGGCCTCGCACATGGGGATAGCTCCGCAACTCGCCGCTGGCGCCTCGCGGGATGATGAAGACCTCTACAGTGCGCAGTGCGACAGCGGGTTTCGTGTCGCCAGCCTTGCGCCGATTCCTGAGCCCAGCACATACGGAGTGATAGGAGGCGCGTTGGTAGGGCTGCTCTGCTTGGTTAGGCGGAAAAGGCGCGCAGTCGCACCTTGAATCATTGGGAGCGCCGACAAGTCGTTTCCCAAGACCTACCCCAACAGGGCGCCATTGCGGAAAATCTCAATGGCGCCTTGTTGTCGGCGGGCTCGGTGTCGCCCCTTCAGAGCTTGGTGTGTGTTGGACATTTTTCCGGGGCGTTCCAAGCTATCTCATTACGCCCTTTGGGGGGCTTGTGCATGCGCATATGCACCCGGAGAAATACCAGCTGGCGCGATGCGCGTTTGTCCCAAAAAAGATTCCCTCAAAAAACTTCTTTACATGTCGTCCCGGACACTTAGTCTGGCGTCTTTCAAAACCAATCCCCACGTCTCATGAAAACACTCTTCCCGATTACAATGCTCACCGCCGCGTTCCTTACCGGGTGCGGGCAGGCCTATGACACGGACTACTACGGAGCCTCCGTTGCCATTGAACCGAGCCACAATTTCTTTGGGCTCGTGAAGACTTCACCCGGTTCCTTCATCCCTGTTGAGGAGACCACGGTACACATCCCGACTTCGCAAATCAGCGCTGCGCGGGATTTCTCCGGTGACAACGTGTCCCTTTTCTGGGGCGCGTTCACCATCACCGATTACTGAGCCGCGTTTCCGCGTCCGTTGGCGAAGTTAAAAGAAGCCCCGATCTCACGGGGCTTTTTCGTTCTTCGTTGGAATAACTGTCACTGCCGCCCTCCATGCCCACAGGCAACGTCACCCGCCATCTCAGGCGCGCCGCGCAAGACAATCCGGAGGCATGCGCCGTGCGCGTCCCTTGTGGCACTGCTCCCGGCGGGGCGATCCGCTACATCTCGCGCAGCTTTGTCGAGCTTGATCGCGAGAGTGATGCCGCGGCGGAGCATTTCCAACGGAGTGGCATTGCCGCGGGGATGCGCACACTTCTGCTGGCCCGCCCCGGGCTGGATCTTATCCTGAGCATGTTTGCACTGCTCAAGCTCGGAGCCGTTCCCGTTGCCATAGATCCCGGTCTTGGCCTGCGCCCTTTCCTGCGCTGCGTGCGCAACATCGCGCCGCGGGCGCTGGTTGGAACGCCTTTCGCGCTCGTGCTCGCAAGTTTTTTTCCGGGGACTTTTCGTGACGCCACCATCCGGGTTCGCATCGGTGGCGGTGCCTTTGCCCGTGTTCTGCGCCGCATCGCGCCAACGCTTCCCGGCGGGGGCCGTCCGCTTTTCGACGCGACCCTTCCCGGTGCCGTGGGGAGCGCGCCCGCAGCCATACTTTTCACCTCGGGTTCCACGGGTGCGCCCAAGGGCGCCACCTACACTCATGCCATGCTTGACGCGCAACTCGCCCTCGTGCGCGACACTTATGGCATCCAGCCCCGCGAGGTTGATCTGCCGATGCTGCCCATCTTCGCGCTTTTCAACCCCGCGCTCGGGACCACTACTGTCACCCCCGAAATGAACCCCTCGCGCCCGGCCACTGTTGACCCGCGGAAAATCATCCGGGCCATCACCCAGAATGGCGTCACATACAGTTTTGGCTCCCCCGCCTTGTGGGCGAAAATCGCCTGTCACTGCGAGCGCCACCGCGTCGCCCTTCCCTCGCTCCGGCGCATCCTCATTGCAGGCGCGCCCGTTCCCGCGCGACTTTTGCAGCGTCTTCAGCGCATTTTCCCCAACGCCACCTTGCACACGCCCTATGGCGCCACCGAGGTTCTTCCCGTGGCCACCATCACCGCCACGGAAATCCTTGGCGGGACTGTCCTCGAAACTTGTCAGGGGCGCGGCACTTGTGTTGGGCGCCCCTTGCGGGGTGTTTCCGTGAAAATCATTCCCATCCACGACGGCCCCCTGCGTCATCTCGATGAGGCGGGTGAGATGCCCCGGGGCGGGGTTGGCGAAATCATTGTCAACAGCCCCTCGTGTTCGCACGAATATGCCGCGAATCCCGACGCCACCGCGCTTGCCAAAATCCATGCCCCTGACGGTAAAATCTGGCATCGCATGGGTGATCTCGGGCGTCTTGATGCTGCCGGGCGCCTCTGGTTTTACGGACGCAAAGCCGAGCGCGTGCAAACATCTGGAGCGACACTTTGCACGGAGAGTGTCGAGGCGGTGTTCAACCAGCATCCGCGCGTTTTCCGCACAGCCTTGATCGGATTGGGCGAACCCGGGCAACAAACCCCCGCCCTTGTCATCGAACCTCATTCTGCCGATTTCCCGCGCAACGCCGCCGCACGGCTCCAATTCGAGGGCGAACTGCGAGAATGGGCCAAAACCTGTGAGGCGACCCGGGTCGTGGAACACTTTTTCTTTGAGAAAAAATTCCCCGTGGACCCCCGCCATAATGCCAAAATCCATCGCCTGGCCTTGCGCAAGAAATACATGCGCGGGTGAAAGGCCGGGCGCGGAATTATTTTCAGAGGCAATGGGCGGCGAGCTCGGAGAGGGGGCTGCGGACGCCTTGGCGGAGGCGGACGTGGGCAGTGATGGCGTGCCCTTTCAGGCGTTCGTGGGCGTGGATGAGTCCGTTGCTTTTGTTGTCGAGGTAGGGCGTGTCCACTTGGTCGAGGTCGCCGATGAGGATGAGTTTGCTGCCTTCGGCCATGCGGGTGATGACGGTTTTGGCTTCGTGGGGGGTCATGTTTTGCGCCTCGTCAACGATCATGAGGGCGTTGCCGATGGAGCGCCCGCGGATGAAGGTCATGGCTTCGATCTCGATGAGGCCCGAGTCGAGCAACCATTGGTAGGGGCGGCGCGCGGTGGTGTAGCTGCCGTGGAGGCCGAGGCCGCCGGTGTCGTTGGTGGCGTGCCCGAAGATGCGGGCTTTGGGGGGATTTTTTTTCCTGGGTGCCGGGGTGTTGTGCGTGCGGGTGTCGTGGGCGTTGGGGGCGAAGAGGACTTCGAGGTTGTCGAAGTAGGGCTGGATGTAGGGGCTGAGTTTTTCTTCCTTGGTGCCGGGGAGGGCGCCGAGGTCTTTGC
>JAITIB010000035.1 GCA_031279675.1 Puniceicoccales bacterium | reverse complement strand
CGAGCGGCAAAAGCAAGCACTTGCGCAACTCGACAGCGACCGCCTCCTGCGCAGGCGTCAACGTGGTTTGCAAACGATGCGCGGTGTGCGAAGCATCAGTAAAAACCTCCCGCGAACGCCACCGGCGAATAGTGCGCTGCCCCACGCCGTAGCGCGCCGCCAAGACAGCGACCGAATCCTTGCTGGCCGCAATTTCGGCACGGATGGCCGGCGTTGTGCGAGCGTTTTTATGAAGGGCAATGTTCAAGATTTGATGGGCTTAGTTGATTTTATCGGCCTGAATAACTCAAGCATTATTTTCCGCGCCATGAACAATGCATGCCGCCTTTCGCATATCCAACCGTCCGGGACGCGACATTCCGGTGAAGGCGAGTTTTTGGATTTCCGCGTGTGCCTTTTTGGGGTCTTCCAATTCCAAGACGATGCGCCCGACGAGGACGCCGATGCTTGGGCTGGTGCGGACGTATTTTGTTTCGCCGGCATCCAGTGTGAAGGTCAGTGTTTTTTCCGTCTCTGTGGTGGCGGAGGCGAGGTGGCGTCCAGCCGGGCGGTCAACAAAGAAGAATCCGCCTGGTTGGGATTTGCCCACAACGGCCTTGTTGAGGCGGATGTCGGGTTGCACTGCCGCGCCAAACATGGAGCTGGAGCGGAAGAAGTAGATGCGGCCTTCCTCGGGTGCGAGTGCGGGGAAGGATTGGGCGACTTCCGTGTATTTGGGTCCGGACGCCGCGCAGCCTGCGCCCAGCAGCGTGATTCCGAACAGTGATATTGCGATGAGTTGTTTTTTCATGGTCGTTCCTTGGTGTTGGTTGGTTCTGAGTTGGTTAGTTGGTTCTGAGTTGGATGGGTTGTGTGAGTTTGGAAAATTTCGATTCGCCGGGCAGGTAAAAGCCGACGAGCGCTTGGTTGCCGTCCAACACGAGGTAGGCTTCGTGGACGTTGCGGCCCTCGATGGTGAAGATGGCGCCGGTCGCGCGATACACTGTCCCTTGGGGGATTTGCCCGGCTTTTTTCCATTGGGTGTCCTTAGAAATTGTCCGCTTGAATCCTGTCGGGAGTGCGATGGTCGTTTTTTCGAACATCACAATTTCCGCGCCTGGCGATGCTGTGAATTCGACAGGGACTGTCTGAATCGATTGGGCGCAACCCGCGCCAAAACCAAGCAGCGTGGACAGCGCGCACAGGGCAACTCCGCGAAAGGGCGCCCTGATGTGAGTTCGGATGTTTTTCATATTGCAAACCTTCTGTCTTGTGAGAATCTCCCCGTTGTGTGAGAGGCACTGGAAGCACGGAGGCGGCCCCAGACCGTTCGACGCCAAAAGCGGGAACAAGGCGAATGGTACAACAAAAGAGAGCATCCTGCAAGGGGCATTTCTCAATGATTTCTCAATGAGCCGAACTCGGGAACCCAACGAAAAACAAGGCACCGAAGGGCCGACCACCGAGATTCCCGGCATGGCCCGCACCCGCGCCCCCGGCCTCGATGAAGACCATTGCCTTGGCATCATCAAAACCCAAACCATCAAGCTCACGCGGAGGCGCGGGGCACGCGGAGAAGAAATCGCGCAATCATTTTCCAACACATGAACCACGTCCCTGATCACAACTCCGCGCCCTCCGCATGAGCCATCCCTAATGCTGGATGACATCACAGGCGCCATCGTTGATGCCTCCATTCGCATCCACACAGATTTGGGGACGGGATTGCTGGAATCGGTTTATGAAGCGGTGCTGGCTCGGACTCTGGAGAAACGCGGATTGCGCAAAACAAGACGCACCGAATCCGACCTCAACTGTCTCGAACCACCCTCCGCCGAAAACCGTCCTTGCCTTCCCCATATTTATGGGAAACCTTCCATCCGCATGAAAACCACGCTCGAAATCCCCGACGCTGTCTTCCGAAAAGCCAAGACCGTCGCTTCGCGCAATGGCCAGTCCCTCGGCTCCTACATCACCCACGCCATTGACGCCCGCCTCGCCGAGGACGCCCGCCGTGCCAACACCCGCCCCTGGATGCGCCACGCCGGCGCCCTCAAATCCCACGCCGCCGAACTCGCCAAACTCCGCGCCACCATCGCCGACGAGTTTGAACAAATTGAGGAGGACTCATGATTTTGGACACCAACGCCCTCTCCGCCTTCCTTGAAGGAAAATCCTCCGTCGTCAAAAAACTCGGCGCCATGACCGGCGTCCCCCACCTCCCCGTGATAGTCCTCGGCGAATTTCGCTTCGGCCTGCTCGGCAGCCGCAAAAAACGAGCAATGGAGGAACACCTCGACGCCTTCGCCAACGAGTGCGTTGTCCTGCCCGTCACCGAAACCACCGCCCGCCACTACGCTGAAATCCGCCACCACCTGAAAAAAACCGGCACACCAATCCCGCAAAACGACGCTTGGATCGCCGCTCTCGCATGGGAACTCAACATGCCCGTTCTCACCGACGACACCCACTTCGACCAAATCCCCGCCCTCTCCCGCATCCCCCTCTGACAACCCGCCGCACGCCACCGCCTCCCACCATGTCCGCCCCCGTTCTCACCCTCTCCCGCGACGAGATGCGCGCCCGCGCCCTCGCCTTCGCCAAACGCTGGGCAGGCCCGCAACGAGAGGAAGCCGACGCCAAGAGTTTCCTCGACGAATTTTTCAACGTCTTCGGACGCGACCGCTACGCCGTTGACGCCATCCACGAATACCGCGTCGAACGCCCCGATCAAGGCGAGGGGCGCATTGATTTGCTCTGGCCGGGCAAACTGCTCGTGGAGATGAAATCCACCGGACGCGACCTTTCCACCGAAAAGAGCGGCGCGGCGTGGCAGGCGTTTGAATACCTCCCGCACCTCGACTCCGAAACCGCCCCGCGCTGGGTGCTGGTTTCCGACTTCGCCCGTTTCGCCCTCTACGACCTCGGCGAGGATGTGCACGACTACCTGCAAGGACTCGCCCCGGCGCGCACCGGCAAGCACGCCCCCGCCGTCGCCGCCGCCTTCACCCTCGACGAGCTGCCGCAAAAACTCCGCCACTTCGCCTTCATCCGCAACGAGGAACAGGCGCTTTTCCAGCCCCAGCCCGCCATCAACCAGAAGGCCGTCGCCCTCCTCGGCGAACTCCACGACGCCCTCAAAACCTCCGGCTACTCCGGCCACGCCCTCGAACGCCTCCTTGTCCGCGTCCTCTTTTGCCTCTTCGCCGAGGACACCGACATCTTTCCGTGGAACGCCTTCACGCGCTTTGTCGAAAATTCCGCCAAGGACGGCTCCAATCTCGGCGAACGCCTCGCCCGTCTCTTTCAAGTGCTCGACACTCCCGCCGCGTCGCGTTCGCCGCACCTCACCGCCGATTACAATCCCTTCCCCTACGTCAACGGCGGCCTTTTCGCCGAACGTCTCGACCTTGCCGACACCACCGCCGCCCACCGCTCCGCCCTCCTGCAATGCTGCCGCTTCGACTGGTCGCAAATCTCCCCCGGCATCTTCGGCTCGCTCTTCCAAGGCGTCATGGAACCCCGCGAACGCCGCGCCAAGGGCGCCCACTACACCAGCGAGCAAAACATCCTCCGCGTAATCAACCCGCTGTTCATGGACGAGCTGCGCGCCGAGTTTTCCAAACTCCGCACCGCCGCCGGACGCGAAAAAAAGCTCCAGCAATTCCACGACAAACTCGCCAAACTCCGCTTCCTCGACCCCGCCTGCGGCTGCGGCAACTTCCTCGTCGTCGCCTACCGCGAACTCCGCGCCCTCGAACTCGACGTGCTCCGCGAACTGCACGGACACCAACTCGCCCTCGGCCTCGACATCGGCGACATCGCCCGCGTCAACGTTGACCAATTTTACGGCATCGAGCTGGAGGAGTTCCCCGCGCTCATCGCCGAAACCGCCCTCTGGCTAACCGACCATCAGGTCAACATGACCTTCTCAAAAGCCTTCGGAAAACTCTACACGCGCATCCCCCTGAAAAAATCCCCGACCATCGTCCACGGCAACGCCCTCCGCCTCGACTGGAACTCCGTGCTCCCCGCGAAAGACTGCGCCTACGTCATGGGCAATCCGCCCTTTGTCGGCGCGAAATATATGACCGACGATCAGCGCGCCGACATGAAGGCGGTTTGCGGCGGCATAAAAAACTTCGGCCTGCTCGATTACGTGACCGCATGGTATGTGAAAGCCGCCGACTACATTCAAGGCATGCGCATCGGCTGCGCCTTCGTCTCCACCAACTCCATCTCCCAAGGCGAGCAACCCGCCATCCTCTGGAGCCACCTTTTCCGCAAGGGTCTCAACATCCACTTCGCGCACCGCACTTTCGTCTGGCACAACGAGGCCGGCGGCAAGGCGCACGTTCACTGCGTCATCATCGGCTTCCGCCTCACGGACGCGCCGCTCAAACGACTGTTTGAAACCGACGCCGACGGCAAAATCACGGAGAGCAGCGGCACCCTCGACATCAATCCCTACCTCGTGCCCGGCGGGAAAACCATCATCTCCAACCGCGCCAAACCTCTTTGCGGCGTGCCCGAAATCGGCATCGGCAACAAGCCCATTGACGGCGGCCACTATCTTTTCACGCCCAAGGAAAAGGCGGCGTTCCTCGAAATCGAACCCGCCGCCGCGCCGTGGTTCCGCCGCTGGATTGGCTCGGACGAGTTTATCAACGGCATGGAACGCTGGTGCCTCTGGCTCGGCGACACGCCCGCCGCCGGACTGCGCGCCCTGCCCGAATGCCGCAAACGCATCGAAGCCGTCCGCGCCTTCCGCCTCGCCAGCAAAAGCGCCCCCACGCGAAAACTCGCCGACTTTCCCACGCGCTTCCACGTCGAGAATTTCCCGGAGAAAACCTATTTGGCCATCCCGAAGGTCAGTTCGGAAAAACGCCGCTATATTCCAATGGGGTTTGTCCGCAGCGCGATCCTGTCAAGCGACCTGCTCCACGTCATGCCCGGCGCCACCCTCTACCATTTCGGCGTGCTCACCTCCGCGATGCACATGGCATGGACGCGGCAAGTTGCCGGACGCTTAAAATCAGATTTTCGGTATTCCGCCGGCATCGTTTATAACAATTTCCCCTGGCCGGAGCCGGCGGACAAACAACGCGTCGCCATAGAAACCGCCGCGCAACGCATCCTTGATTTGCGCGTGGAATTCGGCGACGGACGCATGGGGTTCCTGAAAACACGCGAGGCCGAAGTTCCCCGTGCTACGCTCGCCGACCTCTACGACCCGCTGGTCATGCCCTCTGAATTGCTCAAAGCCCATCAAACCCTCGACCGCGCCGTTGACCGCGCCTATCGCCCCGCGTCCTTCACCAACGAACGCGAGCGCGTCGAATACCTCTTCACCCGCTACGAACAACTCACCGCCCCCCTTGCCCCCGCCGCCAAAAGACGCCCCAAAAGACGCTAACTCCTCTGCGATGAAACCCCTTACTGAAACCCATTATAAAAACCAACCCGAAAAGAACAAAACATGAGCGATATAATGCAGCAACTTTCTAAACTTGAATTACATTACGTATTTCCTAAAGGCGACACTTCTCACGAGCTTGACGCATTTGTGAGAAATAAATGTGAAGATGCCTTCTTAAAAATCGTTCAAGAAATCTCCAACAGCCTTGGCGAATATATCATAATATCTGTGGAACCCCATACAAAAGGAGGTCTGCGTGATGTTTATAGATTTATAATCTCTGCAAAAGGGAAAAATATTATTCAATTAAGCACCTCTGTAGGCACCTTCTTTGTTGCTCTGATAACATTGATTATGCAACTTCCCTCCGATAACGAGAAGAAATTATCAGAATTGTCGGTAATTAAAACAGAGCTTGAAATCAAAAAATTGCAATTAGAACTCGCTCAATTAAAAGGAAATGGGAATACCGTAAACACCAATGAGATAGTCCCCATTCGGAATAATGTTAAGATTCGCCGCCAGAAATCACATTTCTACAGCAAGGTAATTGAATGTGCAAAGATTCAAAAAGTTGAATTTTCAGAAATTGACGTTGGAAGTGAAAAAAATATTTCCAAAAACACAGTTTCAATTGCCCGTCAGGATTTTGACAAGTTTATTGAAAACAATATCTATATTCCGTCAGAAATTATCGAGAACGCTACCATCGAAATTATTGCACCTGTGCTTGTGCGATCCAAAATACAATGGAAGGGTATTCTTAAAACAAATGGTGATGCAGAAAACAAAATTATTGATTTCAAAATGCTGGATATTGATTTCCAAAGTGATGTGCTCGGGCAGAAAATCCCCTTCCGGCATGGCACCCATATCGAATGCACCGTGGAATTACAAAAAAAAGTAGATGCGGAAGGAACTATCATTATCTCCAGATACGATGTCGTTAATGTGACAAGAGTTTACGACGGCGCAGGAACCAACATTGCCATGCCACAGCGGAAGAAGAATTATGCGCCCAAAGATAATCAGCCCACTTTGTTTGATGTTGATAGTTTTGCCAACATCGCAGGAGACAAACCATAATAACCCATGAGTGACAAGCCCATGAAACGGCGGCTGGCTCGGCGCATTTCAATCCGTTTCCGATAAACAATAATCAACATTACTCATCATGTCCGATTCAGAAGAATTGCTCCAACTTGCCAATGAACTTGATAAAGTTTCTATTAATGTTAATCAGAAATCCATACAGAGTCTGAAAGATGCCGCTCAACGCACTGGTAAATCTTGGTGCGGTTCATGGCTTGGTTATCATTCGAGAGTCTATTATAAAAACTTGGAATCCGTTCCGCCGGGTGCGCGCTTTAGTGTCGAATGGGGATTCGGAGATCGCCTGAGTAATGAAACTTGTGGCGACTGGGCTGAATATAATTTTGATGATGTTGTCGCTCAGATTGAAGAATGGGCAAAATCGCCGGATAAAAAAGCGCTGCAATCTGCCGCCAAAGAGATTGCAACTAAAAATGAAGATGCCCAATCGCGGATGCTTTCAATTTTATCCCGATTCCGCACCAGACAACCCGATGATAAATTTATCGAAGATATGGAAGAGAGCATTAAATCAGAAAAATGCCCTGTCTATTCCGATCTAATAAGGGTGTTTCAGGGGAAAAAACAATGGTTCACGCGTGACGCACTTGCTGTCGGCCAAGGCATCCAGACACCGCCCCATATTCATGTTTTGGCAGAAGCCGGCACATATGAGTTTCCGTTTTTAATGTGCGCAAATTTGTCCAAATATGCGCGACGAGCGGGTTCGCATATGGCGAGTTTTGAAGAAAAATCAAAACAGACATCACGGATAGGCACCCATGTCTTCATCGGACATGGGCGATCAAACACGTGGAAAGAATTTCGGGACTTCATTCGTGACAGGATTCATCTCCCTTGGGATGAGTTCAATCGTGTTCCAGTCGCGGGAATACCGACAACGACACGTTTGATGGAAATGCTAAATCAAGCCGCAATCGCAATTCTTATTCTCACGGCAGAGGACGATCAAGCCGATGGGAAAATGCACCCGCGCATGAATGTGATACACGAAGCGGGACTTTTCAGGGAAGGCTTGGTTTGGAGCGGGCAATCATACTTTTGGAGGAAGGTTGCGAGGAATTCAGCAATATACATGGTCTCGGGCAGATCAGATTTCCGAAAGGAAATATTACTCAAGCATTTGAAGAAATTCGCGGCGTGTTAGGGCGTGAGGGCCTAATCACTCCACAGGAATAGAATTGGAATTCCAAAGTAACAATAGAGTAGTTGGGGAATAAAACTATTTTTCCTTTGCAATTTATTCACTTGCAATAATATATATTAAGAATTGGGGCGAAGTGATGTAATTTGTAATTTGTTTTTAATTAATTAGTTGCAATATAATCTCTTATTCGCCAACAAATCTATTGTGCGCAAGATTCAGGACGTTATCTCTGTCACGAAACAAACGAAAACCATTCGGCGGACGTGACACGCGCGAACTCGTGCGAGGGATAGGCGGCGGCGAATGAGGCGGGCAGGCGCGCCTTTTTCTTGGAACTCCACTTGATCTCGAACGCGCGCAGGATTCCGTCCCGCTCCTCGATGTAGTCAATTTCCTGCTGCGTCTGCGTCCGCCAGAAATAAGTGTTGGGGAACTCCTGCCGGTGGACATTGCGCTTGCGCCGCTCGGAAATGACAAAGTTCTCCCAAAGCGCGCCAGTGTCGGTGCGCAGGGCGAGCGGTTGGAAGTTGTTCAAAACGGCATTGCGCACGCCATTGTCCAAAAAATACACTTTCTGGCTCTTTTTGAGTTCCGTGCGAAGGTTGCGACTGAATGAGCGAAGCCGGAAAACAACAAAGGTTTTTTCGAGCAAATCAAGGTAGCGCTCAACCGTTTCCTTGTCGGCGCCGATGATGCCGGCGAGTTCGTTATACGACACTTCCGAGCCGAGTTGAAGGGCGAGGGCGGTGACGAGTTTGCCGAGCAGTTCGGGGCGGCGGATGTCTTTGTATGCGAGAATGTCCTTGTAAAGATAACTGTTCGCGAGTTCGAGCAGGATGCGCCTGGCGTTGGCGGGCTGGTTCACCACGTCGGGATACGCGCCGTAAAGCAAACGCTGCTCAAGCAAACGCCCTTCCTCCAAGGACGAGGTGCTGGCGGCAAGCTCCGCCGTGGCAAAGGGAAACATTCTGAATTCCAATTTCCGCCCGGTGAGCGGTTCGTTGACCTCGTCGCGAAGCCCGAGCGCGGAGGAGCCGCTGACAACGACTTGGACGCCGGGAATGTTGTCGGCGATCAGTTTGAGCGTCCGCCCAATATTTTGGACGCGCTGCGCCTCGTCCATGAAAACGAGCCGGTGCCCGCCCACAAGCTGCCGCAAGGCGGTGGAGGTGGCGTTCTCCAAGAGGGGAACAATGTCCGGCTCGTCACAATCCAGGAAGAGCGGATTGTCGTCCCTGCGTGCCTCGCCAAACTGGCGCAGCAAGGTGGTTTTTCCAACCTGCCGAGGGCCGGTCAAGACCAACACCTTGCCAGAGTGAAAATAGGGGGAGATGACATCAAAAAGCGCGCGTTTAATCATAACGAAAGAGTATTAAGTATTAAAAAACACAGCCATTTCTGCGGACATAACCGAAAAAATCAATCATTTTTTTCGGCTTAACCCGCCAAAAAAATCAAAGATTGCTCACAGCGCATTCTTGGGATTATATCATTTATCAAACTGACACTTCTGGAACGCAAGGAAGACGCCCTCCTTTTCCAGAGAAACCTCATCCTGAAACTCCTCGCCAAATCCTGACGCCTTGAACTGCACGGCGCCATCTCCGCCCCCCCCAAACCTCGCGTCCGAAATTTACCACTGGCCGATTTCACAAGACCGCGCCGCGCCTTTCCTATATCCTGACGCCACCATGTCTCCCAACAACACCACCGTGCCCGACACCACCTCCGCCACCGCTCTCGACCGCCGCAACTTCCTCGCCGGCCTCACCGCCCCCCTCGCCCAAAAACGCCCCGCCCGCCGCAATGCCGCAAAATATGAATACGCGGACATGGATCGCCGCTTTCAGGCTCCCAATCCCAGTTCCAACTGATTCATATGCGGAGGGTAAAAAACGCCGATAATATTCCACGGATTGGGTGAATAGCCGTGAAACTGCTGCAATGTCCCCATGAAAAAGTGAATATCCTTTCGCGCGAGCTCGTCCCAATACCGTTGTTTCACTTTTTCCAATGCCATGCTTTCCCGCCCAAGAAGGTCGAGCTTCCCGTTTGTTCGCCGGAAACAATTCCAAAACAGTTGCCCGCATTCCCAATCCAATAATTGCAAGCGGCGCACCTTCTTGTCCGCGTCCTCGAATTTGTAGAAGAATTTATAGGGCAGTTTGGCAATCGTCTCGAATGTGAGCCGCCATGCGTCGGCTTCGGCAAAATCAAATTCCGATTGCCGTGCTTTGTCACGCATCTCCGCCATGCGTTCGCCGTCCCATTCCCGGTCATCCGATTCCCAGTCAAACCCAAGCAGTCGGGCGGGTTTGAAAACCGCAAGCGAAACGGCGGTTTCCGGTGTTTCCTTAATGGCCTCGCAAAGCGGCGTTAATTTGTCTTCAACGCGCGCCTTTCCCAACACCAACGCCTTGCGCTCCCGCCAGCCATGCGCCGTGTCCATTTTTCCGGCCTTGATAATATTACTCACATCCACGGGACGGAGCGTTTCGTGTCTGTGGTCGGATGTGTTGCGAACAAAATCGCCCTCTATCCAATCATACTTCTCGTATTGTTGTTGATCTTCCAGACGGCGGAACGGAACCGGATAAATGCGCACCCATGAGCCATTCTCGCGCAACCCGGCGGTGCAGACCGTTTCCCCGTATTTTTTAGAAAGCGTGGGATAGGTTTTGACGGTTATCAGGATGCGCTCTCGGGGCATGGGCTATAAATGTTTGGGAGTGAGAGACGGGATGCCTGATTGCTCCAATGCTTCCGCAACACAATGGCGGTGGCATTGGCAGTGCCGGGCTTCGAAGCAAGTCAGGGCAACACGCTGGTTGTCCTTCAAAATCCAATCCCGAATCTTTCCAAGAGCCGCCGTCTGGCGCGGCAGGCTGTCGCGCTCGTATCTGGCAAAAAGGGCGTCGTAGTCGTCCTGTGTTTTGAGTTTCTGCCGCTCCTCGGATTCTATGCCCAGCTCCGGCAGGTGCTCGTAGCGGATGCCCACTTTCTCGCAAGCGTTGGAAAGCGTGCGTTTGGCAAATCCGTATTTGCGGCTGAGGGGATTGCGCCGGACATCGCAAAGCAGGGTCACGGAATCCCTCAAAAGGGTGTTCAAATAATTTTCAAGGCTGCGTCCCTCATAACCGATGGTGGTTAATCCGGGGGGCTGCAAAGCAGGTCTCGCCTCCTCAACCTTTTGCCGCTCATTCGCCGAAGGCAGGATCCGTTTCAGGATTTCGCTGCGGGTGGCATAATAAGGATGGCACAGGTAAACTTTTCGGATGAGCGCATCGCCCCGTTCGACATTGGCGGCGACAAAACGGCGCGTCCGTTCGCTCAAGGGTCTTGCCCTCGCCGCCTCATGGCATCCGGTTTCGGAAAGTTCCCAGCGTTCCTCCCCTTGTTCCACTGCCTCATTAAGGAAACCCTGTTCCACGAGTTTTCGCTTGTCGGCATAAGATGTGAAGGAAAAGCAGCCAAACTTGTAAGGGACAAATTCGTAACTTTGCTCCTGTTCCCATTCCGTGGCGTAGAGAAAAAGCAATTTTTTGAAGTCAGTGGACGCGACAGAGCCTCCCAACGAATCGAGCAGGGAAAGAAGTAAACGCTGGCGAACAAAAAGCATGGGGCGAATTAAACAAAGCAATGGCAATCGGGGGAAGTCTGAAAACGTCCGACAAAACTCACGATAGACTTGTGGCACGCCCCCGCCACGAACATCAAATTTTTGAAGCCCACCTCATGCCCGCCTTGCTGAAGCACCCGCGTCGCCTCCAAACGTCACTCTGCCGGCAGGTTTGAAGACCTTTTTCCCCTCCCCGCACAAGTTTCGACGCATCCGGAGGGCATTTTACAAGACCCTGTTCACGGCACGGTCGAGCAGCGCGATGGGCTCGCCTTTGCGGAAGAGCGTCACCTGCCCCGTGCTCGACGAGACCGCAATGGCAATGCAGTCCGCCGCCACCGAGATGGCGCACGCGGCAACGTGCCGCGTCCCAAGCCCGCCGGGCAAGGGGCGGATCGGGGTTTGCTCGTGCGCCGTAAGCATCGTGCCCGCACTCTCGATGACACCGTCACCGTTGATTATGAACGCGCCATCGATCGATGAAAGCTCCTTGACCGTCTCATCCATGAAGGGGCTCAGGATGTTGCGATCCTCCTCGTTGTAACCGTAGAAGGGGTTCAGGATGAGGGGCTTGGTGTGGGCGTTGATTTGTCTGCGGTCCCCGATGACGAGGATGCACCCGATGGGCTTGCCCTCGCGCCCCTCGACGGCGAGCTCGGTGGCAATGCCCAGCGCGCGTTCGAGCACCTCCGCGTTCACGCCGGAGGGCAGGAGGTCACTCACGTGGTTCGAGAGAATGGAGGGAAACTCGTTCGCCACATCCACGACGAGAATGGTGTCGAGCTTGTCGCTGCCCGCGCGCCCGCCCACGCAACAAACGCGTTCCGCAGGCTTGATGAGCCCGCGCATGAGCCCGACGAGCAACGAGCTCCGCAGTTGCGAAAGTCGATGCCCCGTGAAGGCGCGGACAACGATCGTGTCGGGCTCATCCCCGGCATCGGCGGGAATCTCATACCCGCGTTGCGTCACCACAACGGTGTTGATGCCCGCCACGGGGAAACGTCCGATTTTCACACAGGAGGAAAACGTGTCCACAAACAGGAATATCGAGGTGCAGTCCGCCCCCGCGGCAATGCCCTGCGCCGTGCGCAACATGAGCCGGTTGAAACGGGTTGCATGGGACGAGGTCTGGCTGGCAACACCCTTGAAGACAGACAGGATCTCACTGCGAAATTCCCTGAGGCTTCCCGCCCGCTCCAGCCGCTCGACAACACTCTGCTCCCCCAGCGCCCTCGCAAGCGTTGTGAGCACCGCATGGTAGGACTTCTCCCTGCTCGATGCGAGGACGAGAAAAAGAATGCGCACACGCCTGTCCTCGCTGTCGGGCGACTCGCTCAAGCCCTCGGGGCAACGCCCGACGGCAAAAATGTATTTCTGCCTTATCGGGACGCGCACATGGGGGAGCGCGACAGAATTATCCAAATGCGTCGGGATCGTCCGCTCACGCTGCAACAACTGCTCAAGCAAATGCCGGTCGGTAAGCGCCCCCTTGTCCACACCCGGGCAAAGCGCAAGCAACTCAAGCAAGGCCGACTGGAAATCCCGGCTCCTCAGGTCAACTATGCGGCTGGGTAAAAGATAACGGTCGATGCGCATGACTCGGATTGTTTTTGGAAAATTTTCCTCCCCGCGAGCTCACCGCTCCCAAGCCAGCGCGCCCTTGCGCACCTCGTAGAGAAGCCCGGTCACGATCAGGCCGAAAAACACACCGAGCGGAATGACGCCCGCCACGTCCGCCGCGGCAAACTCGCGATAAACCATCGCGCAGGGAAGCAGGAAAACAAGCTCGATGTCGAACAGTATGAACAGCATCGCCGTGACATAAAATTTCACCGCAAAACGCGCGTGCGGCCCCGCGGTGGCGTCCGCCAGGACCCCGCACTCGTAAGCCGAGTCCTTCACCGCATTCGCACGCGCACGCTGCCCGAAAACATGGCTGGCAACGAGGATGACAACAGGCAGCGCCACCCCGATGGCCACCTGGATGAGAACAGGAAAATGCGCCTGCAATGAATTGTCCATGCGCCGACAAAGGACACGCGCCCGCCCCTTGGCAATATTGGACACGCCCCGCCACCCGAGCCGGGGCAACAAAAAAAAGGCGCCCCTGCGGGCGCCCTGTTTTTGTCAAACCTTGACGGATTATTCGCCGGTGACGATCAGGGTCGTTTCGGAATAAACGCCAAGGATGTTTTTGATGTGAACATCCACGGTGGCGACCTTCGTGATGTTGCCCGCCTTGGCGGCGGCCTTCAGCGAAGCATCACCTTCGGCAATACCCAGTATGTTGGTCAGCTTGGCCTGGCCGGTCTTGCTGCCAATCGTATTGTTGGTAAGCCCCTTGGCATGGGTCGTGTTGCTGAAGAGCGCGCCGTAATGATCGGGCGCCGCGCAACCGGCGAGGAATGCCGCGCCAGACAATGCTGTGACTGCGAGGAGTGTGTTTTTCATGGTTTTGTTGATGTATTTGAAAGCGACTCGAAGAGGTTTGTTGAGTGTCTCACCTCCGGGCCGAGCCACCCCGGCGGTAAAACAGCGACACGTGTTGCGAAATGTCACAATAATGTCAACTCCAAGAAACACCCTCCATCCCCTCCCTCGAATCACGCACAGGTCAAAACAACCACCGCAGCCAGAAACAATCCAGCAGCGGCGCCGCAAGATGACGCTCCGCCGCGGCCTTCAGCGCACGATCAAAGGCGGGCAGCTCGTCCGGCGGCAACAAATGGTGCCCAAGGACGATCCCCCGCGCCCGCGCCGCCGCGGCACGAACGGCGGGAAATGTCAGCACCTGAATGCCCGCGATCAGGAACATGAGCAGCGCAAGCACGGGAATGTAACGCCACCGCGCGGGGTGCAGCAAAAGCAGCCCGCCCAGCACAGGCAAAGCATTGGCAAGCAGGCACTGGGTCTGCGCCCAATACACAAGACGCCGCCAGGACTTGTCGCCCCCCAAATGCTGCAGCGCGCACCCGGCGCCCAACGCGGCATGGGCAAGCGCCCCGACAGTGCGCCCGCCATGCACCGCACGGCTAAGCACAACATCGCCGGCGGCGGCATTGAACCGCTCGTAAAACAACTTCCCGCCCTCCACAACACCCACGTCGCGCACCCGCGCCCTGCGCAACACGAGCGCCGCAAATACCGCGCCACTGCAGCCCGATGCCGAGGGCACGCGCCGATCGCGCTTCCACGCACGCCGGACGCCTTGAAGGGACAGCCACGGCAGCGCGAATGCGACGGCAAACAGGGCCATGACTGCGAGAGCAGGTTTCATGCGCCCGGAAAACACAAGCCGCCCAAGGCATGGCGAGAAAAAACCTCACGACGAGGCGCCCCGGATAATCTCCCCGGGCTCGATGCGCGAGGCCCGGCGCGCGGGGAAATAACTCGCAATGGACACCACCACCACCGCCGTCAAAACTGCCGCCACGTAATGCGTGCCATCCCAGTTGACGATAAAATGGTCCGTCGAAAATATCCCGCGGATGCGCAGGGGAATCCTCCCCGTGGCCCACGTCAGCAGCGCCCCGAGCGCGCACCCCAGCCCCGCGCCCGCCATGATGACCATCCAGCCCAGCCAGAGAAATATCCGCGTGACGTCCCCCTTTGAAAAACCGCAGGAACGCAAAATCGCTATCTCCTTCGTCTTCTCGATGACCAGCATCGCGAGCGTGTTGAACATCCCCAGCGCGGAGACGACAATGATCGTGGTCACCGTTATCGCCGATGAATACTGCAGAAAACGGAACACCTCCAGCCACATCTTCTCACGCCTCTGCCACGGGGACACGGCATGGTTTAGGAGCGGGCTTTGCAACCGTTCGGCAATCGCCGGGGCACGCCCGGGATCGGCAACCGAGACCTGCAGATAGCTCGCCCCAAACGGGCGCGCCAGCAGCGAGCGCGCGGCAGGCAGGTGCATGATCACGCGGGCCTTGTCGATGTCGCCGATGCCGGTCTCGAATATCCCCGACACCACGCACCGCTGCGTGCTGCCCGCGGAGGTGAGTGTCGCGACATCGCCCGGGCGCACATTGGTGCGTTGCGCAAGAACGGAGCCGACAAGCACTCCGTTCGGCGCTTTTTCAAAATCGGACAGCATCCCCGCGATAATCTGCCCGTCGAGATTCGTAACCCTGCGAAATTCACGCAGATTGATCCCGAACGCCTGGGCGTCCCAGCGGCGGAAATCGCTCACAAAGGCGGCGTTGCCGCGCAAAACCTCGGCAACCCCGGTGACCTCGGGGATGCCGGCCAGCAATGCCTTGATCCGCCCCGGGTATTCCACGCCCTCGACGTATCTGCGCAGTGTCTCGACGCGGACCGCGTCGTGCGTCCCGGTGGCGGCAAGCGTGCGCGAGGCCACCGTCTCCTGAAACCGGTCGGAAATGCGCAACGCACTGTCGGTGGCAAGGAGCGTCCGGATGAAAAATTGCTCAAACCCGCTCGTTTGCGCCTGCGCGAGGATGAAAAACGCGACCCCGAAGGTTATGCCGCCAAGCGTCATCAACATCGCCCGTTTTTTGTGCAGGAGAAAGCGCAGCGCGATCTGGCAATTGGTTGT
Source organism: Puniceicoccales bacterium (assembly GCA_031279675.1). Taxonomy (GTDB): domain Bacteria; phylum Verrucomicrobiota; class Verrucomicrobiia; order Opitutales; family UBA953; genus CALNBE01. Next base: position 10,490 of record JAITIB010000035.1, on the reverse strand, counting down.
CATCGCTGGACGGACTTTGGTTGGACGCGCGCGCCGTCGCGTTGCAAATCCACGTCGCGCACGACGACTTGCTCGCCCGCCTCCAGCCCGGACCGAATCTCGGCGGTGAGGACGGAAATGTAGCCGGTCTCAACCTTGCGCCGCTGCGTCCTCCCCTCGCGCACCACATACACACTCTCCCCCATGAGCGCGTTGACGGGAACGAGCAGCGCGTTGGCACGCTGATTCGCAATGAACGCGGCCTCCCCCGTCTGCCCGCTCAGGAGACCTTCGGGGAGGGTTTTCATTTTTAGAAAAACCGTGAAACGCTGCGTCTTGCTGTCCCCCACGGGGACAAGGTTGTCCACCACGCCCTCATAACTGCCATTGTGGGCCGCAAACGTGACGCTGACACGCGTGCTCGCGCGCACGGCGGCAAGATCGTCCTGATTGACCTCCACTTTGACAAGTTTGCGCGTGCTGGAGATCTTCGTGATGCTGTTTCCGGCAAAAACGATGTCCCCCCGCACACACGCCGGGGTCATGATCACGCCGTCAAGCGGGGCGCGCATCTCGTAACGCCCAAGCTGATCCCTGAGCTGCGCCACCTGAATCTCAAGGCCGCGCTCGTCGTAATCGAGGTTGATCCGCTCTATCAGCAAATCCACGTCCATGCGCGCGAGGCGCGCCTTGACGTCGAGCAGTGCCGACCCGGTGAGATAGCCCTTGCCGTGGAGTTTCTCGCTCGCCTCCATTTCACCCCGCACGTAGTCGCGGGTGGCCTGCGCCGAAGGCCCGATTTTGCGGCGTTCGCGCAAGCGCGCCAGATTGTTCTCAAGCTGTTGCAACTGAAACGGCAGATTCCCCGCATCAAGCCGCGCAATAAGGTCACCTTTCTTGACCCTGTCCCCCTCCTTGTGTTCGAACTCGATCACAGTGCCCTTTTCCGTCGCCCTGACTTGGGCCTCCAGCGCCGGTATGACGGTGACATTGCCGGTGGCGGTAAGCGTCGCAGTGCCGCGCGTGACGGTGGCGACGGCAACCTCCGGGACGGCGAGTTCACGCAGGAAAAAGAACCCGCCCGCAAGAGTGGCTGCCGGGAAAATGAGAAAAAGGATGTTTTTAAATTTCATGCGGAACAAGCGTCAGTCGTTTTGCGGGGCGGAGTAGAGCGTCGCGGCAGGATCTTGCCCGATGCCGGAGAGGAACTGGAAATAGGCGTCGGCGATATTGATCTCGTCGTTTGTAATCGCCTGCCGAATCCCCGACACCTGCACCTCCGCCTCCTCAATGGCAAGCGCGTCGGCACGGCCCAGCTCTCCCTCCCGGCGCGCCGCGTCGAGCTGCCGTCCGGCTGTTTCGAGGTGGCGTCGGCGCAACGCCACCATGTCCTGCGCGAGACGGATGCCCGCGAGCTGGTTTTTCAAATGGCCAAGCCGGGAAAGGCGGGACGCGTGGAGCTGCGCGTCAAGCGCGCGCTGTTGCGCCTTGAGGCTTCGCACGGCGGTCTCGGCGATATCGCGGTCAAAAATGTTCCACGTCCCGCTGACACCCACAAAGGCGATGGTCTGCATCTCGAAACGGTTCGTGTTCGTCTGGTAGGGGGACTGCGCGATGCTCGCGCCCAAGTTCAAGTTTGGCAACATGCGCGCCTCCGCCTGTGTGATTTCCTCGTCCAGTTGGTCGCGGAAAAGACGGTTCGCCCGCGCCTCCTCGACATCGTCGCCACCGCTCCGCCGGAAGGCATCGAGCTGGCGCTCCAGGAACGCGCAATCCACGTCGGGGCAGGGCACCGAGAGCGGAATGTCGTCCAGCGCAAGCACGTCGAAACCGGTCGTGGCGTGAAGTTTTGAAAGCACGGACGCGATCTCCATCCTGCGCATGTCAAGATCGTGCTCGCGCTGCCTGAAGGCGACCGCCTGCGCAAGCCGGTCGGAATCGGAAAGACGCCCCGCCTCAAGCAACGCGTCGGAACGCCCCTGACGGCGTTTCTCAAAGGCAAGCTGGCGCTCGCCGTGGGCAATCGCCCCTTTCAACACCACCGCACGATGGTAATCGCGCCGCACCTCGCCGACAAATTTCCGCCACGCGACAAGACTGCCGCTCTGGGCGGCTTTTTCCCGCAAAAACGCGGAGTTTTTCTCCGCGGCAATGGCGCCCCACGCGTAAAACGGATACCGCAGGTTGAGCGAATACGTGCCGCTCGTCTTGGTGTCGCCCCCCCTGTTCTCCCCCCGGATAAGCGTGAACATCCCAAACCGGTAATCGCCGCTGATGAACGGCATGTGCTGGCGCCACCCGCGGAACCGGAACGCGTCGGCACGCGCCACAAGGAACTCCTGCTCGATCATCGCGGGACTTCTCGCCGCCGCGTGCAAAAGGATCTTTTCCAGCAACGGATCCATTGCGAACGCCGCCCGCGTCAACGGCCCGCCATGCGCATGTCCCCGCGCAAAATTCACGCGATCCACCATCGGCGGCAACAACACAGGTGGCGTCGTTTGCGCCGCGCACCCCGTCACCGCCAGTGCGATGGCCGGACCGGCCAACAACCGCACCCTCCCCAAAAACCGGTGGAACAAGACAAACATTTCCACAAACACACCGGAGCCACACCCGTTGGCAAGACAGATCAACGCCCCCGCCCGCGCCTCGCCACCCGGCGTCCGCGCAAACGATAAAAACACACCCGGCACGCATTTTAACCTTTCACCACCGCCATCGCCCCGTTTCCCTTGCCCCCCTCATCCACCACGCACAATGTCAACCAACGACCAGCAACAACCGCAAACCCAAGTCATCAGCCTCCAGACGATCAGCCAGAATTTCCTTGGCGCACTGCAACGCCAGTTTGACCTCCTCGCCTATAACCTCGCCGCTGCCCAGCAAGTGGACGCCGAGCATTACGAAAGCTTCGCCCGCCAGTCGAAGATCATGCCCGTCCAGCAACTCCACCAGAATTTCGGACAAATCCAGGCCTACTCGCGCGGCCTCATCCTCCGCCAAACCATCAACGACCTCCTCAACATGACCACCGCATGCATGGACAACTGTCACCTCCTCTGCGCGCTCGTCAAAAACCAAGGCACGGACAAAACCGCGACAGAGGAAACCCAAAAGGCTGTCGCCGAGGCGCAGGGCTCCTTCGTGCGCGCCCCGCTCAACGACAAATTTGAACGCCTCGAAAAAGAATTCGGCATCATGTGCGAAATGGAGGACGCCATCATCGCCGTCGCCATCGGCCTGCGCGTCCTCATGACACGCAACGCCACCGTCGCCACGGAAGACCTGGATGACGACGGAGAACTCGTCTTCGAATTCAAAACCGTCCAGACCATCAATCCCCCGAAGGGCTCGGAAAAGCTCCAGCCGGAGATCCGCATCGTGGACACGCGCCGCGCATTCAAGGCCGGAGACATACTCGACCTCAGCAACAGCGAAATGCTCGGACTGAGCATCACCATCGCCTCTTTCTTCCACAACCTCTTCCGCTCCGTGGACGAGTTTGGCCGCAAAACCCTCGGCGAACGTGCCGCCACGCCACCGCCACCATCCGGCGAGAGCAAGCCCCCCCCCAATCCATAACCGCCCGCCACCATCCGGCGCCAACGGACATGCCCATCCGCGTCCACGACACCCTCAGCAGAACCCTCAAACCGCTCTCCCCGCGCGCCCCCGGCACGCCCTACCGCATGTATTGCTGCGGCCCCACCGTTTACGCCCCCGCGCACATCGGCAACCTCCGCACCTTTCTCATCCAGGACATCCTCCGCCGTGCCCTCCAAGCCGACGGCACCGAAGTCCTCCACGTGCGAAACATCACCGACGTGGACGACAAAACCATCCAGCGCTCCCTGTCCGCAGGCGCCAGCCTCCACGCATTCACCACCCGCTGGACGCAAAAATTCCACGCCGATTGCGCCACCCTCAACCTGCTCCCCCCCCACATCGAGCCCTCCGCCGTCGCGCACATCCCGCTGCAAATCGCGATGATCCAAAAACTCGTCGCCAACGGACACGCCTACACCACGCCCGACGGCTCCGTGTATTTCAAAATCTCCACCTGCCCCCATTACGGACAACTCAGCCATCTCGACCCCGCCACCCTCCGCACCCAAGCCACCAACAGCGCGGGCGCAACCAACCAGGCCGACGAATACGAACGCGAACACATCACTGACTTCGCCCTCTGGAAAGCACGCAAACCAGCCGACGGACCCAACCACTGGCCCAGCCCCTGGGGACAAGGCCGCCCCGGCTGGCACATCGAGTGCTCCGCCATGAGCACCCACTACCTCGGCAACACCTTCGACCTCCACGGTGGCGGCGAAGACCTCTGCTTCCCCCACCACGAAAACGAAATCGCCCAAGCCGAGTGCGCAACCGGCCAGCACGGCTTCGCAGCCCACTGGTTTCACAGCATGCACCTGCTCGTGGACGGGAAAAAAATGTCCAAAAGCACCGGCAACTATCACACCCTCGACGACCTCCTCGCCCGCGGCGCCACACCCATGGCAGTGCGCTACGCCCTCATCGCCGGGCACTATCGCAGCCAGCTCAATTTCACCTTCAACAACCTCGCCGCCGCCACCGCCGCCCTCGTAAAAATCGAAAAAGCCACCGAGAAACTCCTCGCCCAAAACTCACTCACCCGCGCCGACTTCTCCCCCATGACCACCCCGGAAAAAACCACCGCTTGGGGAGCCTTCCAACCCGCCTGGGACACCCTCCGCGACGACCTCAACATCCCCGGCGCACTGGGCAAAATTTTCACCATCCTCCCCCTCGTCACCAACCCCGGACGCACCCCCGCCCAAGCACGGGCGGACCTCTCCGGTCTTGCCAACATCCTCTACGTCCTCGGCATCAACCTCTTCACCACCAACGCCACCCCGGACACAACAATCCCGGACTCCATTGCCCGCCTCGGAGAACGCCGCTGGCACGCCAAACAGTCCCGCGATTTCGCCACAGCCGACATTCTCCGCAACGAACTCGCGCAACTCGGCTGGCAATCCATCGACCACAAGGACGGCTACACGCTCACCCCGGTCGGCACGTGAATCCATTCCCGCCAATATCCACACCTCATCCGCTTTCCCCGCGCATTCAAGCCGCCCCCGACTTGGAATACCAAGACGGACTACAGGGATTTGATGATGCGGAGTCCATCCCTGAGCAGAGTTCTGAAGAGAACCTTCTCTCTGAAGGTCCAGATAGAAGCTAACCCATGTGTGGGTCGAGAAGGCAAGGGTGTAAAAGGAGGGTGAGCGGGAAGACCCATAGACATATTGACCCATGTGTCCGCGCTCCCGCCGCCTCCACATGGGGCAACATCTCCCGTTGGGGCGGGATTTTTTCGCTTTCCGAGCGATTCGATTTTGTGGTTGTGTGGAGGGTTTATGAGTATCTCACAGGAAATTTCGCGGCGGCGCACGTTCGCCATCATTTCCCATCCTGACGCGGGAAAGACGACACTGACTGAGAAGTTTCTCCTTTACGGTGGCGCGTTGAATTTGGCTGGTGCGGTCAAGACACGGAAGAACCAGCAGTCAACCGCGTCGGATTTTTTGGAACTTGAGAAGCAGCGCGGCATTTCGGTCTCGTCCACGGTGTTGCAGTTTGAATACCGGGGTTGCGCGGTCAACTTGCTGGACACGCCGGGGCACCGTGATTTTTCCGAGGACACCTACCGGGTGCTCACTGCCGTGGACGCGGCGGTGATGGTGCTGGATGCGGCGAGGGGGATTCAGGAGCAGACGCTGAAGTTGTTTCAGGTGTGCCGGCGCCGCGGGATTCCCATTTTCACGTTCATCAACAAGTGTGATCGTCCGGGGCGCAATCCGTTTGAGTTGTTGGATGAGATTGAGCGGGTGCTGGATTTGCAGGTGTTTCCGGTGACGTGGCCGATTGGGAGCGGGATGGATTTCCGGGGTGTTTACGACCGGTTGGGCGGGCGCGCGCATTGGTTCGAGCGCGGGGGCGGGGGCGCCGTCCAGTCCGCGGTGACGGTGGGGGCGTTGGACGATGCCGTGATTCGCGGGAACATTCCGCCGGCGGATTTTGGGCGTTTGGAGGAGGAGGTGGCGTTGCTTGACGGGGCGGGGACGGCATTTTCGCGCGAGGCTGTCTTGGCGGGGCGGCAGACGCCGGTGTTCTTTGGGAGTGCGATGCACAATTTTGGGGTGCGCTTGCTGTTGGATGGTTTTCTGGACTATGCGCCGGCGCCCGGGCCGCGCAGCGCGGGCGCGCGGGTGGTGTCGCCGGAGGATGCGGCGTTCTCCGCGTTCATATTCAAGATTCAGGCCAATATGGATCCGCGGCATCGCGACCGGCTGGCGTTTTTGCGGGTGTGCTCCGGGCGGTTTGAGCGCGACATGCAGGTGGTGCACTGCCAGAGCGGCAAGCGGGTCCGGCTGTCGTTTTCGCACCAGCTCTTTGGGCAGGAGCGAGAGACGATGGATGTGGCGTGGCCGGGGGATGTGCTCGGGGTGACGGGGCTGCCGGATTTTGGCATCGGGGATACGCTTTCGGAGGACACGGGGATTGTGTTTGATGCGATTCCGCCGTTCGCGCCGGAATGTTTTGTGTTGCTGCACAACACGGACACGGGCGGGTTCAAGCGTTTCCGCACGGGGCTGGAGCAGTTGCTTCAGGAGAAGGTGGTGCAGCGGTTCACGCCTGCCGATGGCGGGAGTGTCCCGTTGCTGGGTGCCGTCGGGCCGTTGCAGTTTGACGTGGTGGCGCACCGTTTGCAGTCGGAATACAACGCGGCGATCCGCATGGAAAACGCGCCGTGGACGGTGGCGCGCTGGGTGGGGCCGTCGGTGCCGGCGGAAAATTTTGACGGGCTGTTCCTGGGGGGCGCAAAGCTTGTGCGCGACATGTGCGGACGCCTTGTGCTGCTGTTTCAGGGTGAGTGGAATTGCAGTTATTTTTCCCGTGAAAATCCCGGAATCCCGCTTTTTGCGACACCGGATTTGCTTTTGCCCTGAGGGATGTCCGAGGGGTTTGTGTTTCAATTTTTCCTTTGCCGCCCATGTCTTTCAACACCGCGATCCGGAATTACAAAGAATCGGCCCTTGTGCTTTGGCTGGAGCGGCTTTCCGGAGGTTGGGAGGCGTTTTTTGAGCCCAGGGTTTTGGAGGCGGCGCGCGCGATTTACCGCCGCAGCGAGGTGCGCGAGATAAGTGTTTTTGACAGGGAGGCGTCGGTTTTTCTCAAGTGGGAGGAGGGAATGGCGCATGTGGTGCTGGAGTGGGTGAACGGGCGCTTGCTTTGGCGGACGTCGCTCGGGGATGGTGTCGTGAACGATGCGCTGGCGGCGGCGGGCGTGTATGAGATCGAGGAATTGCTGGCGGACGAGTCGGCGATGCTTTCGTTGTGTGACGGGAAATCTGGTGACAGGGTTGTTCCGCCGCCGAAATCCGCGCCTGCCGAGGTGGCGTCGCCGTCTCCTCCGGTGGAGTCGGGGCGCGGGTTGGAGCTGGCGTTTTCGATGGATGGGTGCGGGGATCTTTTGTGCGTTCCGAAGTGGGTGGAGGCGAGGGGCGGGCGGCGTCTTGCGTATGATGCGGGCGCGGCGGCGGTGCGTTTGCCGTTGGGGAAGGGCGAGAGCGAGAATTTGTTGCGCCTGGCGGCACGGGCGAGGCGTTGCGGTTTTGTTTTTGATCGCGGGGCGGCGGGGTGGCGTCTGGCGGGCGTGACCGAGGTGGCGCGTTTTGTCCGGCAGGAATTGCGGGTGGAGTGGGCCCGCCGGTGGCGCATGTCCGGGGTGGATGCGCTGGCGGTGCTGGCGCGCGAGCTGCCGCCGTTGAATTTGGAAATGTTTGCCGAGTCCGTGCCCGATGTCGCGGGGAGTGGTGTTGGCGGCGGTGGCGCGCCGCGCGGGAAGGGTGGTGCGTTTTGCTGGCGTTGGCGGTTCCGGATTGGAGGGGATGTGTTGCCCGGGGATGTGACGCGGCGCCTGATGGCGTCGCCGGAAAACCCGGTGTGGGTGCCGGGGCGGGGTATTGCCCGGATGGATGAGCGCCAGCGGGCGGCGGTGGCGGAATGGGGTGCGGAGGGCGAGGTTTTGCCACAATACGCGTTTCTGTCGTTGTTTGGCGAGGAGCGGGCGCGGGTGGTTGCGGACGCGTCCCTGCGTGCGTGGCGCGCGGCGTTGTTGCGCGAGCCGGGCGCGGTGGCGTTGCCGCGGGGAGTGTCCGCATTGTTGAGGCCTTATCAGGCGCGAGGTGTGGCGTGGCTGGCCCACATGTTTGCGCTGGGGACGCATCCGTTGCTCGCGGATGAGATGGGTTTGGGGAAAACCTTGCAGACGCTGGCGCTTCTGTTGTCCGCGCCGTCCTCGGGTCCCGCGCTCGTTGTCTGCCCGGCGAGTGTTGTTCCCGTGTGGGTGGGTGAGGCGGCGCGCTTTTTTCCGGGCACGGTGGTGCGTGTGCTGGGGCGCGGGTGCAATTGGGAAAAATTTCCGGAGGGCGTCCAGCTTTGGGTTTCGAGTTATGCGCAGTTGCTCCGCAATCGCGATTTGCTGGCGGGCACGGAGTTCGATTGCGCGGTGCTGGACGAGGCGCAATTTGCCAAAAATCCGAAAACCAAGGTGGCGCAGGCGTGTTTTGCAATACGCGCGCGGCGGCGGCTTGCGTTGACGGGGACTCCGGTCGAGAACCATCCGCTGGATCTCTGGTCGGTGTTTCGTTTTTTGATGCCGGGCTTGCTTGGAAGCCGTGCTGCTTTTGAGAAGCGGCTGGGCCGCGATGCGGAGGGTGCGGTGGCGTTGCTGGCGCGGCAGGTCCGTCCCTTTGTGTTGCGGCGAACGAAGGCGGTGGTGGCGGACGATTTGCCGCCCAAGCTCATCATTCCGCTGGCGTGCCCGATGGGGGGTGTCCAGCGCGAGATTTACCGGCGTCTCGTGGAGGAAGGGATCGCCGCGCTGGGCAATGTCGCCCCGGAGGCGTTGGTGGCGCGTGGCGAGACGATGCACATGCTGGCGTTGCTGCTGCGCTTGCGCCAGGCCGCCTGCGATCCGGGCTTGCTGCCCGGGCACGCGGCGCTGGGCGTGTCCGTCTCGGGAAAGGTGGGTGTGTTGATGGAGCGTCTTGGCGAGATTTTGGGCAATGGGCATCGCGTGGTCGTGTTCAGTCAGTTTGTGCGTTTCTTGGAGCGTGTGCGCGGGGAGTTGGGGAGGGTGTTTCCGAGGGTTCCCGTGTTCATGCTAACGGGGGCGACGGTGGACCGGGCGGTGCCGGTGGAGTCGTTTCAGGAGGGGACGGGGGCGAGCGTGATGCTGGCCAGTTTGCGTGCCGGGGGGACGGGGATTACGCTGCATAGCGCCAGCTATGTGTTTTTGATGGATCCGTGGTGGAATCCCGCCGTGGAGGCGCAGGCGGTGGACCGTATCCATCGTTTGGGGCAGAGGAAAACGACCTTTGTTTACCGCATGATTGCGGCGGACACTGTCGAGGCGCGCATCGAGGCGTTGAAAGGGGCGAAGTCCGAGTTGTTTGCGCAGATGGTGGGGGATTTGCCGGACATGAGTGACTGGGGCGCTCATTTTTCATCCTTGCGGGCGCTGGTCTCGTGAATATCCGTGGCGCCCATGAATTTTTTGATGAATGCCGGCTCCGGCGTGGAGGTGCGGACCCGCACAACCGTGGTCACGATCCAATAGGCAATCATCTTCCGAATTTCTGAGAAGTTTCTGTTGGCGCAGCTGTTCCGTCAACCCCATGTAAGGCTGCGCCCCCAAACTGCCGCCAAAGTCGGCGATAAGCGGAGCCTCATACCTTTGCATCCCCGGGGGCGAGCAAAAAACATCCCCTGCTTTTCGCGGGCGCGCCACCTGCCCAAAGTCTTGTCATGCGCATTTCTTCCGACGCCCCGGTAACAGTCCGATCCCGGGCAACGCATCTTGGCTGTCGAGAGTGCTGGCATGGCTCTCGATCACGACGGAGACTCTTGCGTTGCTTTCGTCCCGGGCAATGGGCCCAGAGCGCAGGGTCTCATCGGACGGCGTGCCTTGCCTGTCACGGCTTGTGAAGTGTGCGTGGTTTTATCGTCAAAAAAGACTTGGTGTGGCAGGGACGATCCCCCCCCTTTTTCGTTCGCACCTCTTCCACGAAATACTCAGGCTCCCTTCCGCGTCGTTGTTCATGCCGGGCGCGCCACCGCTGGTGTTCATCAGCCACCAGCACCGCAGGTGATGGCACCGACGGGGCGGTGCGCAGTGCGTGTTTGAGGGGTCAAAAAAAAATCGAGAATCCCTATTGACACCGCCGTCTGTTTCGCCACCATACGCCCAATCCTTCTGATTCTGAACTCCCTGTATGTCTCTCATCACTGACATGTCTCTCATCACTGACTCCAGCGTTACAGCAAGTGCAAAGGCGCGTGTCGCTTCTGCGGCGTCTTCTCGTGGGGGGGGGGGGGGGGGGGGGGGGGGGGGGGGGGGGGGGGGGGGGGGGGGGGGGGGGGGGGGGGGGGGGGGGGGGGGGGGGGGGGGGGGGGGGGGG
>JAITIB010000081.1 GCA_031279675.1 Puniceicoccales bacterium | reverse complement strand
CCAGCCCCAACGGGGCGTCATGTGACAGCCCGGGGCAACGGCAATGGTGTGCGCGGGCAAAAGCGCACCGGGGAAGCCCCAACGGGGCGCCATGCGATAGCCCGGGGCAACGCCCCGGGATTCTGGAATCATTTATTTGCGAGCCCTGAAAGGGCGCAATGGACTCAATGGCGCCTTGTTCATGGCGTGCTGGTTCGGTGACGCCCCTTGGGGGCTTGCGCCTGAACATACACCCCGAGAAATACCGGTTGGCGCGGACGGAGCGCGGCGTGGATTTCGTGGGCTTTGTGTCCTTCCCCGACGGGCGCGTGCGTGTGCGCTACGCGCATCCCAGCAGGCGGCCTGCCTGGTAACAGGCGACGGCTGCGAGCCATGCGAGCGTTGTCATGCACACGAACGAGGCGGCGGCCCAGCGCCAGCCTGCTTCCTTGGCAATCACCGCGAGGGTTGCGCCGCACTGGGAGCATAGGGCGAAAAACACCATGATGCCCATTACCACCGGAATCGTGAATATGGGGGCGCCCGCGCGGGGGCCGCTTTTCCATGTGGACTTTGCCATTGCCGCGTGAAGGGCGTCACTGTCCGCCCCGGCCTCGGCGCCGAGGCTGTAGGTGATGCCGAGTGTGGAGACGATGACTTCGCGTGCAGGAAAACTGGCCAGCACGCCCACGGTGATCTTCCAGTCAAAGCCCGCGGGGGCAAATACTGGCTGGACGGCTTTGCCAAACCGTCCGAGGTAGCTGTCCTCGATGTGTGCGGCGCTCACGCGGTGTTCGAGTGCCTTCGTGAGCGGGCCCGCCTCCGTGGCGCCGTCCTGGCGGGCGGTTGCGCTTTCCTCCGCCAATGCCGCCTCGATCTGTCCGGGGGTTTTTCCCGTCGATCCGGAGAGTTCCTCGATGAATACCTTGCGCGTTGTCACCGCCGTTTCCGTGGTGTGCGGGAAATACAGGAGCGCCCAGACGATCACTGTTATTGCGAAGATGATCGTCCCCGCGCGTTTCACAAATTCCGCGCCCGCCTGCCACATGCGCCAGAGCACGTCGCGCGCGCGCGGTATCTGGTAACGCGGCAATTCGAGCACGAAGGAGCGGACGCGTATCCGCAATACGACGCGTGTCAGCACCCACGCCACCGGAATTGCCACCACCAGCCCGACCAGATACATCCCGACCATGACCATGGCGCCTTTGAACGCGCCTGCCTGCGGCACCACGAACGCCGTTGTCATCAGGGTATATACGGGCAGGCGCGCCGAACAGCTCATGAATGGGATGAGGAAGATCGTTATGACCCGTGCCCGCGGGTCCTCGATCGTGCGGGTGGCGAGCACGGAGGGCACGGCGCAGGCGTAGCCGGAGAGCATGGGCACAAAACATTTTCCGTTCAACCCGCACCATGAGAAGAGGCGGTCCATTAAAAACGCCGCCCGCGCCATGTATCCGGTGTTCTCCAGCAGGGTGATGAAGAAGAACAGGATCAGGATCTGCGGGAGAAAACTCATGAACGCGCCCACGCCGCCGATGACGCCCTCAATCACGAGGCTGCGCAACGCCGGCATCTCCTCCATCCAGGGCTCGATGCCTGCGCCGATCCCCGCGAACAGCGTTTCCAGCCAGCCTTTGGGAATTTCGGCCAGCCAGAACACGGAGGCAAACATGCCTGCCATCGCGACAAGGAGAATCGCCGTCCCGAGTATCCGGCTCAAAAGCACTTCGTCGAGCCGTTGCGAAAACGTGTGCCCGCCCTCCTTGGCGCGCTCCACCACAATCCCCTCAATCACCGCGCCCATTCGCTCGTAGTGCAACACCGCCTCCGCGGCAAACGGGTTGAGTCCCGCGTGCCGGATGCGTTCGCGCGCCGCGAGCACGAGCCTCCGCCTCCCCGTGTGCGCCTGCGCGGGCCCGTCCAGCCATCCGCCGCCCGGGTCGGGTGTCGCGTCAAAAATCATCCTCTGCAGCATCGCGTCCGGGACCGCGGCGGCCCCGCCGTCCTTTTCGCGCATCAAGCCTTCGCGCAAAATTCGCAATGCCTCCGCGACTCCCTCGTTCCACAGGATGCGTCGCATGGGCGTTCTTTTTTCCAGCACTCCCGCCAGCGCTCCCTTCAATGACGCGATTCCCTCGCCGTGCCATGCCGAGGCGGGCACGACGGGGATCCCCCCGAGGCGTTCCGAGAAGCGCCCTGTGTCAATCTCCACGCCCCGCTTCCGCGCCACATCGGCCTGGTTGAGCACGAGCATCATCGGAATCCCGAGCTCGGCCACCTGCGAGGCGAGGAACAGGTTGCGAAGCAGGTTCGTGCAATCCACCACGCATACGACCGCGTCGGGAATCCGTTCCGCGCCGATCCGTCCGCAGAGTGTGTCAATCACGATGCGCTCGTCGGGAGAGGATGCCGCAAGGCTGTAAAGTCCCGGCAAATCCAGCACCTCCACGCGTTCCCCGTCCGGCAATGTCATCCAGCCCGATTTGCGCTCCACCGTCACCCCGGGGTAATTCCCGATGCGCTGGCGCAACCCGGTCAACGCGTTGAAGAGCGTGGATTTTCCGGCATTGGGATTCCCGATCAGGGCGACAAGCGGTGCGCGTGAGGGTGCCTTGGCCATCGGACAGTCTTCAACCCAGCGGCTCCACTTCGACCACGCCCGCCTCGCGTTTGCGCATGCTCACACACTGGCCGCGGAACTCGATGGCAATCGGATCCCCGAGCGGGGCCACGCGCGCCAGCCTGACAATCACGCCCGGCATCAGCCCAAGGGCCATGAGCCGTTGCTCTGCCGGTTGCGACGCGTGCAGATGCACGACGCGCGCCCTCTGTCCGACTTTAAGGGAGGAAATGTCCATGATTGAAACTCGTTCTCATTGAACACCCGCGCACCGAGGCCTTGTCCAGTAGAAAAACGCGCGCCGTCAAGATCCCCCGACCGCGCCTGCCAGCTGCTCGCGCTCTGCCGCAAGCCCGGCGACGAGACTGCGCGCCGGCATCGCCACCTTCACGACGAGCCACGGTCCTCCCGCCACCGCATCTTTTCCCTCTGCCGTCCCGGACTTGAGCACCAGTCCCTTGAATCGTGGACGCTGTGCGATGGCAAACGCATGGAGCAATTCGCGTATTCCCGCGAGCTCCTCCTTGCTGCGTATCTGCACCCCCAGCAACACCGTGACGTCCCCGCCTTCGCCCGAGACAAAAACCTGCATGCGTCCCATCGCATCCAGCCCGGGAAGCTCTTTCCCGCGCCCCGCAGCCAACTCCCTCACGTTTGCCCCCGCCACTATGAACGCCTTTGCCCTGAATTCCTTCGGCGTCACCTTTTCGCCTCCCGTCACCTCCACCGTTCCCGTTGCGAATAACGCAAACAATTCCTTTTCCGAAGCACTCCCGCCTTCGCCAAGCCGCGCGACCGCCTCCGTCACTCCCTCCTCGTCCACGCTTAGCACCGCAACCCCTTCCCGGGGCAGGGTTGCCACAACCGTCTTGATGGGCGCCGCCGGCATTATCCGTCCCACGGGCAACGCGTAATGGCTCCCGGTTTTTTCCGGGCCTGCGACGAGATAAGGCTTCAACCACACGGCAAGTTTCTCGTTGGAAAATCCGTGCCGTATCACAACCGCGCCCCGCCCTTCGCGCTTCGAGCCGTAAACCGTGACCCCCGAAAGATGCTCGCGCACATCAAAGCCCGCCTCCTTCCGCAGCCGCTCCAGCGCGCCCCCAAATTTCGGGAACGTTTCGTGAAAAATCCTCCCCGCCTCGGACTTCCCGAGTTTCTCAAAATCCACGTGCGCAAACCATGCGGCCCCTGGTGCCACGTCGGCCTCGCGCAACGGCGCCGCCTGGGACACTCCCGCGACGGCAATGAAAACAACAAGGCTCGTGACTCGGCGAAAACACATACTCATTTCAAAAGACACATGCCGTCCGCCCCCCGCTCCGTCCAGAGATTTCGCCTCCAGCTCATCGCCCCGCCGCCTGCCTCGACATTCGCCGCGCAAAACGCACCGCCACGCAATTGATCAACAGCGAAAGAAAAAACAACACCAGCCCGACCACGAACAACGCCCGGTAATGTATCGAAGCCCTTACCACCTCGCCCATCTCCTGCGCCACAATCCCCGTCAGCGTATGCACCGGCTGCGCCACCACGCCCACCCCTGCCGAAAAATCCGGAATCGCAATGCGGTTCCCCGCGCACAGAAGCACCACCATCGTCTCCCCGACCACGCGCCCAAACCCCAGCAACACCGCCGAGACAATCCCCGGAAACGCCGCCGGAATGACCACGCCCAACACCGTCTGCAACCGGCTTGCCCCCAGCGCCAGCGATGCCTCGCTCAACGCCCCGGGCACGCCGTCCAGCGCATCCTCGACCAGCGTGAACATGATCGGAATCGCGATAAATCCCAGCAGGCATCCCGCCGTCAACGCATTCAGCCGTTCCGCGAACGGAAACCCCGGCACCCACCGCAGCCATTCCCACTGGGACACGTCCCGCAACAGTGTCCCCAGCACCGCAATCCCGAAGAAACCAAGCACCACCGACGGCACCGCGCCGAAAAACTCAATCACTGGTTTGACCACCGCCCGTTCCCGTTCTCCGGCAAACCGGTTCACATATATCCCCGCGCCCACCGCCAGCGGTATCGCAATCGCCAGCGCCACGCACGAGACCAGCACCGAGCCGCACAACAACGGCAACAGCCCATACCAGTCCTGCCAAAAACTCGCCGTCAGCCACTCGCGCCCAAACACAAACCCCGTCCACGCCTCCCACCATCCGACAGCGCGTTTGCCATCCCATGCCGCCAGCTCCGCCTCCACCTCGCCCAAGTTCCCCAAAAACACACCTGTGCCTTCACGAAACTCCGCCATCCGCGCTTTCACCTCCTCCGGCCCCGCCGGCATTGAGTCCAACAGCCGCCTCAACTCCGTTCTCAGCTTCCCGTTCAACATCCGCACCTGCGGCACCCGCGAGACAAACACTCCGGGGTCTTCCGTCCCGTCAATCGGCGTTCCCGCGACAAGCGCACTCTTGCGTTCTCCCGCCACCTCCCCCAATTCCGCGATCAACCCGCGCACGGGAGCAAACGCGTCATGCAAATTTTCCGAGAACGCATCAATTGCCCCCAGCTCTCCTGCCTCCCCGCCCTTTTCCGATGCCGTCACGCGAACCGCATCCCACTGCCGTCCCAGCGCTGAAAACCCGCGCTCCTCCTTTTTCAACACATCCACAAACTCCAACCCCGCCCGCCGGTAAACGACCAGGCTTTCCCGGTACTGCCCAAAGAACTCGTGCCCTTCCCGGAACAAAAATATCACAATAAGTCCCAGCACAACAAAGGCCGCAAACGCATTCCCGCGAAAAAACACACGCATCACATCGTCCGCGGACAACCCCAGCAATCGCCCCCGTCGCGCCCGGAACGCTCCAACCGGCTTCTCTCTTTTGAAAAATGAAAAACGCATAGTCCCCCCAAGCTATCCCTCTTGCGTGCCATCCGCGTGGCGACAGTGTTACGGCCACGTGAACTCTTCACCGCCGCCAAAGTTTTTTTCGCACTATTAACCCGGCATGAATACATTTTACCCGACATCCTGTGTTTATCAGGGCTTGTCGCGAAAAGTTATAAATATAGACATGCCGGTTTAATACCATCACAGCGCTCCCATCATCCGGCCAAAACCGGAAAGGCACATAGGCATCTTGGCAGATCCGCGGAGCGGCGGACTCGGTCGCCGGAGCGGTCAAGTGCCCCTCAAAAAAACTTTCAAAACGCTCTTGACAGGGCGCGGATTTTTGGAATCGCCGGCGCGCATGAAAACCAATCACGCGAATCAACTCCTTCCCAAGGCCGCATCCAAGCGGTTTGGCGGACGGTGCGCGTCAAAGACCGCGCGGACACCGCGCCCCGCCGCAGGCGGAATCGCGCGTAGCGCGACTTCCGAGCGAAGCGAACCGGACCATGTCCCGTCGAGGCCACTCCCCCCCCCCCAATGGCATGAGTGGAGCCGCGGCGAGCTGACAAACCGCGGAGATTTTCTTGAGACATTAGGAGTACTCACCGCGGGGGTGTTTCTGCCTGCAAATGTGCACGCACAGTCGGCGGCAAGGAACGCGGGCAGGGCTGCAAGCGCTGCGGCGGGGAGGCATCTGAAGCGGAATTGAACGCTGCGTCTCAAAAAGCGCTGGACAAGGTGTTTGCTGCTGCCGGAGGTAAGAACTTCAAAGGCGCTGAACTGGTTGCGTTTGTGAGAAGTTTAAAACCGAGACTTAACTTTTTTAATGCATTCGCCAACCATCCGCAGAACCCTGAGAATTTGCGGTTTTTCCACTGGATACACAAGGGCAGCGGTTTGAAACCCGCCGAGGCCGAGGCTTTGACTAAAAAGGTCATGGATACGTTTTATGCTAAGTTAAGATCTCTGGGCTGCTACACCGGGGACCCGAAGGGTATCAGGCTGAGAATAGCAGAAGCTCTCAAGGGCGTGCAAGATTGTGCGAACAATCCGCTGAATCGTACGGTGACTCATCATAAAGACGATCTCGGCAGGATGGTTGCATATGAACGCTACGGGGGCAATCCGGAGCTAAACCCAGCACGACAAGCTAAGCGTGCTGAAAGCTTCCTTGGAGGTTTAGCTGGTACTGCTACCCCTATCAGAGGCCGTTTCCTCTCTATCTCGGCCCCCACAGGTAAACTTGACCCCAAAATATTAACTGAACAGACTTTATCTAATTGTTCTACAATTGCCGCGATAAATACGATAACACTTAACGCCAAAGCAAATAAACTTGCCGCTAAAAAAATGAGAAGGGTGGATAACGGGTTAGAAATTATACTTGACGGCAAACGTTACCATGTCACCGACCAAGATATCAGAAACATTAGACATTTCGCAGGCGGGGACGGTACAGGTAGAGCTATAGAAATAGCCTGTTGGTATGAGGGAATTGAAAGAGGATTATTCGATGGTTTTAGTGGTCCTGCAGGTCTTGACGCAGGCACTGTGATTGAGAATTTACTTGGCAAAAAGCTTCAGAGAATTTCTCTTGACGAACTAAGACTTTTAAATGAGGCTGATTACATTACTTATGTAGCTACCAACGATATAAGTTCTTTAGGTATAAACCCGCGTGCGTATACAATACCAATATTACCTCGCCATGCTTATACTATGCGTCAAATTGGAGATAAACATGTTTATCTCTCAGGTGTGGGCGCGCCAAAGAAAATACAAAAATTTACTGATGAGGAGTTTAGAAAGATCTTTCCTCGTATATCCTTCTGTTACGTGTAGTCCGCACTCCTTCGTACCGGAGTTGAAGGTATATCGGGTGCACTCTTGTAAATAACCTGTTGAATCGTCACATTTGCACTTGTCGGTACAGCCCGGCGGACAGGTTTTGGTGAAGTCCTCATACGGATTCCCGTCTTTTATACATTTACTTGGGTCAGCCGGATCCCGTTTTTGATCCTGGCACTTATTTACGTAACCTGTACTCTGGTTACAGTCACACAGCGGTTCACAAGGCTGATCACAATCTCTGCAATCAGGGACCCAGGAATCCCACCTTGGGTTTTGAACTCCTTCTTCCCTGCAAGCATCCCCGATCGCATAACTAATCCGTTCAGATTTATCCCGCAGCTTTCCCTGTATAAACACTGAGGATTGCCCTCGGCATCTTTCTCCGGACATAGCGGATCCGGCTCAGGGTCGGGATAATCTCCGTCAGCCGGCTTGTAAATAACAGCGTACGAGGCGGGGAAGAAGATTCTGGTTAATAGGCTTGGTGAGTAGTGGGTTGCGACTAACCTTTTAATGCCAGCGTTGTTTGGTGCTGTTGTTTTGGTTGAAGTGTCTTGCGGATTATTTAGTTGCGCCTGAATATTAATATTTCTTCTGTGCAGATAATCCCGGGCATCATCTTCTCCGAGGGAGGAGAGACTTTGTAGAGCACCTTGCCCGGCAGCGGTGTTGCCCGCACCGAATACTGCAGGCAGGGAACCTGCAAAGAGGTTGCCGAAGGTGTCTGCATAGAGATAAGCTGTATTGTTTAGAGCGGAGTTAAAAACTATATGCGGAAAATCGCGGCAACGGCGGCTGTGTTTTCCGCCCCAACGGGGCATGATGTGACAGCCCGGGGCAACGCCCCGGGAACAAGGTCAAGCAGGACAAGAAGCCCTGAAAGGGCGTCACCGTGTCCGCCTTGGGCAATGTCCCGTTGGATTTTCCCGCAATGGCGACCCATTACGCCCTTTCAGGGCTGGAAAATAAATGCTTTCCGAAACCCGGGGCGTTGCCCCGGGCTATCACATGACGCCCCGTTGGGGCTGCGCGATGGAACAGCCGCGGCAATGCCGCCGACTATTTGACCGTAAACTCGAATGCCCAGACGTGTTTTCCGGGGCGTTTTTTTGAGTCTTGGAATTGTGCGGGGAGAGTGATTTTTATGCCGCCGGTGGGGAGTGCTTCCCAGGAGAGGGCTTCGTCGTGGCCAAGGAGATACACCGCGGAGCCGGGTTTGGGTTGGACGGTGGTGAGTTCAAACGTGGGGCCGGGCCATTTTTTTGTGAAAGCGTATTCACGGGTGCCGTCCTTGGTGCGGGTGAAGCGGAAGGGGCCTTCGTTATAGGAGCTGTCGCGCGGGCGGGTGTCGTAGATGCCTTTGCCGTTGGTTTTGAGCCAATGGCCTGTTTCTTCGAGTTGCCTGATGGCTTTGGGGTGGAAACGCCCGGTGGTGTCGGGGCCGATGCCGACCATGAAACTGCCGCCTTTGGAAACGCTGTCCACGAGGTTCCAGATAATCCAGTGGGTGCCTTTGTAATTGTTGGCATTTTTGTCATAAGCCCAGGAGGAGGCGAGGGGATAGATGACCATCCAGGGCATGTTGGTGGCTTCTTTCCCTTTGGGAACGGTGGCTTCGGGGGTGTAGTAGTCGCCGTAGTTGGCGATGCCACGGTTGCGGAACATGACGTCGGGCTGGATTTTGCGGAGCATTTTCATGGTTTCGCGCAGTTGGGGCCAGATGTCTTTCATGCCGTCAATGTCGAGGCAGACCATGTCTATTTTGCCGTAACGGGTGAGAATTTCGCGAAGTTGTTCGCGGTGGCGTGCAACGAGGCGGTCGGTGTCTTCCTGGGTGCGCGGGATTTTCTTTCCAGGGTGGCCCGCGTAGGGGCGAAAGTCGGCGTCGTAGAAATCGGGATTCGAATAGTAGAGGTCTATCATGAGATTGTGTTTACGGGCGGCCTCAACGGTTTCTTTGATGATGTCGCGCTTGAACGGGGTTTCCTCGACGCTGTAGGCGAGGTCGCAGTCTTCGATGGAGATTTTTTTGGGGTCGTCGAAATTGAGGCGTTTTTTGACGCGGGTCTGCGTGTGGTAGAGCGAAAAGCCTTCGTGGTGCTTGGTGGTGATGGCGACGCAACGGATGCCGCTGCGGGTGAAGAGATCCATCCATTCGTCGGCGTTGAACTCGGTGGGATTGAAGGTTTTGTAGAGCTCGTTGTATTCTTTTTTCTTGGCGTTGGGGAGGTCGAGGTAAGCCCAGGAGGCGCGGGCCCAGCCCTTGACTGTGTACATGCCCCAGTGGATGCGGACACCAAACTTAATGTCGCGGAAGGCCTCGTGGGCGGCTTCGGACGCGTGGATATATTCGGCGTCGGGATCGACCTCGATATGCTTGGCGTGCGCAAGGCGCATTTTTTCGGGAAGACGGATGCCGCGCGCGCG